>CAZBTI010000011.1:14864-26795 GCA_964494395.1 uncultured Acidimicrobiales bacterium | reverse complement strand
TCAGCCCGCTTCGGAGTGGGTGACGGGCGTTTCGCCCATCCATTCACGAAGCGTGTTCTTGAGCTTGGTCTGCTGGATGAAGATGTCGTGCTCTGGGTCGTTGACCGTGGCGCTCTGGGGGGCCTTGAAGTAGAAGCTGAGCCATTCCTGCACTCCGGACTCACCAGCGCGATGGGCGAGGTCCATGAAAAGGGCGAGGTCGAGAACGATTGGTGCAGCGAGGATCGAGTCGCGGGCCAGCAGGTTGATCTTGATCTGCATGGGGTAACCGAGCCAACCGAAGATGTCGATGTTGTCCCAGCCCTCTTTCTCGTCACCACGCGGGGGGTAGTAATCGATTCGAACCTTGTGGTCGATGTTGCCGTAGAGCGACGGGTATACGTCGGGCTGGAGGATGGTGTCGAGCACTCCGAGCTTGGAATGCTCCTTGGTCTGGAAATTCTCCGGAGCGTCGAGGACTTCTCCGTCACGGTTGCCGAGGATGTTGGTTGAGTACCAGCCGCGAATACCGAGCATGCGGGACTTGAGTCCTGGAGCGATGAGCGTCTTCATGAGGGTCTGGCCCGTCTTGAAGTCCTTGCCAGCAATCGGCACGCCCTCGCGCTTTGCGAGTTCGACGATTGCGTCGACGTCGGTGGTGAGGTTTGGTGCACCGTTTGCGAACGGCACACCGCTCACGATCGCGGCATACGCGTAGATCTGGCTGGGCGCAATGTTGTCGTCGTTATCCTTTAAGCCCTGCTCGAACGCTTCGATCGATGCATGCACAGCCGACGGTTCCTGGAAGGCTTCGGTCGAGCCACACCAGACGATGACGAGCCGGTCGCATTCATTTTCGGTGCGGAACTGTTCGATGTCAGCAATGAGAGCAGCGGCCTGATCCCATTTGTTGGTTTCGGTCTTGACGCGAACGCCTTCGATCCGGCTGACCCAGCGCTGGTCGAACACGGCGTCCATCGCAACGACACCTTCGAGCTCGCCCGAGATGGCGTTGAGGTCGCCGTCTTTCATGACGCCGGCGGTGCGGGCAGCTTCAAGGGCGTTAGGGGAGAGTGGGTCCCAGCCGCCAAAGACGAGGTCGCCGAGGTCGGCGAGTGGGACAAACTCGTTGATGAGCGGGTTGCGTCCCTCCTCGCGCTTTCCGAGCCGGATGTGGGCCATCTGCGAGACCGATCCGAGTGGAGCTTCACCGGTTTGTCGGGCTTGGAGAACGCCGGCGATGACGGTTGAGGCCACGGCGCCGAGGCCTGGCATGAGGACTCCGAGCTTGCCGGATGCGGGTGTGATTTCGCGTGCTGTTGTCATGTTCGACAAACTACGGACCCTATGAACCATTGAGAAGAATAATGAAGAAAGACTTCACTGTTTGAAACTGCTACTACGCTGTTCGGTGTGGCAGCACAGAAACCCTCCTCAGCGCAGCTGTCGTACCTCGTTGCCGCCCTCGAACATGGTGGGTGGACCGATGCCGCTAACGAGCTCGGCGTCAGCACTTCTGCCTTTGCTCAGGGTATGGCTGAGCTCGAGCGGCGACTCGGCGTCGTGTTGTTCACAAAGGAGGGGCGGACACGTGTCCCAACCCCCGAGGCGAAGACCGCAGCGGTGTATGCGCGCACTGTTCTCGGTGAGCTCGATGCGCTCGATCGCTGGGCGAACGAAATCCGAACCGGTGATGTTGGCCAGATCCGTGCTGGGATGATCGACACGGCGGCGATCCATCACTTCGGTGAGACGCTTGTGCGCTTTCGTTCGATTCATCCCGATATCTCTGTACAGCTGAACGTCCGCCCCTCGGCCATCTTGTACGAGGAGCTGAATGCGGGTGAGTTGGACGTCGTGGTCGCGGTGACGCCACCCGAGGCCGATGGCCTTGAGCTTCGCCCGCTACTCAGCGAACCGTTGTACGTGTACGCGCCGCCTGGAACGAAGGTAGGTAAGCCCTCCACGTGGGGGCCGTGGGTCGGGTTTCCAAGTGGCTCTCGAACGCGCTCGCTTGTCACCGCCAAGCTTCGCGGTCGGGGTGCGTCGGCAAACTTCATCGCCGAGAGCTCCCAGCCTGCCGTGCTCTGCGAGATGGTCCGACTTGGGATGGGGTGGACCGTCTTATCTGCTGTCGATGCCGAACGCGAGCCGCACCTTCTCCAACGAGCGGTCCAGGCACCCGTTGCTGAACGGGCACTCGTGCTCGCTCGTCGAGCCGATAGGCCACCGACCGAGGCGTTGATACGGTTTATGTCGATGCTGATCAGCGAAGCAACGGCTTCTCACCCCGCGCCGAACGCTGCCACTTCGTGACCGGTGACCAGATTTTCCTCATCCTCGGTATCGCCGGCGTTGCTGCGGTGGTCAAGAGCATTGCTGGGTTCGGCTACCCGTTGCTGCTTCTGCCGGTGTTGGCCCAGTTCATCGACGTCGTCGACGCCGTCCTCATCGTTGCGCCGTCGAACCTCTATCTCAACCTGGGAATTGCGTGGAAGCTACGGGAGACCCGGACCGAAGCCAAGACACTCAACGTGTTCATGCTCACCGGCCTCGTCGGCGCTGTTGGCGGAACGCTCCTGTTACCGCTCTTGCCGGTGCAGACGTTTCGGCTGATTTTGTTCATCATCCTCGTGGCCTTTCTCATCAACCGGTTGAGCGGGCTCAAGTTCATGATGGCCGACGAGACCGCCCACAGATTGGCGCCCGTCGTCGGCGGTGTGGCTGGCCTCTTTCAGGGGGCGGCCGGGGTGTCGGGTCCGATCGTCACCCCGTGGTTCCTTTGCGTGGATGTAAATCGAGACACCTTTATCTTCTCGATCGCCTCATTCTTTGCGCTCACCCAGATCGGTCAGATGATCGTGGCCGCGATCCAACAGCTCTACAACCGGGACTCAATCATCATTGGGCTGCTGCTCATCCCGCTCGGCATCCTCTCGGTGCCGGTCGGCGCCATCATCCGCGAACGAATCTCGGTCACGGCCTTCGAACGTGTGGTGATCGTCCTCCTCACCATCTCGGCAACCACCCTGCTGCTGCGCCTTCTGTAATGTCGCAGGCATAGAATCAACCGGATGGCTAGCTGCCGTATTGCTGCTCGAGGCCGGTGATCTCGGGAAGCCCGATGAGGTCGGTGAACTCGCCAAAGGTTGGCATCGACTCGACGGCGTTGACCGGTGTGCCGTCGATCTTGATCTGCGCGAGTGCTTCCTGCATGGCACGGGTGGCGGCCAGCAGTGTTGAGATGGGCATGATCACCATCGCGAAGCCGAGTTCGGTGATCTCGTCGATAGTCAGGGGTGGCGTCTTGCCGCCCTCAGCCCAGTTGAACAAAAGGGGGATATCCGAGAGCTCCTTCGCCACCAGTTCGAGTTCTTGGCGGTCTTGTAGTGCTTCGACGAAGAGGACGTCGGCACCGGCAGCCCGAGCCATCCGTGCTCGGGAGAGCGCATCGTCGAGACCGTGCGGTGCCCGGGCGTCGGTGCGGGCAATGATCGTGAAGTTTGGGTTCTGGCGGGCATCGGATGCGGCGCCGATCTTTGCCTCGAAGTCATCTGCGGGGATGACGACCTTACCCTCCATGTGGCCACACTTCTTCGGGAGGATCTGATCCTCGATGTGGAGGCCGGCAACCCCGGCCTGTTCGTACATCTGCACGGTTCGGATGGCGTTGATCGGGTTTCCAAAGCCCGTATCGGCGTCAGCGATTACGGGAAGGGACGTTGCCGAAGCAATGCGGCGCGCCTGGTCGGCCATCTCGCTCAGGCCGAGTAAGCCCACGTCGGGACGGCCGAGCAGCGAGGCCGCAGCGCCAAAGCCGGTCATGTAGGCAGCGTCGAACCCAGCCTGCTCGATGAGCCTGGCGCCGAGTGCATCGTGACAACCGGGGAGGAGGGCCGGTTCAGGGGCATCGAGTAACTCCCGAAAGCGGGCGGGTCGGTCGGTTGCGGTCGAGAGAAACTGAGCCATGGGCAATCATAGGTCGCGACCTCGACGAGCCGTCCCCCTGGCCAAATCTCCCTCACCGCAAAAGATTTGTACAGGCTGACAGACCTTGACGGTCTGTCAGCCTGTACAAATCTCTTATGGATGGGGAGACGGTTTCTAGCTATGCGGCGGCGGGGTTTGGTCGGTCGACCCCGTTTGGGTCTTCGCCGTGCGTGCTCGTCGTAGATATGTGCAACGCGTATTTCTCCGAGGGATCGCCGCTCGACATTGATCGCCCGGAGGTGGTCGAGTCGGTGAAACGAGTCGTTGCCGCTGGCCGTGCAGTGGGCGTGCCGGTCGTATGGACCCGGGTCGAATTCGAGCCAGGCGGGACGGACGGGGGAGTGTGGTACGACAAGGTCGCGGCGCTCAGTTCATTCGACCGAGGTAACCTACTCGCCGACTGGATCTCGGGCCTCGCCCCCGCCGAGGACGACGTGGTCATCACGAAACAACACGCGTCGGGCTTTGCTGGCACCGACCTCGACGAGCGGTTGACAGCACTCGGTGTCGATTCAGTTCTGGTGTGCGGTGTGTCGACAAGCGGGTGTGTGCGAGCCACAGTGACCGATGCGTCGGCGGCGGGGTTTGTTCCTTTCGTCGTCCGAGAGGCTGTCGGTGATCGCACCGAACAAGTGCAGGAATCCAACCTCTTCGATCTTCATGCAAAGTACGCCGACGTAATCGACGAGGCATCGGCGTTGGAGCATCTCGCTCAGCTTCAGACAGAAACCCCCTGAGCGCGCTGTCTGTGTGGTACAAAACTCGACATGTGACATCCGTTACGTGATATGGGTTATAGATGGACCTTGGAATCTTTATACCAATTGGAAATAACGGCTGGATGATGTCGAAGAACTCGCCGCAGTACATGCCGAGCTTCGAACTCAACCGAGAGACGGCGGTCCTCGCCGAGGAGGCAGGCTTCGAATTCCTGCTGAGTATGGTCAAGCTTCGAGGGTTCGGGGGTGACACCGAGTTCTGGGATCACAACCTCGAATCGTTCACGCTTATGGCCGGCCTCGCTGCAGCGACCGAGAAGATCAACCTCTTCGCATCCGTTGCGTTGCCCACGATGGAGCCAGCAATGGTGGCCCGAATGGCGTCGACGATCGACGACATCTCCGGCGGCCGCTTCGGTATCAATATCGTGACGGGTTGGAACAAGATCGAATACAGCCAAATGGGTGTGTGGCCGGGCGATTGGTACCTCGACAAGCGTTACGACTACGCGACCGAGTACGTGAAGATCATGAAGGAGTTGTGGTCTGAAGGCGCCTCCGATCTCAAGGGTGAGTACTTCGAGATGGACGACTGTCGCCTCTCGCCTCCGCCGAAGGATGGCGGAGTGCCACTCGTGTGCGCTGGCCAGAGTGACCGAGGTGTGGAGTTCTGCGCCACCTATGGCGACTACCAGTTCATCATCGGCACCGAGGATCTCGAGGTCGTTCGCAGTGACGCTGCTCGCCTCGTCGCCGCAGCGGAGAAGACTGGCCGAGATGTCGGGGTGTATGTGCTCTTCCAGATCACCATGGGCGAGACCGATGAGGAAGCTCAGGCGAAGTGGGAGCACTACAAGGAAGGTGCCGACCTCGAGGCCATCAAGTTCCTTATCGGCGCAGCCGAGATGGACACTGCTGGCGCCACGGCGGAGAAGATCGCCGACATGCAACAGGCGTTCAACCTGAACATCGGTGCCATCGTCGGTAGCCATGCAACGATCGCTGCTCGCCTCGACGAGGTCGCGGAGATCCCGGGCGTCAAGGGTGTCATGTGCGTCTTCGACGACTATCCAGTCGCCACCAAGGAGTTCGGCGAAAAGATCATGCCGCTTATCGAATCGGTCACGCTCGATCTCACTACGGATTCGAACGTCGACGCCTAGCTATTCAGCTGGCCTTGGAGAAGCAGCCAAGCCTTTGAACGCAAACGCACTTGCGGGCATTCGGGGGCTTGGCTTCTCCTTTTCTTGGTTCTTCTCTGACAAATTCGACCCGTTTCCTTGGTGCCCAATCGCAAAGGCGCAGATGAAGTTGGTGGTCTCCGGGTCGAGGCCCGTGGCAGCGAAGGCTGCCTCGATCTCGATGCCGCCCATGAGGTGCACGACGAGGCCGAGCTTGTGTGCCTGATGGGTGAGGCTCATCACCGCTGCGCCCGTGTCGAAGTCGGCTGTGCGAGCCATGAAGCCCTCGAGGCCTGGGCGTGCGGCGATCAGCCCGACAACGGGAGCGTCATCGACCCATTCCCGGTTGAAGTCCATGATGAGATCCAATATCGCAGCTCGATCCGGACCGTCCGTCTCGTAGAGGAACAGCCACGGTTGGTTGTTCATCCAGCTCGGCGCCCAACGGGCAGCTTCGAACATCGCGGCGATCTGCTCGTCGGTGACCGGCGTATCGGCGAATGATCGAGGCGACCATCGATCGATGAACATCGGGTCGAGGAGGGGCGAGTCTGATGTGCGTTCGTTGGTGCTCATGTGGCCACCGTAGCCGCTGGTGAGGACGGGTTTCGCGCCCACTGTTCTTCCCTAGAAGCTCGGGTCGGCGTGGCATTCGTCCACAGCGCTGGGCGCGCCGATGAGCAAACGGCATTTCGTTCACTCGATGAGGTCGCAGTGTCTGGGTGCCCCTTCGGGTCTCCAACGGTGATGACGATCGGCGCAGTCGTGCCGGCCGCGTCGGCGATGTCGCCCGAGCTAGGGCTCGATCAGGAGCTTGCCCGTCGACTGACGTGACTCCAAGTACTCGTGCGCTGCGCCTGCTTCGTCGAGTGAGAAGGTCTTGCCGATACGGATCTTAAGAGTGCCGTTAGCGATGTGCGCAAAGATCTGATCGGCTCGGGCCACGAGCTCTTCGCGGGTCTCGATGTAGTCGAAGAGCGTCGGGCGGGTGAGGAAAACCGAACCGGCGGCCATGAGATCGAGTGGTGCAACCGGCGGCACCGCGCCAGATGCGTTTCCGAAGGTCGCCATGAGTCCGCGCTTGCGTAGCAGGCTCATGCTTTCGTCGAAGACGGACGCTCCCACGCCGTCGTAGACGACATCGAGCGGGCGGTCGGCTCCAGATAGCGAGCGAATCTCCTCGGCGAAATCCTTCTCGCTGTAGTTGATGACGTGATCGGCTCCCGCGCCAGCGGCGATCTCGGCTTTCTCGGCAGTCCCTACCGTGGTGAAAACGGTGGCCCCAGCCTGCTTTGCGAGTTGGATAGCGAGGTTGCCGGTGCCACCAGCACCTGCGTGGATGAGGCAGGTATCGCCGGGGCGAAGCGGATAGGTATCGACCACCAGGTAGTGAGCGGTCATCGCCTGAAGCATCGCGGCAGCGGCGGTAACGAGTTCTACCTTGTCGGGAACCACGACGCAGCGATTAGCGGGGAGCGCAATCGACTCGGCGTAGGTGCCCATCGTACCGATGTTGGCCACACGATCGCCCACGGCGAAGTCGGTGACCCCTTCGCCCAAGGCCGACACCACGCCAGCGCACTCGACGCCGGGAGTGAACGGGTAATCGACGGGATACAGCCCGCCGCGGTGGTAGGTGTCGATGAAGTTAACACCTGCTGCGGCGACATCGATGACGACCTCGTCGGGGCCAGGACTCGGGGTATCAACCTCCGTGATCGAGAGAACCTCAGGGCCGCCAGCTTCGTTTATCTGAATCGCACGCATGATGCATTCCTAGTGCGCCGTGGCCCGCAGCGAAAAATTAGGGTCCGGTCAGGGTTTGCCGGTTACTGTGAGACCGGGACACGGGGGAACACATGATTCAGAAGCTATTGGTAGCAAACCGGGGCGAAATCGCTATCAGGGCCTTTCGCGCAGCAACACAACTCGGGATTCGGACCGTGGCAATCCACCCATGGGAAGACCGCAAAGCGCTTCATCGAATCAAGGCCGACGAGGCATACGAGATTGGTGAGGTCGGCCATCCAGTTCGCGCCTACCTCGACCACGACCTCATCGTGCAGACCGCGATCAGCGCCGGCGCTGATGCGATCTACCCGGGCTACGGGTTCCTTTCCGAAAGCCCCGACCTTGCCGAAGCTTGCGAAGCAGCGGGTCTCACTTTTGTCGGCCCAGGTTCCAGCGTGCTCGAACTGACCGGCAACAAAATGCGCGCACGAGAGGCGGCCGAGGTAGCCGATCTCCCCGTGCTCATGCAGTCTCCACCGATCGAAGATCCGAGTGTCGCCCTCGACTTTGCCGCCGACATTGGCTTTCCGATTTTCGTGAAGGCCGCAGCTGGCGGCGGCGGCCGCGGCCTGCGTCGGATCGACGACCCGAACGATCTCACCGACGCGGTCGATGCTGCCCGACGGGAGGCCGAGAGCGCGTTTGGTGACTCGACGGTGTTCCTCGAGGAAGCAATGACCGATGTGCGACACATCGAGGCGCAGGTCTTGGCCGATGGACAGGGCGGCGTTGTGCACCTCTTTGAGCGTGACTGCTCGGTTCAACGACGCTTCCAGAAGGTCGTCGAGTTGGCACCCGCTCCCAACTTGGATCCTGAGGTTCGAGCGCAGTTGCTCGACGACGCCGTCCGGTTTGCAAAGTCCATCGACTACAAAAACGCAGGCACGGTCGAGTTCTTGGTCGATTCGACCGATCGCCACGTCTTCATCGAGATGAATCCCCGCATTCAGGTCGAGCACACCGTCACCGAAGAGATCACCGACGTCGACCTCGTCGAGAGCCAATTGCGGATCGCTTCTGGAGACTCCCTCGAAGACCTGAGCCTCAGTCAAGACGTCATCAAGGTGCGCGGCTATGCCATGCAATGCCGGGTGACCGCCGAAGACCCAGCGAACGACTTTCGTCCAGACACCGGCCGGATTAACGCCTACCGGCCAGCGACTGGCCCTGGTGTCCGCCTCGACGGTTGCGTCTACCAAGGTGTCGAGATCACCCCGTTCTTCGATTCGATGATCGAGAAGGTCACCTGTCGAGGCCGTGACTTCGACACGGTCGTGAGGCGACTCCAGCGCACGCTCGCCGAGTATCGAGTGCGGGGCGTCGCTACCAACCAGCCGTTCCTCCGAGCAATCCTCGCTGACGAGCAATTCATTTCTGGTCAGGTCACCACCGCGTTCATCGATCAGCGTCCCGAACTCACAGCGGCTTCGGTCGGCGCGAACCGAGCCACTCGCCTTCTGCGCTACCTCGCCGATATCACCGTGAACCAACCCCATGGCCCGGCCCCGACTCGCATCAACCCGGCGACCAAATTGCCTGCCCGGCCGACGAGTGAATCGCAGCCTGGTTCTCGTCAACGCTTGGCTGAACTTGGCCCGGCTGGCTTCGCTGCCGATCTACGAGCGCAGAAAGCAATCGCGCTGACCGACACGACGCTGCGTGATGCGCATCAATCAATCCTCGCCACGAGAGTTCGCTCGATCGACCTGGTCGCTGGCGCTCGCCAGATCGCCCACACCATGCCCGAACTTCTCAGCTTGGAGTGCTGGGGCGGTGCGACGTTCGATGTTGCCCTGCGCTTCCTGCACGAGGATCCGTGGGAACGCCTAGAGCGGCTTCGCGAGGCTGCCCCCAACGTGTGCACGCAGATGCTGCTGCGGGGTCGCAACACCGTTGGCTACTCGCCGTATCCCGACGTGGTCGCCGAAAGTTTCGTTGCCGAAGCCAAAGACTCCGGGATGGACATCTTCCGGGTGTTCGATGCGTTCAATGACATCGACCAAATGCTCCCCGCGATCAACGCCGTGCTCGAGGTCGGCGGCGTTGCCGAAGGCACGATCTGCTACTCGGGCAATCTCACCAGCGCTGACGAAGATCTCTACACGATCGATTACTACCTCGGTATTGCCGAAACGCTCGTGAATGCCGGGGTGCATATTTTATGCATCAAGGACATGGCTGGCTTGCTTCGCGCCGATGCAGCGCGCCAGCTTGTGACGGCCTTGCGCGACCGTTTCGAACAACCGGTCCAACTCCACACCCACGACACGAGCGGTGGCCAGGTAGCGACCTATCTCGCTGCCATCGAGGCGGGTGTCGATGCCGTCGACGCAGCCGCCCCACCATTGTCGGGTATGACCTCTCAGCCATCGATAGCAGCGGTTGTATCGATGACCGATGACACCGAGCGGGAGTCCGGGGTTTCGCTCGATGCAATTGGCGACCTCGAGCCGTACTGGGAAGCCGTGCGCAAGGTCTACAAGCCATTCGAAGCGGGGCTCGCATCTCCAACGGGAACGGTCTACCGCCACGAGATCCCTGGCGGGCAGCTCTCGAACCTGCGCTCGCAAGCTCGGGCGCTCGGCCTCGGGCATCGCTTCGAGGAGGTCGAGAACCTTTACGCTGCTTGCAACCAACTTCTCGGGCGCCCAATCAAGGTGACGCCGTCGTCGAAGGTAGTGGGCGATCTTGCTCTCCACCTCGCGGCATCTGGAGTTACCCCCGAGCAGCTCTTCGAAGATCCAGAGTCGGTAGACCTTCCCGATTCGGTTGTTGGTTTCTTGCATGGGGAACTGGGTACACCTCCGGGTGGCTTCCCCGAGCCGTTCCGATCGAGAGCGATCGAGGGACGCTCGTGGGAACCGCATCAAGAGGATCTCTCCAAGGTCGACGAGGAGGGCCTGAACGGGCTCGACCGGCGCGCGACGCTCAACAGGTTGTTGTTCCCCGGGCCGGCAGCAGCGCAGGCCGAGCAGCGAGCCCGTTACGGAGATCTTGCCGTCCTGCCATCGACATTGTTTTGGTATGGCCTCGATGCACACGAACAAGAAGCTTCTGTTGGCCTTGGACGAGGCGTCCGCCTCTTGCTTGCCTTGAAGTCGATTGGCGACGCTGATGAGGATGGGATCCGCCGGGTCAGTTTCGTGGTGAACGGTCAGAGTCGCGACATCGACACGAGAGACCGATCGGTGGCGTCGGATCGACCCGAAACCGAGCGGGCAGATGCGTTGCTCCCCGGCCATGTCGGTGCGCCGTTCCGAGGCGTGGTCAGCGTGTCTGTTGACGTGGGCAACGAAGTCGAGCAAGGCGATACAGTTGCCGTTATCGAGGCGATGAAGATGGAGTCGAGCATCTCGACGTCGATCTCGGGAACGATCGAACGCATCGCTGCGGTTCCCGGGTCGTCGCTCGAAGGAGGCGACCTTATCCTCGTGGTTCGACCGTCTGGGCTTGCAGCAAGCCCAGAGCAACAGATCGAGACCGAACAGATTGCAGGTGAAGACGCGTAATGGCCCGCTCCATGAAGGACTTCGTCGATGCTCGGCAGGGGACCGTGCAAGGTGATGTCCGAATCGATGTCCCGGTATTGCTCCCTGGCTATGCCGTGTTTGGAAAGTTCAAAGGCGACCCGGCCGACAACTTTGCAATCGTGGCGACGATCTACAGCATCCCGAGTCAGTTGTTTCGGGTGCCGATGCGCACGATCAACCGGTTCCTGAAGCCGAAACAACGTGTGTACGACAGAGCGAAGCTTCAAAACTTCGAAATTGTGATGACCGAATCAGAGATTCACTATTCTCCGCTGAGCCCTCTCTTGTTGAAAACCTATGAGCCGGTGTTCAGCGAGCCGATCGCGGGAACGGCGATCAACTTCCACACGGTCGAAGACGGTATGAGTCAGCTCGCAATTGGAGCCGATATTTGGAACGTGGCTCCCGAGTACGCAGGTGATGTTCGCTGGGCGCTTCGTCGCATTGCAAACGAGAATCCGGATTACAAGATCTCGTTCGGGGGAGCTGATCTTCCGGACTCGGCAACGAAAGCAGCCAACAAGGCCGCTGCCGAGGCAAAAGCAGCTGCAGCAAAGGCAGAGGCAGCAGCAGCAGCAGCCGCTACCGCAGCAGCCGTCGCGGCCGGGGAATCAAATGATGATGAGACACAGGACGATCTCGCTGAGGATGACGACTTGTCGACCGCGCAAAACGAAGAAGAGTGAACCCGTGGGTTCACTCTTCTCGTTAGGTTTGTCGCAGCTCGTTTTGAGCTGATGT
>CAZBTI010000011.1:4960-14764 GCA_964494395.1 uncultured Acidimicrobiales bacterium | reverse complement strand
TGTCGCAGCTCGTTTTGAGCTGATGTGATTGCGCCTTAATCGCGTGAGATGAACAGTCGCAGCACGTACCAGAACATGGTCATGAGCGAGCTGAACACACCAATAGCAGCAGCGACGTGTGAGCCGATTGGGTAGCGCTTTACGACGTTCTGCGTCTGGAAGAGAATCGAAGCGCCGGATACGGCGATCATGGCGAGTGAGAACCACACGCCGAGCTGGAAGTTGAGGATCGTTGCGCCAATGATGGCCACCAGTGCGAGGCCAAAGCCCCACATGACGAGTGGGCGAAGGAACGAAAGATCTTTACGGGTGAACAAACCAATTGCGGTGAGGAAGGCGAAGCCGACACCTGTCACGATCGCTGCTTCGACAACAGGTCCAGCGCCATCGGTCGCAAAGACGAACGAGAGGAACGGCGCAAAGATCAATGCTTGGCCGAACGCACTGCCGAAGAGGCCCATGTACTGCGCGCCTGGGTCGGTCAGGTTGAGTGCGGCTTTTGCAGCGAAGTTCTGGATGATCATGACGCCACCGAGGAGGGCAAGCCAAGCAAAGCCGCCCGTGCCGAAGAAGAACTCTCGCATTGCTTCGGCGATGCCGGTTACGAAGAGGACGGCTTCGAACGCAACGAAGGCAACGAGGGCCAACGCGACGTGTTGGTACACCTTGGCCACAAAGGCGGCGCGGTCGGTCTCAGGAGCGTTAATCGCTGGTGTTACTGGTTGATACGTTTCGTAGGAACTCACGGAGGGTCCTTTCAGGTCTCTACTACCAGCATATTCGCTATCGCTTCATGCTGATCAGTCCAATTAACAATGTGTTCGGCATTTTTAATCCACACTTGTAGCTATGTTTCATGATTCTGCGCCTTTGCGAGTCGGTTTGACCCGTTCTGTGGCTGAGAGCGAACACCTCGTCGATGCTGCTGTGGTTGGCCTAGATGGCGTGAAATCAACGTTTGGCGATGTCGAACGGCTCGTCATTCCCCGTTCTGCATTAAAGCCAGTTCAAGTCATTCCGTTGGTAAGCACGGGGGCCGCAGATGCGTTTGGCTTCAGTGATGAGGACATTGCGTTGAGTGCGGCTAGTCATAGTGCCGAACCGATGCATCTCGAGAGAACTGAAGCCATTCTGGAGAGAATTGGACTCGATGCGTCCGCTCTGGAGTGTGGAGCGACTCGGCCGCTAAGCGAAGAACAGCAAGATCGGGTGCTTCGATCAGGAGAGCGGTTCGGTCGGATTCACAACTGTTGTTCGGGAAAGCACGCGGGCTTCCTCGCAATCGCGCAGCATCTCGGCGTCGACCCCTCCGGATATGTCCAGCCAGATCACCCGGTACAGCAACTCGTGACGGCCGCGATCGAAGCATTCACCGGCTTCGACCTCGGATCACAGAGTCCGGGCGTCGACGGCTGCGGAATCCCCACCCATGCGGTGCCCTTAAAGATTCTTGGTTTTTCTATGGCTAGGCTGGTTTCGGCCGATGGGAACTCTATGACTGATACGGCACTCGTTGCCGCAGCGAATCGGGTGGTCGACGCGTTGGCACCGAATCCACACTGGATGTCGGGCGCTGACCGCGCCGAGGTGCTGTTCGGTGAACGTGCAAACGAACCTCTTCTCGCCAAGATTGGCGCCGAGGGCGTCTTCGTGGCGGCGCTGCCCGAGCGCGGTCTTGGGGTTGCGTTGAAGGCCCGAGATGGCGCTCGTCGAGCTGCAGACCTCGCAATGGAAGCGATTCTCGTCGATCTCGGCGTGCTTACTGGACCGGCGGCTGGCAGCACGGTGACGAATGCAGAGGGTAACGTCGTTGGCGAAATGCAGGTGATTTGGCCATGACGACATTCGAAGACGAAACGGGGACCGCTGACGATGTCTCCGTTGCTGGCAACGACGTCTCCGTCGTGTCGCACGAGGTCACGATCTTCTCTTCGGGTTCGGCGAACACGACGGTGTTCTCGTCGGCCGCCGAGGCATGGCGTTACCGCAGCTTTATTGCGTACATGACCAAGCGCGACCTCCGCACGACCTACACGCGCAGTTACTTTGGCTGGGCGTGGTCGCTGATGAACCCGATTGCTGAAGTTGCGATTTACAGCATCGTCTTCGGCGTGCTCTTGAACATCGATCGTTCGGTACCAGTTGCTCCCGGTGGCTTTAGTTCGTTTCCGCACTTCCTCGTGTCGGGTATTGCGATCTGGGGGTTCTTTCGTGCGGTGTCTTCGAAGATCCTCGCCAACTTCATGTCGACCGTGCGCTTGCGGCGAAAGCTCTACTTCCCGCCCGTAGCAGCAGCGCTTTCTACAGCACTAAGCACGCTTGTCGAAGCATCGATTCTGATCGGCGTGGTGATTGTCTTCTTCGCCCTGTTCGGCCATATTTCGATCCATGCCGTCGTGCTCATTCCGGCAGCGATCTTCGCTGCAGCCTCAGGCCTTGGCGTCGGTCTTGCGCTCTCGGTGGCCAACAGCAAATACCGAGACATCAGCTACCTGTACTCCATTTCGCTACGTCTCGGCTTCTATCTTCTTCCGCTCATCTGGCCGATCCAATCGGCCGCAGGTCGTTTCAGCGGCGCGCCGTGGCTCGAACCGATAGTCACGCAGAACCCATTTGCCAAGATAATCGGATTCGGTCGAGATGGCATTTTGTTCATGCGCTGGCCTCCACTGATCGATTGGATTTACCTCAGCTCGTTCTCACTGCTGATTCTCTATGTGGGCTGGGCGATCTTTGCTCGGTCTTCAGCCGATGTTGCCGAGGGGTTGTAGATGTCGAGTCTCGACCCGCTACTCGATGTGGCCATTCAGGCGGACAACATCTCGAAGAAGTTTCTGCTCGGAACCCGCAGCAGCAGTCTGAAGGACCGACTGACCGGTTTTGGCGACCGCGATCGTGAGGAGTTCTGGGCGTTCGAGGACGTCTCTCTAACAGTGCCCCGCGGGTCGATGCTCGGCGTGATTGGCCGCAACGGTTCGGGCAAGTCAACGCTGCTGCGCACGTTGTGTGGTGTCTATCGCCCAACGACTGGTCAGGTGATGGTCCGCGGTCGGATCACCGCCCTGCTCGAACTCGGTGCAGGCTTTCATGGCGAACTGACCGGCCGCGAAAACATCTACATGAACGGTGCCGTGGCTGGTCTCGACCGGGACTACATGGACAGCGTTATCGATGACATCATCGAGATGGCCGACATTGGATCGTTTCTCGATGCACCGATCGAGACCTACTCGAGTGGCATGCGGGCGCGTTTGGGCTTTGCGGTCTCGGTGCAGATGCAGCCGGAGATCCTTCTGGCCGACGAGATCACCGCCGTGGGCGACATTGCGTTCAAAGAACATGGTCTTCGCCGGATGAACGAACTCCGCGAAGGTGGAGCCACGATTATCCAGGTCTCTCACAGCCTCAAGATGCTCGAGAAGAACTGCGATCAAATTCTGTGGTTGCATCATGGACGGGTTCGGCGCCTCGGTAATCCAGCAGAAGTGATCGAGGAGTACGAAGAGGCTGGTCGGGTCGACACTTCTGGTCGCATGATCGGCCTCGCGAATCCCGAACCTCCGAAACGACAGAGGCGGTCAAAGCAATCGAAGAAGTCAAAGAAGCCCACTGCCAAGGACCGTCGTCACCAGCGTGAAGCACTGGTCGTCAAACAGTCAAAGAACGACGCAAACGCTGAATGGTTTAAGCGGGCGAGGTTCAAGGGTGAGGACGGTGGCCATATGGTCGTGGGCCAGCCTGCTCGTTTCGCGGTCAAGGTGGTTCCAGAAGTTGACGTCATCGATCCCACGATCGAGATCCGGGTGCTGAACGAGGACGGAAGCCCGACCGGCTTTGGTTTTGACTCGGGCCCACTGGACCCAGAGGGGTTCGACGGTCCCATCGTGGTGTCGGTCGAGTCACTCAGTCTTCCGGCTGGACGGTTTACCTTTCGGGTCGACCTGCTGTCTGCGGGCGAGGTTCTTGCGACGTTCCGAAAGCGCGCTCCAGTCCGCTCCCTAGGTGACGACGCGGAGTTCATGCCAATGGCGGCGAGTTGGGGCTCGTTGCAAACCACCGATCGTGTTCCGACCTCGTAACCGCTTTGCTGTGGGTAACGGGTACCAGCGCCCGAGAGCTTTGTAGACTTCGTCCGTGCGCTTTCTCCTTCTAAACGGACCCAATCTCAATTTGCTCGGTACCCGCGAGCCCGAGGTGTACGGAAGTATGACACTCGAACAGATCGTGGCGGACCTCTCCGGTCTCGCCAACGAGTTTGGCGACGAGATCATCGCACATCAGAGCAATGGTGAGGGCACGCTCGTCGATCATCTACAAGAGGCTGCGAGTTGGGCCGATGGCGCTCTCTTTAACCCGGGCGGGTACACACATACCTCGGTGGCGATCCGAGACGCTATAGCCGCTGTTGGGTATCCGGTTGTCGAGGTTCACCTTTCCAATCCAGCGGCCCGAGAAGACTTCCGGCACGTATCGCTGGTGTCGGCCGTTGCGCTTGGAACAGTCGCTGGCTTTGGCGCCGTTGGTTACGAAAGTGCCTATCGGGCGCTCCGAGCCCACGTCCCTTCCCAATCCGAGGATTCATAATGGCTCAGATCACCGTCGTAGGAGCTGGTCTCGCTGGCCTCGCGGCCGCTGTCACGTTGAAGGACCGCGGCCATGACGTTGCTGTCCTTGAGTCCTCCGACGGGGTAGGGGGGCGCGTGCGTACCGATGAGGTCGATGGCTACCTACTCGATCGGGGCTTTCAGATCCTTCTCACGGCGTATCCGGTTGCGCAGCGGGTCTTTGACTACGACGCTCTAGACCTTCGACGTTTCGACGCTGGTTCACTCGTGCAGCTGAATTCGGGGCGGGTGCTCGTGGGCGACCCGCTACGTCGACCGGGTGACCTTTTGCCTACGGTCCAGGCACCGATCGGGTCGGTTCTCGACAAGGTTCGTCTGTTGCAATGGCGCCGATCGGTAATGGCGGGCTCCGTTGACGATGTGTGGGAAAAGGCCGAGTGCACTACCGCCACCCGCTTCAAGGATCTGAAGTTCTCCGACGATTTCGTCGACCAGTTTCTTGGGCCCTTGTTCACCGGCATCACCCTCGATCCCGAACTGTTGGTGACTAGTCGATTCACCGAGTTCGTCTTTCGGATGCTGAGTTCTGGTTTCGGCGCCGTGCCGCTCGATGGCATGGGCGCATTGAGCAATCAATTGGCAGCGCGTCTCGATCCTGATGAGATCCGGCTCAACACCGCGGTCGACTTGGTTACGTCAACCTCGGTAAAGACCGCTGGGGGAGAGACCGTCGAAAGCGATGCGGTGATCGTTGCTACGGATATGGACGCCTCGACGGGTCTAGCCTCCACACCTGCCTTTGGATGGAACGGTGTGACGACGCACTGGTTCAGCTCCGATGAAGCTCCCTACGACGAGCCCCTACTCTTCCTCAATGGCACGCGGGAAGGTCCGGTCAACAACGTGGCTGTGATGTCGAACGTGTCTCCTCGGTACTCGCCTGCTGGCAAGCACCTGACCGCGGTTTCGGTACCCGGTCCTCCAGAGGCCGGCGCCGACTTGGCAACAATTCGCAGTCAACTGCGGGGCTGGTTTGGTGGCGCGGTTACCGACTGGGAACTCCTACGTACCGATGTCATTGCACACGCTCAGCCTCGTCACCTGCCAGGAGAAGACGTGCCGGCTCTCGCCCGACTTGAAAACGACGTCTTCGTCGCCGGTGATCATCGTTACAACCCGTCGATCAACGGTGCATTGCAATCTGGTCGCACTGCAGCGCGCGCTGCCCTGGAATTCGTACTCCAGCGCTAGGTAGCGGAGCGAACACTTTCTGCGACATGTTCGCGGAGGATGTTGTTGATGTTGCTCATGTTGCTCGCGATGTCCCTGTTTGACCGCAAGTCTTGTGCCAGTCGTCACTTTTGGTGCCCGTAACAGAATCGCAACCTTCACGCGCGGTGGTCAGGCACAAGCCATACCTGTGCGTTTCCCAATCGTTAAGACCCGACTGGTCAGTTGTGCTTGAGCACCCAACGTGGTGGCTCAAAACTAAGTCGAGCTAGAGCTTGAACGATGTAATTACAAGCTTGTAACCTTACGTTCCGCTCATGCTTTCTAGAGCAGATCTAGGGGCACTTGAGCGATTAACTATTGGGCTGGGTGGAACGGGACGTAAAGATGGAAGAAGATCGCGGAACGACCGCATTGCTGAGTGCGGCTGGGGCGCCAGATGGCGAAAGTGCAGTGCCATCGGGTATGCAGGTTCGCAAAAGGAACGGTTCTGTCGAACCGGTCGATCTCAACAAGATCGTGAACGCCGTGGCACGGTGCGCTGAGGGTCTCCTCAACGTCGATGCAATGCGGGTTGCGACCCGAACAATCTCTGCGCTCGCCGATGGCGCAACGACCCAAGAGCTCGACGAGCTCTCGATTCGCACGGCTGCTGGCTTCACTGTTGAAGAGCCCAACTACTCCAAGCTCGCAGCGAGGCTTCTGGCGACGTACATCGACAAGGAAGTCCGCAATCAGAACATTCCGTGGTTCTCCGAGTCGGTTCGCACTGGACACACCCTCGGCCTGATAAGTGACGATGTTGCAGCCTTCGTCGAGGAGAACGCGCCAGCGCTCAATGCGGCGATCAACACCGATCGAGACCGCAAGTTCGAGTTCTTTGGCCTGCGCACGGTGTACGACCGGTACTTGCTCCGCCATCCCGAGAACCGCATGGTTACCGAAACACCGCAGTACTTCTTCTTGCGGGTCGCCTGCGGCCTCTCCGAAGACGCCGACGAAGCCATTCGCTTCTACGACCTCATGTCGAGCCTCGCCTATCTTCCATCGAGCCCCACGCTGTTCAACTCCGGAACTCGACACGCACAAATGTCTTCGTGCTACCTCCTCGACTCCCCAGAGGACAGCCTCGAAGGCATCTACAAGCGGTACACCGACATTGCCCGCCTCTCGAAGTTCGCAGGCGGCATCGGCGTGGCGTGGCATCGCATCCGCTCAAAGGACTCGCTCATTGCGGGCACGAACGGCCTGTCGAACGGCATTGTCCCATGGCTCAAGACCCTCGACTCTTCAGTTGCCGCTGTCAACCAGGGCGGTCGACGCAAAGGTGCAGCATGCATCTACCTCGAGAGCTGGCACGCCGACGTCGAGGCGTTCCTCGATCTTCGGGAGAACACCGGCGATCACATGCGTCGTGCTCATGGCCTGAACTTGGCTAACTGGGTGCCAGACCTCTTCATGGAACGAGTCGATAAGGACTGGCAATGGAGCCTCTTTGATCCAAAGAAGGTCCCCCACCTCACCGACCTCTTCGGCGAAGAGTTCCGCGCCGCCTACGAAGAGGCCGAAGCACAAGGCCTGTACGAGCGCCAGATCAAGGCTCGCGATCTCTACAGCCGCATGATGCGTAGCCTCGCCCAAACCGGCAACGGCTGGATGACCTTCAAGGACGCTTCCAACGAGAAGTGCAACCAGACCGGCGACGATCGCGAAGACGGCACTGCACACGTCGTGCACTTGTCGAACCTGTGCACCGAGATCATCGAGGTCACCAACCAAGAGGAGACTGCGGTCTGCAACCTTGGCTCGGTCAACCTTGGTGAGTTCGTCGAAGCCGACGGCGAGTTCAACTTCGAACGCCTCGCCGAGACGGTGCTCCACGTGATGCCGTTCCTCGACCGGGTCATCGACATCAACTACTACCCGACCAGCGAAGCAAGTCACTCCAACAACAAGTGGCGCCCGGTCGGCCTTGGCCTGATGGGTCTCCAAGATGTCTTCTTCAAGTTGGGCATTGCTTTCGACTCAAACGAAGCACGTGCGCTGTCGGCACGGATCTCCGAAGAGATCTACCTCAACGCACTCACAGCGTCGGCGAAGCTCGCCGAGCAGCATGGCACCCACGAGACCTACGACCGCACTCGTGTGGCCCAAGGCGACCTGCAATTCGATCTGTGGGGTGTCACCCCAACGCAGACCGAGAGATGGGCCGAGGTTCGCGAGCTGGTGAAGACCCACGGTCTTCGCAACTCGCTCATGATCGCTATCGCGCCAACGGCGACGATCGCTTCGATCTCGGGTTGTTATGAATGCATCGAGCCGCAGGTGTCGAACCTGTTCAAGCGAGAAACCCTCTCCGGAGAGTTCCTGCAGATCAACCGCTACCTGGTGAAAGAACTACAGGCTCGCGGCCTCTGGGATCCAGAGATGATCAACGCACTGAAGCAATCTGAAGGTTCGGTTCAAGGAATCGATCGGATGCCCGACGACCTCAAAGAGGTCTACCGCACGGCGTGGGAGATTCCAATGCGCTCACTCATCGATATGGCAGCCGACCGCGGTGCCTATATCGACCAGAGCCAATCGCTCAACCTCTTCATGGAGTCACCAACGATCGGCAAGCTCTCCTCGATGTACATGCACGCTTGGAAATCTGGTCTGAAAACCACGTATTACCTACGTTCACGTCCAGCGACGAGAATCAACAAGACGACCACTGCGCCATCGACGAGTGGCCCCGCCCCCACCAATGGTGGCGAACCAAAGGCATTTACCGACGCTGAGGCGTTGGCCTGTTCGCTCGAAAATCCTGAGCACTGCGAAGCCTGCGACTGAGCTAGTCGTACGCCTCCCTCGTATACCAATATCCGTTTCCCGCACTTGTAGATAAGACACGAAAGACCCCTTCAACATGGCCCTCATTGACGACGCTCTAAATCAAGAATTCAACGCCTCGACCGCCCCAACGCTCGATGAATCGCACATCGCGAAGCCGAAGAACATTCTTGATCCAGGCTTCGACCTGACCCTTCGTCCAATGCGGTACCCGGTCTTCTACGACATGTACCAAGACGCCATAAAGAACACGTGGACGGTCGACGAGATCGACTTCTCTGATGACTTGGTTGACCTCGACCGCAAGCTCATGCCATCTGAGCGTCACCTCATCGAGCGCCTCGTTGCGTTCTTTGCTACCGGTGACTCGATTGTTGCGAACAACCTCGTGCTGAACCTCTACCAGCACATCAATGCTCCAGAAGCTCGCATGTACCTCTCTCGTCAGCTGTACGAAGAGGCGCTGCACGTGCAGTTCTACCTGACACTTCTCGATAACTACATCCCCGACCACGACGAGCGCGCCGAAGCTTTCGCAGCCGTCGAGAACATCCCCTCGATTCGCAAGAAGGCAGAGTTCTGCTTCAAGTGGATTGATTCACTCGGCGACATCGATCGCATCGAAACTCCAGAACAACGCAAGCAGTTCTTGCTCAACCTCATCTGCTTCGCTACTTGCATCGAAGGCCTGTTCTTCTTCGCTGCCTTCGCCTACGTCTACTTCCTGCGCTCAAAGGGACTGCTGAACGGTCTTGCATCAGGGACCAACTGGGTGTTCCGCGACGAGAGCTGCCACATGAACTTCGCCCTCGAAGTCGTCAACACGGTTCGCGCCGAGCAACCAGAGCTCTTCGACGCCGATCTTGAAGCCCAGATCAAGGACATGATCGACGAAGCGGTCGAGTGTGAATACCAATTCGCCGCCGACGTGCTCAGCGAAGGTGTCCAAGGCATGAGCCTCGCCGACACCAAGATCTACCTCCAGTTCGTTGCCGACCAGCGTCTCGCTCAACTCGGCATCGCACCCGTCTATGGCGTCAAGAACCCGTTCGACTTCATGGAACTCCAGGACGTTCAAGAGCTCACCAACTTCTTCGAACGCACCGTCTCGTCCTACCAAGTAGGCGTCGAAGGCGAAGTCGGTTTCGACGAGGTGTTCTAATCTCGCCGCGGG
>CAZBTI010000011.1:0-4860 GCA_964494395.1 uncultured Acidimicrobiales bacterium | reverse complement strand
AGTAGGCGTCGAAGGCGAAGTCGGTTTCGACGAGGTGTTCTAATCTCGCCGCGGGACGGGATCCGGCCGTAGGCCGGCCTCGACCCGCCTGCGGACCGCAAGCGCCTTTTCGCCCGCACCGGCTTCGCAGCTGCGGGCTACCGTGGCGACGTTTCGAGCCGCTAGGCGAGAAACTCGAGTTCGGGGAGGCCCTTTGGGGCCGAGTCGATACCTTCGCAGCTGCGGGCTACCGTGGCGACGTTTCGAGCCGCTAGGCGAGAAACTCGAGTTCGGGGAGGCCCTTTGGGGCCGAGTCGATACCTTCGCAGCTGCGGGCTACCGTGGCGACGTTTCGAGTTTTGTCGTTAGGCAAAAGGCGGGTTTCGGGAAGCCCGTTAGGGCTGAGCGCAGCCGGCTGGTCTGTCTACAACATGCCAACGTCCACGAAAATGGAATAAATGCACTAGCTATGTGATTGTCGGTATATGACAATAAGAATAGAAAATAATGCAAGAAGCGGGGGCTGTGCATGGAAGCAATGCGTGAGGCGGGTTATCGCCGCCAAGAGATAGAACTCAGCGAAGTTGAGGTAATCGAACTACAGGTCATTGCTCAACCTCGACCAGAAGCGTGCTCGGTAGTACGCCACATCCCGGCGATCCAAGAGTTGCGCCAGGAGGTGAATTGGGCTCAGTTGTTGCCAATGGCGCTCAGTTTCTCTGAGTCCGCAGATGGCTTTGTTCTCGACTTTCCGGCCAACCGCTATAACGAGGTTGCTCAGGTGGTCGAACAACAGTTGGCAATTTGCGGCAAGTGGATCGACCTCACTATGGAACGAAAAGAAGACTTTATTGTTCTCACCGCACGGGCCACCAACCCTGCAGGTCACACCCTTCTTCGATCAATGACAGGTTTGGTTGACTAGGCGGAGGCGCATCGTCGAGCAAACCAGTTTATAGCCACTCAAATTGGTGTTAATCGACTGTGGATTAAAGGAGCGGCAGTACAAGCCCGTTCACTATCCACATGGAACCGGATCGCTCTGCGCCAGACAGTCGCACACCTTACGAACAGACGCAGAGTCGTTTCGCGTGGGCGCAGTTGCAGACAATCGTCCTGGACTCTCAGGAAACCTCCACCGGATTTGTGGTGGACCTTCCCGCCGACAGATACGAGGATGTGATCGATCTTGTCGAACGCGAACTCGACCTCTGTGGTGGTTGGCTGAGCCTCACGGTGGAGCGCAAACAAGAGTTGATCTTGCTTACTGCGTCGACAGACGACCTCGAGGGACAATCCTTGATTCGTGAGATGGTGGGTCTCGAAGACGAAGTGTAGAACGGTTCTGCTCCGCTTCGAGTTTGGCCACTACGTTCTTGGAATGGCAGATCTGGTTCTTGAACAGCTAGTCCAACTCGGTCTCGACTATGAACTCGTGGAGTGCGAAACTTCAGAAGTTGTTGAAGGTTTGGCCAAGCTCCCGAGCTGATCACGGCACCCAGCTACCGTAGGGTCATGACCTCCTTGTCTCGATTGCGATGGCTGGCCGTCATCGTGCTGACCGCTGTACTCGCAGGTGCGTGCAGTTCCCAAGCCGATGTAGGTGCGGCCCAGGTCACCGCGACCAATGATGTGGTCTCCACGACAACCGCTGCGCCGGGGACCACATCCCCTGAGCAGACCCCAGCGACTAACGAACTCATCGTCGAGAGCTCTGGAGCATCCGATGGGGACCTGGTCCTCCTCTCCGCCGACGAGATCGAAGTGCTCCTCGCAGGAAACACGATCATCGGCAATTGGGTCGGCGAGGACTATCGCCAATTCTTCGACGAGGATGGAACCACTACCTACCGGCCCGTGCTCACCGGTCGAGACTCTGCGGGGGAGTGGCGGGTCAATACCGGCAGCGGCCTCTACGAGAGCCTCTGGCCCGGGGTGCCGACGTGGGATGACTACGAGGTGCACCGAGAAGACGACACCTTCTTCTGGAGCGGACAAGGTGTGCAGTTATCGCCCTTTACTGTTGTTGAGGGTAATCAACTCGATGTGAGCTAGGCGGGAGGAAACGATCCGGTGCCACTCGCTTCGATCTTGGTGATCGTGTCGCCGATCGTTACGTCACCTTCGACCACGACCATGAGGTTGATTCCGCGGTAGCGCTGGATCTTGTCGGAGTTCGAAAAGCGTGCAGCGTCCACTCCGAAGCGTTCGGCAAACTTCGCGCAGCCGTTGTGGGGCTTGTTGGCCACCTCGAACGTGGCGCTGCCGATCGAGAAACGAGTGCCGGCGGGAACGTTGTCGGTGCTGAGGTCAAAGTCGACGAGCAACTGATCCCCAGCGAGTGGCCACAGCCCTTCTTGGCCGCCAGCGAGAACGTTGAGAACGTTGGCGTTCATCATGGCGACCTGCGCTTCGGGGTGGGCCTTGCCATCGGGGGTCCGTTTGCTCCCGCGGGCGATGTAGTTGTCGCCCACAATCCCCTCACCAGGAATCACATGGACCTGCGAGACGACCTCCCGTTGGTCAGTTTCTGGACGGATAAGCAGAGAAACGACCTGACCGTTATTGATAGGCGCCGGTGCCAACGCGGCGATCCCCTCGTCGATCTGGTCGGTAGAAAGGTGTGCCATTCCCGAAGCTTAGCTGTCTCGGGAAGCGGTAGATCGATGAGCTACCGGAGAGCCTTGGGGTCGGGTCCGTACTGGTTGTTTCCGACGGTTCCTGGCTTCGCAACAAGCGAGAGCAGCCAGATCCCGCCGATCCATGGGACAAAGGACACGAAGTACCAGGCTCCGGAACGGTCGGTGTCGTGGAGTCGTCGAACGGTGACGGCGAGCGTGGGAATGGTCAAAGCAAGAAAGAGTAGACCGCCGAGAATGATCGGGATCCACGCTGCTCCGGCAATGCCGTCCACGGGGTCGGCGAGAACGATGGTAGGTATAACAAGCCCAATGAAAATGAAGATGTTGACCAGGTTGAACAGCCAATACTCTCTTCGGCGAGCTCGCCCGTTGAAGTTCGAAAAGTTGTCTAGGGCAACGAACTTGAAGTTCTCCCAAAGGCCACGTTCAATGGGCGCTCCAGCGGCCTGAGTCGGTACATGGAAACCCGAAGCCTGATCGGTTGGCGGAGCCTGGTTTGCTAGCGGAGCCTGGGCGGTTGCCAAGGTGACGCCGTGCGATTGTGCTGCTGTGGAGCTCCAGGCGTCGGTGCCTTGTTGAACCGCTGCGAAGTCTGGGGCGACCGAGTTGACTGGCGCCAGCGAGTTGGTTTGCGCGGGTGCAGAAGGAAGTGGTTCGGCCGACCATTGCGCGCCATCCCAAAAACGCTGAGTGCCTGCGGGGTCGCCTTCGGCGTGGTACCAACCTGGTGCTGCGGACTGATTCTTCATATGAGATTTGTCGGGGATCCGGTAGTGCGTCTGAAGATGTTTTCATGCCGATGTCAACTACGCCAGACTAAATGTCAATATAACTTGACATTTAGTCAATATGTCTTTACGTTGAAAGTGTGAGCACGAAGCAAGCAACGGTGAATCAGGTCCGGCGGACACGTCGAATGATGGAGCTGACACAGGCTGAGTTGGCCAAGGAGATCGACGTGAGCCGCCAAACGGTGGTCTCGATCGAGGGCGGCGACTACGCCCCATCGGTCTACCTCGCACTCAAGCTCGCAGAAGTGCTCGAAACGACAGTCGAAGAACTCTTCGGCGATGCAGGGGAGAAGTAACAATGGCAGCGGAGGTCTCGGCGGAGGCGCAGCGGCCGGTCTCATCGTTCGAGGAATCGCCGCCGGGGCGGTCTTGGCGTCCAAGCGGCAAAAGCAAGAGAAAGGCGACGACGAAGACGACGAGTTCTAAAGAAGACCGTAAGCCCTGAGTGAACAAATCAGTTTTCGGGATGACGCGACCTGGATGTCGTGTTTGAGCTCATATGACGAACCGTTCCTCTCTCTCCCAGGCGGTCTCCAACGTGCGCGAATCGCTCGGGGTGATCGTTGACACCGTTTTTGCCGGACTCTTCCACACCGATATCGACGAACTTCTCCCTCCAAACGTCGAACGTCGCGGCGGCCAGCTCCTCGTGAAGGTCACGAACACTTCCGAGGATCGTCGATCCCGCTAGATCCGACCTCTGAGGTTGCCTCGGTCAGATAGGTAGCCTCAGAGGTAATGGTTGAGCTAATCCTGCGAGCCGAAGTCGGGGCGTTCCCGTTGTGGACGCCCGACGGCGACAATATCGTCCCCGACTCCCTTCCGTTCTCGCCTCGCTTGCTGCTCGCCATGGAGGACTGGACCGACTTCTTCGACGACGTCGGTGGCGCCATGAGCGACCGAGACGTGATCGACGAGTTCGTTGGCCAGGGCTACAAGATTGCCCACGCCATGCGCCGCGAACTCAAGGGCTCAACCATCTGGCTTGCCCACCCGGTTACCGACGAACACGTCCTCATCGAACGGCGCACCCCTCGCTAGGTGCGGCTAGGCACCCAGATCCACCCAAAAAGATCCCGGATCGTCGATACTTGGGTGCAATTGACCACGGAACGCGGCCCGAGGTGAAAGTCGGGGAGCCGTTGCAGAACTATCTCGGGAGCTTCACTCGCTCAGGGGTCACCGAGCGCGAAAGTAGGACTGTGGTCTGCATTGCGACAAGCACATGGAACGCGGCTGAGCTCGTCGAGCGGTTCCTTCGCCACGCTGTCCACATCGGCGTAGAGCGGGTGTACGCAATGGACTACGGCTCCACCGACGGCACCCAGGAAGTCATTGGCTCAACCGAATGGGGCGACCTCGTTCGGGTTGTGGAGTTTCCAGGGTTAGACGATCTCGACTCATCTAATATCCTTCTCGAGCTCATGAAGGCTGAGCTTCCTGAGGAC
>CAZBTI010000010.1:40271-44636 GCA_964494395.1 uncultured Acidimicrobiales bacterium | reverse complement strand
TCCATGCTGAACGCCATGAGGATGGCGAGGTACAACATGCCGGTGGCGGCCATCACGGCCGAATACTCCTTGCCCTTCATGATGACGATGGTGAGCGCGAGCAAGATGATCGTGGCAACCGTCGACGCCACCCAGAAGTATCCGAGCTGCCCGGCGAAGCCGTCGTCGATCGTGCCATTGAGCACCGACAACATGCCTGTCGGCAACAGCAGCACGATCAGCTCGAACGGCCACAGGGCCGTCGTCCACCTGACGAGCTCGTTCAGCGGAGCGCGAGGGAGACCCGGTTGGACGAGGTACCAGTGGCCGAGAAGCATCGCGTCGGTAACCGAACCGAGGAAGAACGCGCCGACGAGTGTCCGAGAGACCCCCAAGAACGCCGACCCGGTCGCGTCGAACCCGCCAGCAATCACCGCGATCACGCCGAAGATTGGAGGGATCGCGTCGAGGTATGGCGGAAACTCGGGGGCGGTTTTGTCGAACCGTTCCTCGGCCTTATCGATGCCGGTCATCTGGGCGACTCGCCTCGCCCGCCGTTCGATGACCTCGCGTTGGCCTTTGACCCCAGCCGACCGCCGCACGTAGCTGACCCACAGGGCGTAACCCGAGGTGACGATCATTGCGACGTTGGCGATATCGCGAACGGGCGACCAGTCGGTGTAGAACGCAATGACCAACGCGATGATCCCGAAGATCATGAACGTGAGGCGCTGCAGCCACCCGTATCCGAGGCCGACTTCGCGTCGCCTGGTCGTGATCCAGAGGAAAAACAGACCGCCCGCTGCCCACTGGATCATGACGGTTGCGGCGTCGAGTTCAATCACTGGGAACAGGCTAGCTCGGGGTCTAACCAACGGCGTACGCGGTTTTGAGCGATACTTAAGTCATGGCACGTCCGATTTGGTCTGGTTCGGTCAGCTTTGGCCTCGTGAATATCCCGGTAAAGCTCTTTAGCGCCGTGTCGAGGAAATCGGTGCGGTTTAATCAGATCGAGGCCGAGACCGGCGCCCGCATTCGGCAGAAGCGCGTCAGCGAAAAGACCGGCGAAGAGGTCGAGTACAAAGACATCATCAAGGGCTACGAACTGCCCACCGGCGAGTACGTCACCATCACCCCTGAAGAGCTCGATGCCCTCGACCCCGAATCGGCTCGAACGATCGACCTCGAAGAGTTCGTCGACCTCGCCGACATCGACCCGGTGTTCTACGACTCGGCCTACTACCTTGCGCCGAGCGCCGATAGCCAGAAGCCCTACAAACTCCTCGTCACCGCAATGGAAGAGTCGGGCAAGGTCGGCATCGCCCGGTTCGTGATGCGGTCGAAGCAATACATGGCAGCGTTGCGCCCGGCCGACGGGCGCTTGTTGTTGTCGACGATGGTCTACGCAGACGAGGTCGTGGCGCCAACTGCAGTTGAACTCTTCGACGGTCTCGACGATGTCGAGATCACCGAGAAGGAGCTCGACATGGCCCGCCAGCTCATCGGCAACCTTGAGGCGACGTTCGAACCCGAACGATTCGCCGACACGTATCGCGAGGCGGTGCTTGCGCTGATCGAGCGTAAGGCCGAGGGCGAAGACGTCATCCTCGCTCCCGCAGCCGACACCGAATTCGACTCGGTGGTCGACCTCATGGCCGCGCTCGAAGCCAGCGTGGCTGAAGCCAAGAACTCTCGCTCCCGGCATCCAACGTCGAAGGGCGATACCGCCGACCCGGCATCGGCGAAAAAGAAATCTGCCTAGCGAATGTCGGCTTCACCGCCGCTGATCACCGAGGTCGGCGGCCGCACGCTCAAAGTGACGAACCTCGACAAGGTCTTGTACCCAATGGTCGGGTTCACCAAGGCCCAGGTCATCGAGTACTACGTGACGATCGCGCCGGTCATGCTGCCGCACATCGAGCAGCGGGGGATCACGTTCAAACGGTGGCCCGACGGGGTGGCTGCGGATTCGTTCTTCAACAAGCGGGCTCCGAGTCATCGGCCCGACTGGGTCGACACCTGCGTCGGGCCGGGGGACAAGGGCAAGGGCATCGACTACCCGGTGCTGAACGAAGTTGCGGCCCTTGCGTGGTCTGCCAATCTGGCCGCCCTCGAGATCCACAGCCCCATGGCCAAGTGTGCTGACATCGATTCGCCAACCATCCTCGTGTTCGACCTCGACCCCGGTGAACCCGCGTCGATTATCGAGGGCTGTCGTGTGGCACTCTCTATTCAAGCCGTGCTCGACTCGGTCGGCATTCGCTCGTTTGGGAAGACATCGGGCTCGAAAGGGTTGCAGCTCTACGTGCCTCTCAATACTCCACACAAACATGATCACGCACGGGACTTCGCCCTCGCCGTCGCGCAGTTGCTGGAGAAGCAGCAGCCGAAGTTGGTGACGTCGACGATGGCCCGGTCCGAGCGCTCCGGAAAGGTCTTCATCGACTGGAGCCAAAACACCCGACATAAGACGACGATCGCTCCGTATTCGTTGCGTGGGAAGGACCGCCCCACGGTGTCGACGCCGATTACTTGGGATGAGATCAGCGAGTGCGCCGACGGCGAGTGGCTCGGTTTTGAAGCCGCCGACGTCGTGGAGCGAGTCGAGCAATTTGGCGATGTGTTTGCACCCGTTGCTTCACTCGAACAAGTTCTCCCGGTCGCTGGACAGGGGAGCGCGACGTGAGTGACTCCGATCAACACCAAGAATTCGAGTTCACCGAAGAGGAGTACCGCGAGTTCTTCGGTCCGCAGCAGACCGAGCCGCTCGGGCCTCGAAGTCGGCGCCTGCCACGACGCATTCGCCTCCTCGGAATCTTCGTTGCGATGGCCATGGCGCTCGGTGGCGCCTTTGCCCTCACCGATGCCGTCATCACGAACCCCGACATTCGCGAAGCAGCCGACATCGAGGCAGCGGCGTGGAATCGAGTGAACGAGTCGCCATACGGTTGGCTGGTGAGCGAGATTCGAGTCTTCCCGATCGACAACGGACGCGTCGGTGCGTTCGTCACGAACAATCCGCCCGATGGCGTGATCACGATCGATTTCCGACCGTGGAACCAAGATCGACTCGACGAGTTGATGGACCACGAAATGGGACACCTTCTCGACTTCGCGCTGTGGGAGCCCGGCGACCCCGACCGACAAGGCGGACTCGGCACAGAACCCTGGGCGGAGTGCTCAGCGGTCGACGCAGGCACCCGCCTCACCGATCCGAGGGATCCCGGCAGCCAGTATCACTGCTTCCCCGACGAACTCGAGATCTACGAGTCGACGCTGGCTGAAGTCACCGAGGTCTGCGCCCGCTGGGGCACTCGTCAGTGCCGAACCGCCGAGCAACTCGGCCTCGGCCCTAACGGGCTCGAAGATCAGTGACGACGTCGATGTCGGCCAACGGCACAGACCGGGATTCTGGTCGTGCGATTGGCCAGGTCAGTTTTGCCTACGTCTGGTGGGGAGCGTCGGCGATCTTTTGGAACGAACTCGGCAGCGTTGCACCGATCGACCAGCTGTCGTTCCGCGTTGTGACGGCGTTCTTCTACCTCATGGTCGGCGCGACCATCTTTGGTCGACACCTTGCGGCCAACGGCGTCGAGTTGTCGCTCTTCAACGGGGCTGGGCTACGGAGTCACCTCACCTCACGACACCTCCTCTACGGAATTGGCGCTGCGCTCTCGATCGGAGCGAACTGGGCAGTGTTCTTGTGGGCCATCAGTATTGGCCAGTCGGTCGAGGCCGCATTCGGGTACTTCCTCATGCCGATCATGTCGGTGGCGCTGGGCGTTGGCCTGTTGGGCGAGAAGCTTCGGCGTCTGCAGGTGGGCGCGCTGGCGCTCTCAACGGTCGGCATTGTTTGGAGCGTGGTTGCGCTCGGCCGGCTGCCATGGATTGCAATACTCGTCGCCGCAACGTTTGCCATATACGGACTCTTGCGTAAGCAGGGGCCGTGGGATTCGGTCTCCGGGCTTACCTTCGAGACGGGCCTTCTCGCTCCGGTCGCTGCGGTGGCGCTCGTCTGGCGGTCCTTTGCTGGTGAGGGCATTACCGGCGACGCAACCATCGCAACGTTTGCCCTCATTGCCCTGACCGGCGTGGTCACTGCTGTTCCGCTTCTTGCGTTCGCCTCGGCGTCTCGCCGGGTGCCGCTGTCGGTCATTGGCCTGCTCCAATACATCAACCCGACATTGCAGTTCCTTGTTGGGTGGCAGGTGCTTGGCGAGTCGGTCAGTGGGGCTCGCCTCGCGGGGTTTGCCTGGGTGTGGGTTGCGCTCGTCCTTATCGTGATCGATGAGTTTGGCTCGGCTCGCCGGGACGCCTCCAAGCGTCGTGTTGACGCCTCCAAGCGTCGTGTTGACGCCTCCAAGCGTCGTGTTGACGCCTCCAAGC
>CAZBTI010000010.1:36132-40171 GCA_964494395.1 uncultured Acidimicrobiales bacterium | reverse complement strand
GACGCCTCCAAGCGTCGTGTTGACGCCTCCAAGCGTCGTGTTGACGCCTCCAAGCGTCGTGTTGACGCGCTAAAGCGCCCAGTCGATGGGGGAGCGGTCAGCAGCGCGCAACGCGTCGTTGGTTCGCGAGAAGGGTTTGCTCCCAAAGAAGCCTCGGTGCGCCGACAACGGTGACGGGTGCGGTGACTCGATCACGACGTGGTGATCGGTGTTGATGAGCGCCTTCTTCTTTCGAGCGCTCGCTCCCCAAAGCACGAACACGACGACCTCGTCCTTTGCGTTGACGGCCCGAATGACTTGGTCGGTGAAGGTCTCCCAGCCATGTTTCTGGTGGGAGCCGGCCGAGCGGGCCCGTACGGTCAACGTGGTGTTGAGGAGTAACACGCCCTGGTGAGCCCACGGTTCGAGCAGGCCGTGAGCCGGACGGGCAAGTCCGAGGTCGCTCTCGAGTTCCTTGTGGATGTTCTGGAGGCTCGGAGGGATGGGTTCTCCTTCGGCGACCGAGAACGCAAGACCATTTGCTTGGCCCGGACCGTGGTACGGGTCTTGGCCCAAAATGAGCACCTTGGTGTCTCCATACGCGGTGAGGTGCAGTGCCCGAAACACTTCGTCGTGCGGGGGATAGACAGCGTGCTGTTCTCGTTCGGATCGCACAAACGATTGGAGTTCAGACCAGTACGGTTCGCCGAATTCCTTTTTGAGAATGGGGTTCCAATCGGTCTTTGCTGTCACACCGGAAAAGTAGAGGCGCAAAGAAGCTGAATCCAACCGAATCGTGGCGATAGTCTCCCCTCATGGCCTTGACGATTACGACCGCCCGTTCCGCCCCTGCTGCTGCATCGCTCGTCGGTGTTGGTGTCTTCAAAGACCTCGACCGTCCTGAGGAGCTCCCGAGTGCGCTGCTCGACGCACGTGGCTTCGATGCAAAACTCGGGAAGACGATGATCGTCGAAACCACCGATGGCCTCGTGGCCGTGGTGGGTCTCGGAAAGACCGAGGATTTCACCGAGCAGTCGCTCCGTCGTGCTGGTGCCAGCCTGGCGAAGGCATCCCGTCGTCAAAAGGCGATCGCAACCACGTTGCTCACCGATGCAACATCGGCGGTCAACGGTTTGAACCCGGGTATCGCTGCCCAATGCCTTACCGAGGGTCTCGAACTCGGCCGCTACATCGGTGGCGCATACAAGACCAAGGCTCCCCGCCATGACCTGAAGAAGGTCACGATTGCGGGTTCGACGGCCAAGGCGGTCAAAGATGGAGTCGCCGTTGGACAAGCGATCGCCGCTGGCCAGATGCTCGCCCGCGATTTCGTCAACGAACCAGGTGGGAGCCTCACCCCGCCCGAGTTCGCAAAGCAGACCGCAACGATGGCCAAGAAGGCTGGCCTCCAGTGCAAGATCATGGATCTCGCCGCGATCAAGAAGGCAAAGCTGGGCGGCGTTCTCGGAGTAAACCGAGGGTCGACAAACCAGCCGCGATTTGTCGAACTGACCTGGTCGCCGCCGAAGCCCAAGGCAACGATTGCCTTTGTTGGCAAAGGCATCACGTTCGACGCTGGTGGTCTGTCGATCAAGACCGGCACCGGAATGATGACCATGAAGTGCGATATGGGAGGGGCCGCCGCTGTCATCGGTGCGATGAGTGCGCTGAAGGCGGCGAACGTTCCTGTTCGAGTTCGCGCCTACCTGCCAATGACCGACAACATGCTCGGTGGCGACGCCACCCGTCCTGGCGATGTATTGAAGATCCGAAACGGCAAGACCATCGAGGTGCTCAACACCGACGCCGAGGGCCGTTTGATCCTCGCCGATGCGCTGAGCCTCGCAAGCGAAGCAAAGCCTGATGCCATCGTCGATGTCGCCACCCTCACCGGTGCGAGCGTGGCCGCGCTCGGACCCAAGATCGCGGCGCTCATGACCAACGACGAGGAGTTCGGCGAAAAGGTCGCCGGGGCTGCCGCCGACGCTGGCGAACGTGTTTGGCACCTGCCACTGCCCGATGACTACAAGAGCCAGATGGATTCACCGATCGCCGACATGAAGAACATTGGCAAGCCCATGGGCGGAGGCGCGCTGACCGCTGGCCTCATCCTTTCCGAGTTCGTCGGGGAAGGAATCCCGTGGGTCCATCTCGATATTGCGGGCCCTGCGTGGACCGACGCCGAGGATGTGGAGTCCCGCAAGGGTGGTACGGGCTTTGGTGTCCGCACGCTCGTCGAACTCGCGCGTAACTGGGGCTGAGTAACGTGGCCAACACACTTGTTCTTAACGCCGGCTCGTCAAGCCTCAAGTATGCGCTCTTCGATGAGGATGAGCAGCTCATCGAAGAGGGCAAGCGAGAACGCCTCGAGGCAACGAGGCAGGAACGCCATCAAACACACGCGGACGCCGTTGCCGAGGTGCTGGACGCGCTCAAGGATCGTGACATCTGCGCAGTGGGGCACCGCGTTGTTCACGGGGGAGCGGAGTATTCCGACTCACAGCTGGTCGACGACGCGGTCCGGGCAGCGATCGAGGCTCGTATCCCCGACGCACCAGTGCACAATCCTTACAGCTTGGCAGCGATCGAAGCAGCCCAAGCTGCGCTGCCCGATATCCCTCACGTCGCCGTGTTCGACACGGCCTTCCATGCCCGCATGCCCCGTCGTTCGACGGCGTACGCGATCGACCAGGACGTTGCCGAACGGCACGGAATTCGCCGGTACGGATTTCACGGTATTTCTCACGAGTACGCAGCGAGAATCGCCGCTGAGTTTCTCGAACGGCCGCTCGAAGACCTTCGGCTGATCACCCTCCACCTCGGCAACGGCGCGAGTGCGGCCGCGGTCGAGTTTGGGCGCTCGACCGAGACGAGCATGGGCAACACCCCACTCGAAGGGCTGGTCATGGGTACCCGCTCAGGCGATGTCGACGCTGGCGTATTGCTCGCGCTGCTGCGAACTGGCGAGTTCGATATCGATTCGCTCGACGAGTTGCTCAACAACCGCAGCGGCCTCGCCGGCCTTTCCGGGCTGGGGAACGATATGCGCGATATTCAACAGGCCGCGGCCGATGGCGACGATCGCGCCCGACTTGCGATCAACGTCTTCGTCCACCGGGTTCGCAAGTACATCGGTGCCTACGCTGCGGCCATGGGCGGCGTCGACGCCATCGTGTTCACCGGCGGAATCGGCGAGAACAGTGCAAGTATGCGTCGCCGAATTCTCCAACGACTCGAGTTCCTCGGCTGCAACTTCCACGAAGACCTCAACCGAGACGCGAGCGTTCTCAAAGACGAGGACTACGCGGTCATCACCACCGATCGATCCCGCGTCGATGCGATCGTGGTCAAGACCAACGAAGAACTGATGATCGCCCGCGAGACAGCAAAGGTCATCGCCGCATCCAAACCAAAGAGCTCACTCACGATCCCCATTGCGGTCAGCGCTCGGCATATTCACCTGACCGAAAAGACGTTTGCCGAACTGTTTGGGGCAGATGCCACGCCGACCTTCCTACGTGACCTTTCTCAGCCGGGACAGTTCGTGTGCGAACAACAGGTCAACATCGTTGGTCCTCGGAACCGCATCGACGGGGTCCGAGTCTTGGGTCCGCTCCGGTCAAAGAACCAGGTCGAGATTTCGACGACCGACGAGTTTTTCCTCGGCGTCGACGCTCCAGTTCGCGGCTCGGGAAATGTCCGTGGCTCGGCACCGATCACCATCGAAGGGCCGAAGGGCAAGGTGGAACTGTCCGAGGGCCTTATCTGCGCTTGGCGCCACATCCATATGCGGCCAGAAGATGCCGAAGCGTTCGGGGTCGAGGATGGTGACGAGGTCGCCGTTGCGATCACCGGCGGCGAACGAGACCTTGTGCTCGGCGATGTGCTGATTCGTGTGAGTGACAAGTTTGCCCTCGAGATGCACATCGACACCGACGAAGCGAACGCTGCAGGTGTCGGACGCGGGGCCCAGGGAACGCTCAACCCGACCGACGTCGATGATGACACCGCGGTGTACACCGGTGTGGCCGAGATCGCCCTGATCTCCTGACCAAACGCA
>CAZBTI010000010.1:20503-36032 GCA_964494395.1 uncultured Acidimicrobiales bacterium | reverse complement strand
GCTTAACGCAGTGACCCGCTGCTAGATCTGGTCATCGGCTGCTAAGTTTCGAGGGATGGCACGTGTCCTCATCGTTACCCCGGAGCCGGTCGCACGTCGACTCTCCGGGCCTGCGATTCGGGCTTGCCATGTCGCCCGCGTGCTCAGCACCGATCACGAGGTTGTCCTCGTTTCCACCGCGCTCTCGGCCGAAGACCAGTCGATCAGCCCGATCGATGGGCAGCGGGTGCTTGGGCCGGCAGCGATCAACACACGCTTCGACGCCGCCATCGTTACCGGTGATGTGCTCGACGAGTACCCCAAACTCGCCGACTCGAACATGGCGATCGTCGTCGATTGGTTCGCCCCATTCCACACCGAAGCTCTCCACCGTCGAATTCCTGACCACATCGATCGAGTCGACTCGATCGAGGCAGCCCGCATCACGCTTCGCAAACAGGCCGAGCGCGGCGACTTCTTCTTGTGCAGTAACGAGAGTCAACGCGAACACTGGTTGGGCTGGTTGGCGTCAGCTGGGCGTTTGAACCACGTTGTCCATGATGCTGATCCGGTGTTCGCCAACCTCATTGCGATCGCGCCATTCGGTCTTGGCCGCGAGACGCCCGGAGTTGGGCGCCGCCTTCGCTCGGCGTTCGACACCATTGGCTACTACGACCCGGTCGTGCTCTGGGCTGGGGGCATGCACGATCACCTCGACCCGCTTCTCGTCATCGAGTCGGTTCCCGTCATGCTCGAGGAGAATCCGGATACCCGTCTCGTGTTTCTCGCTGGTCCGCACCCCAATACGTCGATTGAGACGATGGGTGTTCGAGGCGAAGCCATCTCGCTCGCCCGCCAGATGCGCCTCTTTGGTAAGCATGTGATGTTCGTCAACCAATGGGTCGACTACAGCGAGCGGCTCTCCTGGTTGCAGGACGCCGACGTCGGCATCATCGCCGATGGAGCGCACCTCGAAAGCCGCTACTCCCATCGGACTCGGCTCCTCGACCACCTCGGAGCCGGATTGCCGACCGTGTCGACCGCTGGCGACCCGCTCAGCGCGCAACTCGAAGCAGCGGGTGCGGCCATCACGTGCGAGCGCACGGTCGAAGGAGTTGGGGGAGCGGTCGCGTCGATCATCAACGATGACAAACGACTCGGAGAGATGTCTCGTGCAAGTCGAGCCCTCGGCGCCCGATTGTCCTGGGAGGACACACTCGCTCCACTCACCCGATGGTTACAGAGTCCACAGATAGCAGTAGATCGCCGGCGCGGGTCACACACTGGACGCTCCGATGGAAACCCTGCGGATCGATTCGGCGAGCGCATCAAATTGCACCTCGACGACGGTGGGGTGTCGAAAGTGGCGAAGGTCGGTTGGCGCACGGTGAGGCGAAAAGGAACTGGGCAGGACGACTCGACGGGATAGGCTCGGCGGATGATCCGAGCCGATGCCCGCCTGCGAGTGGTCCTCGTCAATTACAACGGTGGAGCGCTCCTTCAGCGGGCGGTTCGGTCCGCGCTCGATTCGCAGTGGCCCGGAGAAATCGATGTTGTTGTCGTCGACAATGATTCGAGCGATGGCAGCGCAGCGGAAGTCGAAACACTGCCGGGCGTGCACGTCATCTATCGATTGGCTAACGAAGGGTTCGGCGCCAACAACCACGGTCTAGCCGACCTTGTTGGGGGAGAGCTCGAAATCGATCTTCCGCCCGCTGGGGTCGTGGCGTTGTTGAACCCCGACGCCGCAGTGCGACCAGAGACCTTCCGACTACTTGCCGCTCAACTCGACGAGGACAAAAAGGTGGGTGCAGCATCTCCACTCATCGTCTTTGATCGTCCCTTTATCGAACTTGACGTCGTTGGCAACGACATCACTATTGATTCGGTTTCCGACGGCGTCGACGAACTCAGCTCTCGGTGTCACGGGACGAATGGAGCAGAACGACTGCCAGGGGAGCATGCGCCGCTGTGGCTGTGCCCGCCAGGCTCTCAGCTCCGGGTTCCCGTCGACGGCTTGGGTCACCTCGTGGTCGGGGTCGCGAGCGGTGTGGGGACGGTCGCTGGTCAACAGGTGGAGGGGCCTTGTGAGATCTCTGTCGGCGTAGCCGCACACCAAACGGTTCAAGTGGTCCAGAACGCTGGTGTCGGCATCGGTGCACGTGGGGTTGGTTACAGCCGTGGTTCGGGTCACGTGGTCGGAAATGATCTCGGCGCTCCAGTCGATCTTTGGTGTGGTGCAGCGGTGGTCTTTCACCCCGCCTACCTTTCGGCGATCGGCGGCTTCGATCCGGAGTACTTCTTGTACTACGAAGATGTCGACCTTGGACTTCGTGGTCTGGCCGCTGGTTGGAAGACCGTCCACGTACCGGAGGCGATCGTCGAACACCGCCACTCCGACCGCACCTTGCAGGGGAGCGAGTTGGTCGAGGTGCTCCAGCATCGAAATCGTCTCCTGACGATCGTGCGTCATGGCACGCCGGCAGAGGTTGCCTCGGGCTTTGCGCTCGCTGCTATGACACCGCTTTCGCTCGCGGTTTCGGCGGCGCGCAACCCCGATCAGCGCGCCGAGCGACTCCGGCTAGCGAAGTGGCGCGCGAAGTCGCTGAAAGAAGCAGTCCAAGGTGTTGGATATGCCGTCGGGGTTCGCAATCAGGAGCGTGACCGATCGTGAGCGCAGACGAGCAGATCGATGCGGCCCGCGCACTCGTCGAGCAGTCGTCACACATCGTTGTGCTGACCGGAGCGGGGATATCGACCGACAGCGGCCTGCCGGACTTTCGCGGTCCGAATGGGCTGTGGACCAAGAACCCCGAAGCCGAGAAGGCATCGACCATTTCCAATTACGTCAACGAACCCTCCGTTCGTAAAGCGAACTGGGCGCTGCGTGCCGAGGGTCGGTTGTGGGCCAATGTCGCGCCCAACGATGGCCACCGGGCCTTGCTACCGCTACAAGATCGCGGGACCTTGCACACCCTCGTCACCCAGAACGTCGACGAACTGCATCAGGAGTCGGGGATCGACCCGGCCTCGGTCGTCGAAATCCACGGCACGACACGCAAGGCGGGTTGCCTGTCCTGTGACTACCTCACGACTATGGAGGCAATCCTCGACAGGGTGCGAGCTGGCGAAGAAGACCCGGATTGTCCCGAGTGTTCGGGTCTCATCAAGTCGGCCACGATCTCCTTTGGGCAGTCCCTCGTGGCCGAAGATCTCTATCGGGCGCAGGTAGCGGCCGACGAAGCCGATCTGCTCGTTGCGATTGGGTCGACACTCACGGTCAACCCCATTGCCAGCATCGTTCCACGCGCCGTCCGGAACGGGGCGTCGCTCGTGATCGTCAATGCCGAGGCAACGCCGTTCGATGAACTCGCCGACGCTGTCGTCCGTGGTTCGATCAGCGAGGTCCTTCCTCAGATCATTACCTAACGGAGAAAGCAGGCCTCGGAGTACCCTTGGCATCCATGGTCGAGTTCAAAGATGTGCTTGCGGCAGCCAAAGCGGAGGTCTCCGAGGTCGACGGGCCGACCGCCGGGTCGAGATGCGAGCAGGGCGCGGTCTTGCTCGACGTGCGCGAACCCGATGAAACCGTGTCGGGTGTGGTTGGAGCATCGATCCAGATCCCGCGCGGGATGCTCGAACTCCAAATCGAGCAAGCGGTACCCGATCGTGGCCAAGAGATCGTCGTCATGTGCGCTGGAGGAACCCGCTCAGCCCTCGCGGCGAAGACGCTCCAAGACATGGGGTATGAGACCGTGTCGAGCCTCGCTGGCGGGTTCACGGCATGGAAGGACGCTGGGCTCCCCTGGGGCGAGGACGATGGGCTCACGATCGAGCAACGCTCTCGCTACGGCCGTCACCTCAATCTCCCCGAAGTTGGGGAGAGCGGCCAACTCGCATTGCTCGGAGCAAAGGTCTTGCTCCTCGGAGCCGGAGGGCTCGGCTCGCCAGCTGCTCTCTATCTTGCTGCTGCAGGGGTCGGAACCCTCGGCATTGTCGACATGGACGTGGTCGACTCGACCAACCTGCAACGACAAGTCATCCATCGCCTCGATCGCGTTGGAGACAACAAGGTCGATAGCGCAGCGGAGACGATCGCCGGGATCAATCCCGATGTGGTGGTCAACAAGCACGCAGTGCGACTCGACGCGTCGAACGTCATGGACCTGATCTCTGGTTATGACGTCATCATCGATGGAGCCGACAACTTCCCAGCCCGATATGTCCTCAACGACGCGTCGGTGAAGACCGGGATTCCGGTCGTCCACGGATCGATCTTCCGATTCGAAGGACAGGTCACCGTCTTCGACCCAAAGACCGGCCCGACCTATCGAGACATGCTTCCGGTTCCTCCGGCGGCCGAAGACGCCCCGAACTGTGCAACCGCTGGCGTGCTCGGCGTGCTCCCCGGCATCGTTGGATCTATTCAGGCGGTCGAAGCGATCAAGATTCTGTTGGGTCTCGGTGATGCGCTGATCGGCCGCTTGTTGGTCTTTGATGCGCTCGATATGGAGTTCTCCGAGTACCGCTTGGAGATCGAAGAATCGAATCCGGTCCGCTGGGACCGGCGCGACGAGATCGAAATTGTCGACCTCGAAGGTCTTTGCGCCCCGGTAATGAACACTCCGTAAACGTACGGCTATCGTTCGGGCTGTGAAGGGACTCATTCTCTCCGGGGGTGCGGGCACTCGCCTGCGCCCGATCACGCACACCTCTGCGAAGCAGTTGGTTCCCATTGCCAATAAGCCGATCCTGATCTACGGCATTGAGGCGATGGTCGAAGCTGGAATTACCGAGATTGGCATCATCATCAGCCCGGAGACCGGGGGAGATATCCAAGACGCGGTTGGCAACGGCGCTGAGTTTGGGGCCACGATCACGTGGATTCGCCAAGATGAACCGCTCGGCCTGGCGCATTGTGTGCTGATTTCCCGAGACTTCCTCGCCGACGACGATTTCGTGATGTACCTCGGCGACAACATGCTCGAGCAAAACTTGGTTGGGTTCGTTTCCGAGTTCACCTCGCGCCGTTCGGCCCCTGAACTTGGTTCAGCCAAGGCGTTGGTGGCACAGATCTTGCTGACAGAAGTCGACGATCCATCGTCGTTCGGCGTTGCCGAAGTCGATGCTGCTGGCAATGTGATCCGACTCGTCGAGAAACCAAAGGACCCGCCATCAAACCTGGCGCTCGTCGGGGTCTACCTCTTCGACAAGACCATCCACGACGCTGTCGAAGCAATCGAACCGTCGCCTCGTGGGGAACTAGAGATCACCGACGCCATTCAGTGGCTCATCGACCAGGGCCACGACGTTGCGCACGACGTACTCGTGGGCTGGTGGCTCGACACCGGGAAGAAGGACCCGCTTCTCGAATGCAATCGTCTCGTTCTCGACACGATCGAGCGCCAGATCGATGGCGAGGTCGATGCGTTATCGACGATCGAGGGTCGGGTGCAGATCGGTGAGGGAGCGCGAATCATCAACTCCACCGTCCGCGGTCCGGCGGTGATTGGCAAGAACACCGTGATCACGAACAGCCACATCGGGGCCTACAGCTCGATTTCTGACGGCTGCGCCGTGACCGATTCCGAACTCGATCATTCGGTCATCCTCGCGGACTCGACAATCTCCAACGTTCCACGGCTCGTCGACTCGTTGATCGGGAGTCACGTGGAGGTCGATAGAACATCTCGAGTGCCAGCGGGTATCAAGTTGATGCTCGGTGATCATTCTCGAATCGAATTAGAGGGCTGAAATGGCGAAGTTCGTCGAGTCCGAAGTCATCGACGGAGTCGTCATCGTCGAGCCCACCGTGCATGCCGACGATCGCGGCTACTTCGTCGAGACCTACCGCCGGGAGTGGTTCGGCTTGGGCCGTGAGATGATTCAAGGTAATCGCGGAAACCGTTTGGCCGGCTCGGTCGTTGGTTTGCACTATCACCTTCACCAAGCCGACTACTGGTACGTGCCAAATGGTCACGTCCGTGCGGTTCTTCATGATTTACGAACGGGCTCGCCGACGGATAGGGCAACCCAGGTCATCGACATGGGTGAGGTCGACGGCCAAGAGAACAATCATTTGGGCTTGTTCATCCCGCCCGGCGTAGCCCATGGATTCGCTTCGCTGTCGAACTGCACCCTCATGTACCTTGTCGACGGCTACTACAATCCCGCTGACGAACTGGGTGTTCTGTGGAACGATCCGGTGATCGACGCCGACTGGGGTATCGAATCTCCGATCCTCTCGCAGCGAGATGCCGATAACCCCTTGCGCGAAGACATCGATCCGAGCCGTCAGCCATACCACTCGATGCGGACCTAAAAAGCGGAAATGCCTTAAGGAACAGAAATGAAGATGTTTGTCACCGGTGCTGCCGGGTTCATTGGGTCCAACTATGTGCGTTGGCTCATGGAGAACACCGATACTGAGGTGACCGTCTTTGACGCTCTCACCTACGCCGGTGTGCGAGAGAACCTGACCGAGTTCGATGGTTCGTCTCGTTTTACTTTCGTACAGGGAGACATCACCGACCGCGATGCTGTCGCCGCGGCGTTGCCCGGTCATTCTCACGTCGTGCACTTCGCTGCTGAGTCTCATGTCGACCGCTCGATCATGGGGCCCGATGCCTTCATCAATACCAATGTGCTCGGCACCAACATCATGTGCGATGTTGCTCGCCTCAACGACGTAGAGCGGTTCCTGCACATTTCGACCGACGAGGTGTACGGGTCGATCGACGAGGGCAGCTTCGTCGAAACGGACGGGCTCGAACCACGATCTCCCTATTCGGCATCGAAGGCCAGCTCAGACCTCGTGGCGCTGGCGTACCGTGAAACCTATGGCCTGCCAGTCGTCATCACCCGTTCGGCAAATCAGTTCGGGCCGTACCAATTTCCCGAGAAGGTCATCCCGCTCTTTGTGACCAACCTGGCCGATGATCTCCAAGTGCCGCTCTATGGGGATGGACTAAACATTCGAGACTGGACCTACGTCGTCGACAACTGCGCTGGAGTGCAGATGGTTTTGGAGCAGGGTGCCGAGGGAGAGATCTACAACATCGGTGCAGGTAACGAGCTGACCAACAAAGAGCTCACCCATGCAATCCTCGAGCGATGCGGTAAGGACGAGTCGTCTATCGAATATGTCGAGGATCGACTCGGCCATGACCGCCGATACAGCATCGACACCGCAAAGATTCGGGCGCTCGGATGGGCACCAGAGCACTCCTTTGAGGACGCACTCGACCTCACTGTTGACTGGTACAACAACAATCGTGCCTGGTGGGAGCCACTCAAGGCCTCGGTGAGGAATCGCTGATGGTCGCCGTCCTTCTCACCGGTGCCGGCGGACAGCTCGGCACCGACATCGTGAAGCTCGCTGCAACGCGGGCAGATGTTGACCTCGCCGCGTTTACGCGAACCGATCTCGACGTCACCAACCCGGAATCGGTAGCGGCCGCATTCGAGGCCACTAAACCTGACGTGGTGATCCATGCGGCCGCCTACACCGCAGTCGACGATTGCGAGTCCAACCAGGAGCAGGCCTACGCCGTCAACGGTGCGGGCACGGGCAACATCGTGTCTGCCGCCAGCGAGCATGGAGCGCGCGTCATCTACGTGAGCACCGATTATGTGTTCGATGGATCCAAGTCCGATCCCTACGTCGAGACCGACACACCAAATCCCTCATCGGTCTACGGCGCATCGAAGCTCGAAGGCGAACAACACGTTGCGCGCCTTGGAGAAGACGGTCTCATCGTGCGGACGTCGTGGGTGTGCGGCGCGAACGGGGCCAACATGGTCAAGACGATTCTGAACGCCGCAGAGAAATACCCGATGCTGACGTTCGTCGACGACCAGATCGGTAAGCCGACCTTCACCACCGACCTCGCAGACACACTTCTGACGCTCGCCACTCGCACCGACTCGGGTGTCATGCACGTGACCAATGAAGGGGTCGTGTCGTGGTACGAATTCTGCCAAGACGTGCTCGACGCAGCGGGGATTGGCCGGGACCGCGTCCAACCGTGTGCCACGAGCGATTTGCAGCCACCCCGGGCAGCACCACGACCGGCGAACTCGGTGTTAGCCAACACACGCTTCGACGAGTTGGGCCTCGGCCATCTGCGTCATTTCGGCGGGCCTCTGAAAGAGACCATTCGTAATCTGACCAAATGAGCTAGGTGCGATAGCGTCTGTCACGGTCGTTGCAAGGAGTCCCCAACTCATGCCTTTCCCCAAGGTCGTCGTCCCCATTCTTGTCGTGCTCGCCACCCTGGCAGCCACGGTGAGTCCGCTCGCAGCTCAAGACGAATCCATCCCGATTACCGGGCATGGTTTTGGTCATGGTCGCGGCTTGAGTCAATACGGAGCGTTGGGTTACGCCATCGATTTTGGTTGGTCGAGTGATCAGATCCTCGACCATTACTACGGCGACACCACCGCCGGAACGGTCAACAACTCGCTGCTGACGATTCGAATCGAGTCGGCCAGCGACGAACCAACCATTGCGCAGGTCGATTCTGGTGCGATGGTGCTGTTCGACGACAACGGTGACGTCACCCACGTTGGTGCTGGCCGTGCAATCCGCCTGACCGCCGCCGAGGGCGGCTTTACTCTCGCCGATGCTGCAACGTGTGCTGGCCCGTTCGTGGAACGTCCTGGCATCATTCCCAGTGGCCAACTTCGCATCAGCACCTCAGACGGTCAGCGTTCGGGCGGAAGCGGCACTGTCGGTGCTGGCAATGTCATCGTTGGAGACTGGAACGGCGATGGTCGCGATGAGGTCGCTACGGCCTCTAGCGGCAACTGGACGCTTTACAACTCGACGAGAAACAACCCAGCTGCGGCAGTTCGGGCCACCTTCACGATGCCCGCTGGCATTCCAATCAGTGGCGACTTCAACGGCGACGGCGTCGATAGCGCAGCGGTATTCAATAACGGCCAGTGGGCGCTCGGCAACGGCCAGAACCTCACCTTCATCGATTTCGGTCAGGCTGGGGACCAGCCCATCGTTGGCGACTGGGACGGTGACGGAAACGACGACCTTGGCGTGAAGCGCGGCGACAGGTGGATTCTTCGACCGGGCGGCGGAGCGGACAACATTCGCTTCGACTACGGCCAGAGCGCCGATGTTGGCCTCGTTGGCGACTGGGACGGCGATGGAATCGACGACGTTGGATTGCTCCGGGGTCAGACCTGGATCCGTCGGACTGGTCACGTCAACGCCGGGCCAACGCTGCCCGAACTCGTCTTCACCAACGCCAGAAACCGCCTGGTTGGCGACTTCGATGGTGACGGAATCGATCAACCAGGTCGTGCCCAGAACGGCGTTATCACCCTCGATGGCAAACTGGGCTCGTTCGAACCTCGACTCAACCCTGATCTTCCGCTGGAGGAGACCATCCAACGATGCGCCTCCGCCGAGGAACAGCGCTACTACCGGGGTGAACTTCGTGCAGTCCTCAACAGCGGGTTCCAACGAACGGTGAACGCCGTCGCTGTCGAGTGGTATCTCCGTGCGGTTGTGCCTCGTGAGATGCCAGCGTCGTGGGCGCTACTCGGTGATGGTGCTGGCGCCCAGGCGCTGGAGGCCCAAGCGGTGTCTGCACGGTCCTATTCGCTTGGAGAGGATCGGGCGTTCTACGCCCGAACATGCGACACCATTTCGTGCCAGGTATACGACGGGCGAGCCACTCGTCTCAACGGCGTACTGACATCGAACGAGCATCCGCTTTCCGACATCGCAATCGCCGACACCGCAGGTGTCGTCCGCATGCGCGACGGCGAGGTCGCCCGTACCGAGTTCTCGTCATCGACCGGTGGCTGGAGTGCCGGCGGAGTGTTCCCCGCAGTTCAGGACCTCGGCGACGGTACCGAACGCAACCCGAACCACGACTGGGACAACACCGTGAACGTGGCGACCCTCGAAGCACGGTTCAGCGGCCGCTCGCTCGACTACGTGTTCGTGTCGGAGCGCAATGGTCTAGGAGAGGACGGAGGTCGTGTGCTCGAGGTAACGCTCGTGTTCGGCAACGAGACCTTCACGATGAGCGGCAACGACTTCCGTCGAGCCGCGGCGCTGCGCTCGGACTGGTTCTCCATCGACTGGATCCGCTCCGAAGGACTCGATGCATGCATCTGTCCGGATCGCCGCTAGAAGTCAGCGGAGCTGACCACCCACGTGTTCTACAGGGCTTTGATATCGAGCGACTCTAGGACGTCGTTGACGATCGGGACGAGCATCTGACGCTGACGGTGCCCGCCGAGTACCACGTACAGGCAGAAGGCTCTTCCAGCCTCGTGAAAGAAGATCTGGCGGCCGGACTGGCCCGAGAGCGTTCGCTGCATCTGCTGAGGGTGGAACTCTTCAGGGGTGAGCACCGGGACGCCGCGTCGAGCGAATAGCGGCATGTCGACCGACTCTGGGCCGTGCTCGAACAAGATGACGAGCACCGCGCCCGAGTTCATAAGTTCGACTGCGCCGCTACCGAAGTCACCGCGCTCTGCCGGCAGTGCAAAGTTCGCAAGGTGAACGACATTTCGGGCGACCTCGCCGAACGGATTATCGATCTGCAGGCTTTGTTCGTCAATGTCGGGAGCGCGGTTGAAGATTTCGCCTTCCCAGCCGGAGGGGAGGGCGACGGTAACGCCGTCTGCGCTGAGGGGGGTCATTACGAGAATCTCCTATGGGCGTAGGTGTCCGGGGTTACGTGTTGGGGGTTCACCACATGCCGCCAATGCCGACGAAGGTTGCGAGGACGAGTGAGAACAGGACTCCAGAGCGGGAGTGATTGCGCAACGAGTCGAGCCGTTGGTGGAGCGTCCGCAGTTGCTCGGGAGAATCCACGCCGTGAGCGGCGAGGATGGTGGCACCCCGAACGAGGCCGAACACCGTGCCGAGCAGAACCGCAACGGGAAACGAGCCGACCAAGACCATTGCAACCAAGAGGAGATGGACCAACGACGTGGTGATGATCGTCGAGATGCCAAAGCCGAGTTCGGCGCCCCAGCCGCCTCCGTACACCCATCCGCGATAGGTCTGAAGCCAGTTCTCGTTCACCTGGCGGCTTCGAGTTGGGAGGATCCGTTCGCGCTTGGTGGCTTCGATCACGAAGGCGCCGACGGTGGCGGCGAGAACGATCGCCGTGCGAGCGGTGCTGCTCGGCGCGAGCAAGAACGTGAGAACGGCACCGAGGGCGCCGGCGAGCACGCCGAGGGCGGCGCCACCGAGTCCGCTGCCGATGATGTGGGCGGTGGCGGTGTGGCTAAATGAGTTGCTGCGGCTCCGTTCCCCGAACGGATGAATGCTCGAAAGCATCGACTCGCCTCACGGGGACCACGTCGAGCGTATGGCTCCCGCCACTGCTGCGAGAAGGCCGACAGCGACGACGGCGTTCATGAATCGCTGCTCGTGGGGTAAAGGGTTGGATCGTTTGGTGCAATGCCCGCAGTGCGAAGGTCGAGGTCGATCCGACGTTCGTTCTCGGCTTCGGTGTCGGCTTCAGCTCGCGAGAGCAACGAACCAACCTGGGTCCACGTAGAGGCTGCTCCTTCGCCGTCGATCGTTCCCGAGGAACCATCGATGAGGACGAAGTACGGCGAGACCGGCACGCCGTAGTCGTCCCACGCTTCTGAGGACATCACGACCGAGTGGGCGTTCGGTGCCAGATTTGCAAGTGCGGCTGGGCTTTCCTCGTCGTTGCTCTTGGTGACGATGACGAGGCGGTCGACCGAACGAGGCAGCGCTGCGTCGTTGCGGAAGGCGTCCCAGAAGTTGCGACATGTTGCGCATCCGCTGGTGAGAAACGCGAGCAGGGTGCGTTCGTTTCGGTTTTGGAGTCCAACAGCGAGGGCTCCTCCCCGTGGCGTGGTGCCGCTGATGTCGTACACCGTTCCGTCGCCGGTCCCTTGGGTTACTCGGTCGCGGGCGTGGAGAGCGTGAGATTGCTTTCGCTGTGGGTCGGGCATCGGGGTCGAAGCGCCGTGTTGGTGCCCGCCTTCATGGCCAAAGGTAACGCCGAGTTCGTTAAAGGCTTGGAGCATCTCGCCGTGGCTCCGGAGCAAGCCGATCACCACAACGGTGAGAAGCATGACGACGACGGTCAGCGCGGCGACGATGATGATCATGAGGGAAGTTCTCCAGGGGTCCATTCGGCGGCTTGCCAAGTAAGTGGGATTGCGTGGGGGCGACCGAACGTGAAGTTGTCTGCAGCCCCATTTCGGAACTCCCACTTGAGTCGCTTTCGCGAGAGTCCAAGGTCGTCGGAACCGTCAGCGTCCCAGTCACCAGTGATGTAGGTCGGGCTGTACTCGCCATAGACGTAGCGGCGCTGCGGGCCGCCCTGCGTTGCCGTGTGGCGAAGCAGCCAGCGAGTGGTGAGCTCACCGTGGGCGTCGTTTTTGCGAACGACGCCCACGCCGGTCCGGCCGTTTCCGTTCCAGTCGCCCGTCACTGGAGTGTCGTCCTTCAAGCCGTACTTGATCGCGATCTCTGGATCGCCCGGGGTCGGGGTTTGGCGGAGACGCCAGCGGTTGGAATTTGCCTCGCGGACGCCGACCCCGAACACGCCGTTACCGTTCCAGTCGCCGACGAGCGGAGTGTCGCCAGGTTCACCGAAGCGGAAGTCGTAGTCGGGGGCGCCTTCGTTGTTCTCATCTCGAAGCAGCCAGCGGTTGCCACGAACCACACCAACGGTATGTGTGCCGTCGCCGTTCCAGTCGCCCATCACCGGGATATCGCCAGCCCGACCGAAGTAGAACTTCACGGTCTCGACCTCTGATTCTCCTCCGAGGGAGAAGCCCAGGGTCCACACGCCGTCTTCGAAGACCGCTGGAAGCGCTCCACGATCAGGTGTTGGGCGCTCGAGGCAGGGGCGATTGTGAAAGCGAGTGTTGTTATCGGTGGCGGTAGCGGTCGTGCAGGTGGGGTCGAACCGCCACGGTGGGGTACAGGTCACGACGCGACAAACAATGGGGCCGAGGCAAGCAATCGACTGGTTGCACTGGCCGTAGCGGAAGGCGGTGCAACATGCCTTGCGGTTTCCGCAGTCTCCATCAGCACACGAGCAGTCGCACATGTCGGTTGCCCGGGTGACACCAGCAGCCCCGCACGGCCCGGAGGGTATGGCGTTGCAATCGAGGTAGTAGCGCGGGCCCGGCACGCCGGTCGAGGTGCAGAACGATGACCCATCCACCTTCCACCAGCCAGCGGGCACCGTGTTGGTCGGGCAGGTGTTCTCGCCGGTCAGCGTGCAACAGAACTCGGTGTATCCATCGCAACAACTGGCATCGCACTCACAGCTCTGATTGTTGCAACTGCAGATCGCGGCGTATGCCGAACCCGGCTTGAGTACGTAGGCGACGGGTGCTGTAGCGAGGGCCGTCCCCGCGAGTGCAGACCGAGAAAGGAAGCTGCGGCGAGAAGTTCTGTTTGCAATCGCGGTACCGGCGCGGTCGAGTAGGCGTGAGCTCATTGGGGGGTCCTCAGCGGTTTGGGGTGGAATCGAGGGAGAATTCGCGGACGGCCGGCGGGGCGTCACCGCGTGACTTTGCCAGCGTGCGGGGGAGGATCGTAAGTGCGGCGATGCTAAGCGCAATGCCGTTAGCGATCAGGGCAAAGGCGATCAGCGCAGCGCCGATGGAGAGGTCGAGTTCGCCGAGCGAAACCGGGTCGGCGACGGAAATGAGGGCGAGTGCAGCAGCGGCGGCGTTGAACGCGGCGTGGCCGGCCGTGGCGGGTGTGTCCTCGCGGCCAAAGCACCCGCACGACCCAACGTTGCTGGAGTCGGCCAGCGCCCAGAGAACAAACGCGGTGAACGCTGCGTAGCTGATCGCCACTCCGAGCCAAAGGAGTCGGCTTCCAGTGGCGATGGCACCCAGCCCGATGACGACCTCGACGGCGCCCAAAAGGCGGGCTGCGACAAGTGGTGAGGGTACGGAGAGCTCTTGGAGCGCAGCCGCCGTCGCAGATGGTCGGCGGACCTTTGCAAGACCCGCCAAGATCAGGACGCCGGTCACGATGTAGAGCGGAGCGGCAAGTGCTAGCACGAGAACGAATCGTAGTCGGAGTAGAGCGCCAGATGGTGAAGGTTGACTACTAGTGTTGATGGCTTATGACCACTCGTTTTGTAGTAATTGGTGGTGGCCCAGCCGGAGTCTCGGCTGCCACCTACGCCGCACGCCTCGGAGCTGAAGTCACCATCATCGAGCGTGACGTCATCGGCGGCGCTGCGCACTTGTGGGACTGCATCCCCTCGAAAGCAATGATCGCTACCGGCGGCGCGCTCTCGTTCCTCGGTCGTAGCGCCGGGATGGGCCTGGAGAGGGTCGACCCCACTATCGACATTGGGAACCTCGACGAACGCTTGAAACACATCATGAGCGACCTCGAGGAAAAGAACAACGAATTGCTCGGCAGCCAGAACGTTCGCATCATCACCGGTACCGGAAAACTTCTCAGCGACAAGGTCGTTGAGGCAACCCAGACGGACGGCACTGTCGAGACCATCGACTTCGACAAAGTCCTGCTGTCGACCGGTAGTCGTCCACGGATTCCCGATTGGTGTCACCCCGACGGCGAACGGATCCTGACAACACGCGATGCCTACCCGCCTCCAGAAATACCTGAGCATCTGACGGTCGTTGGTTCGGGTGTCACCGGTGTGGAGTTCGTCCACATGTTCACCTCGCTCGGCTCCGAGGTGACGCTCATCGTCAGCCGCCAACACGTACTTCCCGGCAAAGACCCCGAGGTTGCCTACGAACTCGAGAAGAACTTCATCGACCGCGGTGTCCACCTGCTCAAAGGTGCCCGCTCGACCAGCATCGAGCGCGAGGGCGACAAGGTCATCGTGAAATGCGATGACGGGCGCATCGTCGAGAGCTCGCACGCGCTGCTCGCCATTGGTTCGATCCCGAACTCAGAGAGCCTCGGCCTCGATGCTGCGGGCGTCGAGAACGAATGGGGCTTCATCAACATCGATCACAATGCTCGATCTAACGTTCCGCACATCTACGCCGCGGGCGATCTTTCCGGAAAGCTCCCACTCTCCTCGGTCGCCACCATGCAAGGGCGCAAGATCGCCGAACACATGATGGGTATGCACGCCGACCGCCCGCATCGACACATCAACTACAGCAAGGCAGCCTCGGCCATCTTCACCGAACCTGAAATCGCCGATGTCGGCGTGTCAGAAGCCGAAGCCTTCGCCCACGGTCGCAAGGTCCGCGTGACCAAAGTGCCGTTCTCCTCGTCGGCCAAGGCCATGATCAACGACGACACCCGCGGCTTCGTCAAGCTCATCTCGGACCCCGCTACCGGAGTCGTACTCGGCGGATCGATCGTCGGCCGCCACGCCGCCGAACTCATCTCGGTCATCGCCCTCTGCGTACAGAACCAACTAACGGTGCAAGACCTAAACGAAACCCTCTTCGTCCACCCAACATTGAGCGAAACCCTAACCGAAGCGGCCGAGTAAAGATTTGTACAGGCTGACAGACCGTCAGGGTCAGTGAGCCTGTACAAATCTTTGTCGTTGCGGGCTTTGGG
>CAZBTI010000010.1:0-20403 GCA_964494395.1 uncultured Acidimicrobiales bacterium | reverse complement strand
TTGTGGCCTTGGGTGTGGACGGTGGACGGCTTTGGGTGAAGCCGACTTTGACTGAGCGAGCGAAGCGGTGCTCAGGCCGAGCGCTTATTTGTCGATCTTGGCCAGGAGGTCACCCGAGCCTACGGAGTCGCCGTTTGCTACTGCTATTTCGGCGATGGTGCCGTCTATGTCGGCGGTTATGGCGTTTTCCATCTTCATGGCTTCGAGGACGACGATGGTGTCGCCTGCTGAGACGGTGTCGCCAACCGCGACTTGAACGTCGACGATGGTTCCCTGCATCGGTGCTTCGATGACGCCGCTGCCGCCGCCCGATGAGCCGCCACTGGATTTGCTGGCTGAGCGCTTCTTCTTGGCCGGTGCTGCGGTCTGTCCGCCTTCGGGGACCCAGAGCTTGACGTCGAAGCGTCGACCGTTCACCTCTACGGGGACGGTCTTTTCCACGAGTGGTTCGTCGTCGTCTCCGGCGGAGGTTGGGGTTCCTTCGTATTTGACGCCGGTGAGGTCGAGTCCGTTTTCGACCCAGTTGGTCGAGTGTGTGTTGGTTTGGAACGCTTCGCTTTCGAGGATTGCGATGTCAGCCGGAATCGTGGTGGCGACGCCGACGACCTCGAGTTCGTCGAGGGCCCGCAGTGTTCGACGGATCGCGGTTGGCCGGTCGTGGCCCCATGCGCAGAGCTTGCCGACGAGGTTGTCGTAGAACTGGCTGATCTCGTCGCCGGAGTTGTAGCCGGTATCGAAGCGGGTACCGAAACCGTCGGGTACGGCGAGGTGGGTGATCAGGCCGGGGGAGGGGAGGAAGGCGCCTTCGGCGGGGTCCTCGGCGTTGATCCGGATTTCGATGGCGTGACCACGGATCTCGATGTCGTCCTGGGTGAAGCTGAGTTCTTCTCCCGAAGCGACCCGGAGTTGTTGCTCGACGAGGTCGATGCCGGTGACGAGTTCTGTCACGGGGTGTTCGACCTGGAGACGGGTGTTCATCTCGAGGTAGTAGAAGCTGCCGTCTTCGTAGAGGAACTCGACGGTTCCTGCGTTGGTGTAGTTACAGCCGACCGCCACCTTCTTTGCAGCTTCGCTCATCTCGTGGAGGATCTCCTCGGGGATGCCTACAGCAGGTGCTTCTTCGATGAGCTTTTGGTGGCGCCGCTGCGAAGAACAGTCGCGAGTGCCGAGAGAAACACAGTTGCCGTGGGTGTCGGCGAGTACTTGGACTTCGACGTGGCGTGGAGCTGTTAGGTAACGCTCCACGTAGGCCTCGTCTCGACCGAAGTAGGCAAGTGCTTCGCGCTGAGCAGATTCGAGGGCCTCGCCTGCCTCGTCGGGGCCGCTGACGACCTTCATGCCTCGGCCGCCGCCGCCGTATGCAGCCTTGATGGCGACCGGCCAGCCGTTGTCCTCGCCGAAGGCGAGGATCTGGCTTGGGTCGGTGATGAGATCGGTGGTTCCGGGCACGCCGAAAACGCCGACCTTCTCTGCGGCTTCTCGAGCCGAGATCTTGTCGCCCATAACCTCGATCGCCTCGGGTGGCGGGCCGATAAAGGTGACGCCCATTTCGGTGATTGCTCGTGCGAAGTCGGCGTTCTCGGAGAAGAATCCATAGCCGGGATGGACGCCGTCGGCGCCACTCTCCTCGATGATCTCAAGCATCCGTTCGGTGTTGAGATAGCTCTCCGCCGCAGTTTGTCCTCCCAAAGCGAAGGCCTGATCGGCGAGGCGGACGTGCAGGGAGTCGCGATCGAGTTCGGAGTACACAGCGGTCGTCGTGATGCCGAGTTCCTTGCACGCTCGAATGACCCGGACCGCGATTTCGCCGCGGTTTGCTACGAGAACGTTGGTTAGCATCCACATTTCGTAGTCCAAGAACAGCCCACTGTGCGAGTTGGCTAGGGGAGAAGTGCCAGACAGACTGCGGTGTGCACGATTCCGCTTCGAATTCACGCCAACGCAGCGAGCTGAGTGCCGGCCGATTCGTCGACGTCAGATGGGTGGATCAGACCGGTTCCACCAACGCCGACCTTCTGCAAATCGCTCCCGGGTCGCCTGCGGTAGCGAGGGTGTTGTTCGCCGACGAGCAGACGAATGGTCGGGGTCGATTGGATCGCTCGTGGGAGCAAGCCAGCGGTGGCGGGTTAATGGTGTCGTTCTTCGTGCCGTGGTCGAACGCTGCGACCGCCCACCTCGTACCCACGGCACTCGGTGTGGCCATCGTCGGCGCCGCCGAGGCCAGCGGACGTTCGGTGGGGTTGAAATGGCCCAACGATGTCGTCATCCCCGCAGGGGCGGCCGAGGATGACTCGGTTGGTGAACTGGTGGGCAAGAAGGTTGGCGGAATGTTGAGTTCGTCGGTGGTGACGAACAACGTCTTTCGCGGTGTCGTTGCTGGGCTTGGTTGCAATATCAGCTGGCCGCCTCCAGATTTCGCCGAGTTGCCCGAAGCCGCAGCGCTCGATCATCTTCCCGGTCCGCCCGTCGACCGTGAGGTTCTTGCAGCCGATCTCGTGTCTGGGTTCGACCGAGAGTTGACCACGATTGAAGAGCGGGGGCCGGTTGAGTTGCTCGATCGGTATCGACACCGGTGCGTCACGATTGGCCAGAGGGTGAGTGTTGAACAGGGCGCGGAGCGCATCGTTGGTCGGGCGACCGACATCGACGAGAGCGGTGCGTTGCTGCTCGAGGTCGAGGGACGTCAGCGGCGCATTGATGTCGGCGATGTGAAACACCTGCGACCTGCTGAGTAATCGCCCGGCACCGGTCGAATCGGAATGCGTCCGATCTCGAGGTCGACCTGCACCGGAGCAGGTTCGCTGCTGCGCTAGCGTGTAGAGCCCATGGCCCATTTCGAAGCTGTCACCCCCGATGCTGTGGAATTCACGGGCGAACGCTTCACGCCGGAGGCTGGCAACGCCTCGGATCAGCGCACCGGATTGCGTGGAAAGCCTCGCCGTACTTGGCCCCAGCGCTTTTTGATGTTGGCCGGTCTACTGGTCTCGGTGGTGTGCTTCGGCGCTGCGTTCGTCTTCTGGCAAGCCAACATCGTGCTGAACGACATCCCTCGGATCAGCGTTGGCCCTGACGTGTTGGCTCAAGGTGGCGGTCCGGGCGAGCCGGTCAACATCTTGCTCCTCGGCGTGGATAGCTCTGAGGGCCTCGACGAGGACGACCCGGTCCGGTCGGGACGCGAGACCGAGGACGAAGCCCGAGGGATCGTTCGGCCGGACACGATCCTCATCGCTCGATTGGACCCCGCCACCGGAACCGGCAGCGTGTTGTCGCTTCCTCGAGACCTCATCGTCAATGTGGAAGGTGGAACGTCGACCAGGCTGAATGCGACCCAAGTCATCGGCGGCATTGGCGGACTCATCACGGCGATCGACGAGACCCTCTCGATCCCGGTGAACCACTTCGTGCAGGTTGATTTTGCGGGCTTTTCGGACATCGTCGACATCGTTGGTGGGGTACCGGTTCACTTTCCCTTTCCGACCCGGGACCTCGGCTCTGGGCTCTCGATTCCCCAATCTGGGTGTATCAACCTCAATGGCAGTCAGGCGCTCAGCTACGTTCGTGCACGTTCCATCGAGGAACTGATCGACGATGAGTGGCAGGACTTACCTGCTCCCGTTCCCGATCTCGCCCGAATTGCTCGCCAACAGGAGTTCCTCGTGTTGACCACCGAGGAGATCTTGGATGTCGGCCGCGCTGATGTGAGTCGAATTACGAGCTTCATCGATGCAGGAACCCAAGCGGTCCAACTCGACGCAGAACTCACTCCCGGCGAGATCGCCGACCTCGCTTCAGCGTTCAGCGACTTTGATACTGATGCGCTAGATATTTCGACCTTGCCGGTCGGCGCGGCGTTCTCGGAGACCGGTGCCTATATCGGCGAGGAACTTCGCGCCGAACAAAGCAGAGACCTACTCGCGCGATTCCAAGGTCTTGACGATGGCGTTCGGCCATCGGATGTCGCGATCGCGGTCTCCTCGAGCGAGGACCGCCATGTCGAGGAACTCGGCGAGCGAGGATTCGTTGCGTCGAGCGTTGGTGAGCAAGACGCTACGACCAGCACGGTCTATTTCGATCCGGCCGACCGCGACCAGGCGCTTCTCGTTGCTCGATATCTCGAGACGTTGCCACGTTTGGTTGCTGAAACCGGGGCGACGTTACGTCTCGAAGTCGGGCCTGATTTCTCGGGCGTACGGGTGTTTCCGCGGCCGGTTGCCGACGTGTCGGGAGCTGTCGCACAAGCGGTTACAGCGGCGGTTTCTGCAACGACGACGACCGTCGCGCCACCCACTGCGCCGCCCGCGACTGCGGCGACTCCCTCGCCCGACGACACCTCGGCCGCTGAGACTTCTGTCCCAGCTTTTGCGTCTGAAGACGAAGTGGACGTACTCTCGTCACCTGAAGCCGAAGAAGCAATTAATCCGGCGGTGGAAGAAGCTCCGAGCCCCCTCAGCACGGCCGTGCGAGGTCGTCCCCCTGAAGGAATCGGCTGCACAACTATCGGCGGATGATCAAAAGGAAACTTGGAGATGGCTGTAACTGAAATTCAATCCACATCGCGTATCGCGGTCGTTGGTACCGGGTACGTCGGTCTGACCACTGGAGCATGCTTTGCTCAACTTGGTCACGACGTGCTGTGCGCCGACATCGATCCTGCGAAGGTTGACATGTTGAAGCGGGGTGAAATTCCGATTCACGAGGACGGCCTCGAGACCATTGTTCAAGAGAACCAGAAGGCTGGACGCCTCGATTTCGTTCTCGGTGCAGAAGAGGCCGTCAAGGGCCGCGAGTTCATCTACCTGTGCGTCCCAACCCCACAGGGTCCTGATGGACGAGCCGACCTTTCCTACGTCGAGGCTGCCGCTCGTGAGATCGCTCCGTTCTTGGATCGTGGCGCCATTGTTGTAAACAAGTCGACCGTTCCGGTTGGATCGACCCTCCTCGTCGAGCGCGCCATGGGCCGCCCCGACGTGCACGTCGTATCGAACCCAGAGTTCCTGCGTGAAGGTTCCGCTGTCGGCGACTTCCTGAACCCCGACCGTGTCGTTATCGGTGCTGAGGACCGTGCTGCTGCGTCTCGAGTTGCAGCGCTCTACCTCGGTGTTCGTGCACCGATCCTGATCACCGATCCAGCATCGGCCGAAACCTGCAAGTACGCAGCGAATGCTTTCCTCGCCACCAAGATCAGCTTTGCGAACGCTGTCGCTGCGGTCTGTGAAGCAGCCGGCGCTGACGTTGCTGATGTTCTCATGGGCATTGGTTACGACTCTCGCATTGGTCATCACTTCCTCAAGCCCGGTCCGGGCTGGGGCGGCTCGTGCTTCCCGAAGGACACCAAGGCCATGATCGGCATTGCCGAAGACGCTGGCTACGACTTTGCGTTCCTCAAGGGTGTCATCGAGGTCAACGACCAGCAGTTCGATCGTGTGGTCGACAAGATCAAGCTCGCAGCTGGTGATTCGCTCAAGGGCGTCAACATTGGTGTGCTTGGCCTGACCTTCAAGGCCGGAACCGACGACATGCGTGACTCGCCTTCGATCGAGATCGTCTCTCGTCTGATCGCCGCTGGCGCGAACGTCAAGGCCTACGACCCGGTCGGCGTCGATTGCCCGATCCCTGAGGTTGAGGTTGTTGACGACGCCTACGCCGCAGCTGAGGGCGCCGAGGTGCTCGCAATTCTCACCGAGTGGGAAGAGTTCAAGTTCATCGATCTCGACAAGATCTCCGAGACCATGGCCAACAAGCACATCGTCGACGCACGTAACTTGCTCGACCGCGGAGCGGTCCGTCGTCGTGGCTTCACCTACCAAGGAATTGGTCGCTCATAGTGGCACGAATCGTCATCACCGGCGGGGCTGGCTTTCTCGGTTCACATCTTGGCGATGCTCTGTTGGCGCGCGGCGATCACGTCGTTGCCATGGACAACCTCGTCACCGGCGAGACCCGCAACATCGAACACAACTTTGGCAAGGACGGCTTCGAGTTCGTCAATGCCGATGTGTCCAATTACATGTGGGTACCCGGAGAGGTCGATGCGGTCATGCACTTTGCATCACCAGCGTCACCAATCGATTACCTGGAGATGCCGATTCAAACGCTCAAGGTCGGATCGTTGGGCACGCACAACGCCCTCGGTCTGGCGAAGGCCAAAGACGCCAAGTTCTTCATGGCGTCGACCTCTGAGGTGTACGGCGATCCTGCTGTTCACCCACAGACCGAGGAGTACTGGGGCAACGTGAACCCCGTCGGCCCTCGTGGGTGTTACGACGAGGCGAAGCGCTTCTCCGAGGCAATGACGATGGCGTATCACACCCATCACGGGCTCGATACGAGGATCGTTCGTATCTTCAACACCTACGGTCCGCGCATGCGTCCAAACGATGGACGTGTGGTTTCGAACTTCATCGTGCAGGCGTTGAAGGGTGAAGACCTCACGATCTACGGCGATGGCCAACAGACCCGGAGCTTCACCTTCGTTGAAGACGAAATTCGGGGCTTCTTGGCGTTGCTCGACTCCGACGTGAACTCGCCGGTCAACATTGGCAACACCAACGAGTTCACCATTAGCGAGTTGGCCGAGTTGGTCACCGAGATGGTCGATACGGGCTCAAAGGTCACGTATCACGACTTGCCGGTCGACGATCCAATGCAGCGAAAGCCCGACATCACCAAGGCTCGCGAGCTTCTTGGCTGGGAGCCAAAGATTCAACTTCGCGAGGGGTTGGAGCACACGATTGCCTACTTCCGTCAACTCGTCGAAGCGGGCTGAGTAACGGTCTCGATGGATTCTCGCACGGTCAAGACCCGAGCTGGAATCGTCATTGAGCAAAACTGGAACGCGAAGGCGAGTGTCGAGACGCGCTGCACGAACAACCTCGTGGACGCACTTCTCGACAATCCCGATGTCTCGGTGGTGGGTGTTCGAGGGACGCACCTCACGAATCCGGAGCTTTCTCTACCCGACGGGTTGCCGGTAAGGCGACTGCCTTTCCCAGGCAAAGCCCTCGCCGAGAGTTGGGCGCGCTCGTCGCGGCCAAGCCTCGACCGGTGGGTTGATGCCGACATTATCCACGCTCCGCACTATCTCTTGCCGACCACGAAAAAGCCGTTGATCGTGACGATTCACGACACTGCCTTCTTTCGGTATCCAGAGTGGCTCACGCCCAATGAGGTGGCGTGCTTTCTCCGCATATTCAAGCGGGTGATCGACGAGAAGCTCAGCGTCTTCGTGCCATCGGAAGCAACCGCCGACGATCTCGCATTTCGCGGAGTCTCCGAGCGTCGAATTCACGTCACCCCGTGGGGGATCGACACCGAACCCGCTCCGACCTACGTGATCGAGCACGTCCGTCAAAAGTACGAACTCCCCGACGAGTTTGTGCTCTTTCTGGGAGCGCCAAGTCCGAGGAAAAACCTGACCATGTTGGCCGCGGCGATGGAGCGACACCGCGAGGTGCCCCTCCTCATCACCGGACCAGCTGACGGTGGAGCGGAGGGTGAAATCGCGTCGATTGCGAACGCTCGAATGCTCGGACACGTACCCGAGGGAGAGATCCAAGCTGTCATCGCAGCGGCGACAGTGCTTGCGTACCCGAGCCATCTCGAAGGCTTTGGTTTGCCAGTGCTCGAAGCAATGGCTCAGGGAACCCCTGTGGTTGCAACCAAAGGGACTGCCCCAGCCGACATTTTGGGAACCGCGGGACTCGCCGTCGATACCCGATCGCCAAACCAAATCGCCGACGCGATTGGTCAGCTTCTTGAATCGCCAACTGATCGAGCAGCGATGGGTGAAGTCGGCAAAGATCGATCGGTGCTCTTCCGCTGGGACGTGGCAGCGAAGCGGGTAGCTTCGCTCTACACGATGCTGTCCTGAGGCTGAGCCAAGCGCGGCGCTGAGGTAAGCACGATTGGATGGGGCCTACGAAGTACGATTCGGGAAATGGTCATTTCGGTCGCATACTCGCTTACTCAGTGCGCCCATCCAGTTCCAGGTGGAACCGGTGTCGCTGCACTCGAGTTGCTGACTGCGCTTAAGGCAGAGGCCGATCCGGTCGAGGTCGTCACGGTTGGAGCGCTGCCCGTCCGACGCGGTGGATCACTGGAGCTGCCCACGCCATCGAAGCGCTATCCCTTGCCCTACCCGGCCCTCTACGAACTGTGGAACAACACGAAGATGGGAGCGCTCGACCAGGTAGTTCCCGAGGCCGACGTTGCCCACCTCACGGTCGCCTTCTGCCCCGAGCGTCGAACGGTGCCTCAGGTATGCACCGTGCACGACATCTTTCCATTCACCTACTCCGAGATGCTGACCAAGCGCGGTGCGCGGGTCTTGCAAGCGGGCTTGCATCGGGTGATCGAGCGGGCCGACATCATTGTGAGTCCAACGCAGGCCACAAAGGAAGAACTGGTGGCGCAGGGTGTCGATCCGAGCCGGATCAGAGTGGTGCCATTGGGCGCCACGGCCCAAGAGTTCACCGATGAACAGTTGCAACGCATCCGCGAGCGCTTCTGCATGCTCGATGACTTCGTGTTGTTTGCTGGAACTGTCGAACCTCGCAAGAACCTCGACATCTTGCTTTCGGCAATGGAAGTTGTTGGTAATGAGGTGCAGCTGGTCCTCGTTGGCCCGACTGGCTGGGGCGAGATTGCTGATCGAGTACCCGGGATGAGAAGCGACCGCGTCAGGGTCTTGGGGAAGCAGTCTCGGAGGGATCTGCTCGGCCTCATGACGGCAGCCTCTGCGGTCTGTATGCCGAGCCATGCCGAGGGCTTCGGGCTTCCAGCGTTGGAGGCCATGGCGCAGGGAACGCCGGTCATCCACAGCCACTGTGCTGCCCTGACCGAGGTCGTTGGGAGTACCGGTCAACGAGTTGCCGCCGATGACGCTGCCGGCTGGGGTGCGGCGATGACCGCGTTCGTGAACGAGACTGCGAAATCTTCTGAACTCGGTTCGCTCGCTCGTGAGAGAGCGTCGGGGTTTACATGGGATGCAACCGCAGCGTCGATGCGCTCCGTATACGAGGAACTCGTGTGACTTCGACCGACGCATTCCGTGTCGGGGCGAACCTCCTCTGGTTGCGGCCAGGCGAGGTCGGCGGCACAGAAACGTACGCCCGCCGGGTCCTGCGCGCCCTCGCCTCGAGCGGCGCACAGTTGGGCGATTCGGGGGAAGCGAAAGGGCCGGTCGAGCTTCACCTCTTCGGCAGTGGGGTGGGCATCGATGCTGTCCGACCCACAGGGGGTTCGGTCGAGGACCATGTCGCTGCGCCCGATGTGATTGCTCCGCCTCGGCGCGTGTTCGTCGAGCGAACGTGGCTTCCCGGAGCGATCCGGAGCGCGCAACTCGACGTCATCCATCACCTCGGCGGCACGGTGCCGGTGAGTTCGAAAGAAGCTGCGATCGTCACGATTCACGACCTGCAACCGCTGGAGTTCTCTGACAACTTCTCAAAGACCAAGGTTCATTATCTGTCGAGGGCCATTCCACAAGCGATCGAGCGTGCGCGGATCGTCACCACACCGAGTAATTGGGTGCGTGAGCGGGTGATCGACAGGTTCGATCTGTCTCCCGACACGGTGTTGACCGTGTCGGTCTTTGCCGAGCCGGTCGACTTGGCCGAAGCAGCCCAGCCGTCGGCTTCGGTTCAGCGACTGCTGTCGATGGGACCAATGTTGCTGTACCCAGCGATGACCCTCGGGCACAAGAACCATTTCTTGCTGTTCGATGCCTTCAGCAAGGCCCTCGAACGAGACCCCGAACTGCAACTCATCTGTGTCGGGCCCGCTGGTCGAGACGACGAGGCAATTCGTGCTCGGGCTAGCGAGCTCTCGCCCCAGATCAAAATGCTGGGTCATGTGAGCAAGGCCGACCTCGACGCGCTCTATCGATCTGCCGACGCGCTCGTCTTCCCCTCGACATACGAAGGTTTCGGTCTTCCCGTATTGGAGGCACAGCACTACGGTTTGCCGGTCATTTGCTCGAATACGACAGCGCTTCCCGAGGTTGCGGGCGTTGGCGCGGTGATGGTCGACCCCTCGAATGTGTCCGATTGGGTAGATGCGATCGTCGACCGGCCAACGACGTCGGCGCTGGAGCAATTGGTCTCGGCCGGTTTGAAAAACGCGCAACGCTACAACCTCGAATCAACCGCGGAGCAGCAGTGGCACGCCTACCGCCTCGCGACCGCCTAGCCTCCCTACCGTGAGAATCCAGGCCCTCTGCCCACACTTCGAACCCGACAGCGCCCCGACCGGCGAATTCATGAGTGCGATCGTCAACAATTTGGGAGAGATGGGCCACGAGTTGCACGTGATCACCGCACCGCCCTGGTATCGCCACCACGCAGTTGAAGAGGGTTGGACTGGCAAACTCACCCAGACCGAGCAGCGGGCCTGGGGCGAAATCACGAGGGTGTATCCGTTCCCGACCGACAAGACGAACATCGCTGCTCGGGCTGCGGCCTTCGCGGGCTTTAGCGCCATTGGGTTGGGGAGTGCGGTCACCGACCGGTTTAGCCCCGATGTGGTGTTTGCAATGTCGCCTCCGCTCTCGCTCGGGGTATCGGGTTGGATGGCGGCGAAACGTCGTGGCGTCCCGTTCGTGTTCAACATCCAAGATGTGTTTCCCGATGTGGCGATCGAAACCGGGACGATCTCGAACCCGAAGGTCATCGAGGTCGCGAAGAAGCTTGAGAAGTTCGTGTACGACAAGGCCGATGTTGTGACGGTGTTGAGTGAAGAGATGCAACGCAACGTCGAAGGCAAGAGCGACTCGGAGACGGCCATCATTCCGAACTTTGTCGATACCTCGATCTTCTTGCCTCAGCCAAAAGAGAACTCGTACCGCGACGAGTTTGGGCTGAACGGCAAGCGCGTCGTCATGTACAGCGGAAATGTCGGATTCAGTCAATCGATCGAATTGCTCGCCGACGCAGCCCGAGAGATGGCCGACGTTACCGACCTCGTCTTCGTGGTGAACGGCGGTGGGTCAGCAATTGGTGAGGTTCGCCGACGAGCGGAAGGTCTCGACAACTTCCGCATTATCCCGTACCAGCCTGTCGAGCGTGTCCCGGAGGTTTTGGCGGCCGCCGATGTGCATGTCATTCCGCTCCGTCAGGGGCTTGCGTGGTCGAGTGTGCCATCGAAGTTGTACAAGATTCTCGCTGTCGAACGCCCGGTGATCGCTAGCGTCGACGAGGGTACTGAGGTCGGCCGAGTCGTTGTCGAAGCTGGTGCTGGACACTCGGTCCCGCCCGACGACTCTGCACCTTTGGTGGCGTCGTTGCGATCCATCCTTAGTTCAGAGGACGAAATGGCGGCCATGGGCGCTCGTGGACGAGAGTGGGTCGAGAAATGGACCACACCCCGCAAGGCCGCCGAATCCTATGAGGAAGTGTTCTCCCGCCTGATTACAGAGCGTTGATTTCGCAACGGTGAGCTCTCGCAGAAAGGTGAGTATTCGTCAAGCTTCTCCTCGGTGCCCTTTAAACACGGTCCGGAGACGCTAGCGTTGTTATGTGGCACGTTCAGACTCGTCAAATAATTCAGGTTCAGATTCCTCCAAGAAGGTCGCGAAGGCGGCCAAGGCGGGAGCAACTCCAAACGCATCGGTTGGTCGCGACAAGCGTCCGGTCGGCTTCCAAATGGCGATGCTCGGCATCGTCGTGTTGGGAACCGCTCTCGTAGCGTTCTCGTGGAATGCCCGCGACGTACAGGCGCTGTCGCCGTCGTTCAACGACCACTGGCACCTCCCGTACGGCCTCTACGACTGCACCATCGACGGCTTTCAAGCACCGCTTGTCGATCCAGGCACCACGCACTCCGGTATCCACACCCACACCGATGGCGTGATCCACCTCCACCCCTTCAGTTCGACCGCAACTGGCAACAACGCCACGCTCGACGTCTTCCTCAGCGCAACCACTGCATCGTTTGACGGCGATGACGCGCTTACCTTCACCGATCGTCCTGCGCTCGCCGAGGGTGTCCAGTGCGCGAACGGTGAAGATGCGATCCTGCAGGTAGCTCGCTTTGCTCCGAACACCGACACCGATCCTGAGGTCTTCACCGACGATCTCGAAGACGTGCGTTTGGATCAGGACTTCACACGAATCGTGATCGCTCTCGCCCCTGAAGGCTTCGACATTCCGGCTCCACCTGCCGATGCCATTGCGAACGCTGAGGCATCCTCACCAAACGTCTTCGACACCTTCGGCGTCGACGGCCTTGAGAACCAACTCGAATCTGCCGGCATTGGCTTCGATGAAGACGGAAACCTCATCGACGCCGAAGGCGAAGTCCTCGAAGACGCCGAAGGCAACCCAATCAACCGCAGCGTCCTGGAACAAGACATCGAAGTCGAAGAATCAGAAGACAGCGACGACGAATAGCCCCAAGGCGCTTTCGTCAAATAGCCGGATAGTCAGACCGCTAGGAGCGCTCGTGCTCAGGTAGTGGCGCTAGGGGGCGCGCTTTGTTCGTCTTCCAAGCCAAGCTCGACGTTGATGCGGCTCGACGAGTCTGCTTTTTCATTCCCACCAACACCAAAGACGAGTTCGATGCCGTGTGCTTCGCACGTCTCGGCTTCTGGAACGAAGTCGGGGATGCGGTCGCCGCCGTTTGCGAAGATCAGCGTGTAGTCGCTGAAGGTTTCGGCGAGGTGTGCAAGCGATGCGGAGACCGTTCGGTCTTCGTCGACGGCCACGATTGCATGGTCGACGGCCCCGAGTGCCTGCACGACGCGCAGGCGGTCGGCCTCATCGATGATGACCTTGCCCTTTTTGATCTCTTGCTGGGCGTTGTTGTTGACGATGACAAAGACCTCGTCGGCGAGTTCGGCTGCGCCCTCGATCATGTCGAGGTGGCCGACGTGGAGGGGGCTGAAATAGCCACTGACTACCGCAGCGGTCTTTTGGTCGGGTGAACTCGGGTTGGGGGTTGTCACTGGGTGCTCCTAGCGAAATAAGTCTTCAGCGGGGCTTCGTACGATCTCGTCGACGACGCTTCCGCTCCTGAACCAGGCGGCAGGGACTCCTCTGATAATAGCGGCGCCATAGCCTTCACTCTTACCCATGACGAGGTCAGCTGCCGCGGCGAGTTCATCGACGATGGCTACTTCGGTGACCATAAGCTCTCGGCCGAGAGCATCATTTGTGCCTCGCAAATCGAGGATTGGCCCGATACCCGCGGACCCGATAGCAACGTCGGTGACGCCGCGACGCCAAGGCCGCCCGAACGTATCGGAGATGATCACGCCGATTTCGATTCCCGAAACGCCTCGCACGACGTCGCGTATGCGGCGCGCGGATCGGTCGGAGTCGACGGGAAGGAGGCAGGCGTGGCCGGCTTCGACGTTCGAGAGGTCAACGCCTGCGTTTGCACACACGAAACCGTGGGAGGTCTCGCTGATGATGAGTTCACCTCGGCGCCTCAGGATGCGAACCGATTCGTCTTCGACGATGGCTTTGTGGCCTCGGGGGTCGTCGGTGTCGATCGGCACCAAACGTCCCTCTGCTTTGGACACGATCTTTTGTGTAACGACGAGAATGTCGCCATCTTGGAGTTCTTCTCGGGCGGCGAGGATGCCAGCGAGGTCGTCGCCGGGCGTGAACTCGGGGAGACCCGGTATGGGGAAGATCGAGAGTTCGGTCATGGGACGAAGTCTAAAAGACGGGCAGCGGAGAGCGTTGTTCGTGCGAGCCGTGCCCGCCGCTCCGGCGTTGCCATGATCGTGTCGGTCACATACGGGGTGACGCCTGCAGCGACAACGGCGGCGGCGTGATGGGCGTCTGCATCATCGATCAGGAGGATGTCGATGATGTCGGCCCAGAGTTCTGCGACTCCCGCTGCGTTGGCGTCGTGGCCGAGTTGGGAAAGCATGTGGGCTGCTGGCCCCTTTAACGCTCGGTCGCCGACGATGGGGGAGATTGCAACGGTTGGACCGGAGTGGGCGCTCAGGGCGTCGGCGATGCCCGGCACCGAAAGCACGGGGGCGATGGAGACGATCGGATTTGATGGAGCGATGATGATCGCGTCGGCTTCGGCGATTGCCTGGAGAACCTCGGGTGTGGCCATTGCTTGTTCGATCTTGTCGAAGCGAACCGAAGAGACAGGAACCGAGTGCTGGAGGCCCACGAAGTATTCTTGGAACGAGATCTCGTCGCCGGTGTCGGCACGTGTCACGAAGGTTGAGACCGTGTCGTTACTGACCGGGAGGATGTTCGCTTCGACGTCCCAGGCCGCCGCAATGGCTGCGGTGACTTCGGTGAGCGTGCTGCCTTCGGCGAGGCTGGCGGTCCGTTCGAGGTGGGTTGCGAGGTCTTGGTCGCCGAGCGAGAACCAGTTCCGCTCACCGTAGCGGTCGAGGGCGTTCATTGCGGTCCATGTCTCGTTTTGTAGCCCCCATCCTCGGTCTGTGTCGATGGCGTCAGCGAGGGTGTAGGTGACGGTGTCGATGTCGGGGCTAATCGAGAGTCCATGGAGCACCATGTCGTCCGCGACATTCACGATCGCGGTGACACCGGCGGGGTCGGTGACATCGATGAGCCCCCGGAGGAATCGGGCTGCGCCAACGCCGCCCGAGATTACGGCGAGTCTCGCTGTTTGGCTGCTCGTCACGACCCGCTGGCTGAATCCAGATCGGTAGATGGCTCCAGATTCATGACGGCTTCGGCATAGATGTCGTCGATGCTCTGATCGAACGAAATGCTCGGTGACCAACCGGTCGTCGTGTTGAGGAGTTCTGCCGAGCCGACCACCACTGGAGTGTCGACGCGCCGCTGGAGGACGGGGGAGGGGACGAAGGAGATATCGGCTCCGGAACGCTTCACAAAGGCTTCGGCGATCTCTTCAATAGAGCGATCGACGCCGCTGCACACGTTGTAGGCAGCACCGGCTTCACCGTAGATCGCTGCCATCCTGTAGGCACGAACGACGTCGCGAACATCGGAGAAGTCCCGACGCACATCGAGTGAACCAACATCGATGGTGGGCTTGTTATCGCGGGCTGCTTGGGCGATTCTTCGGGCGAAGCTGCTACTCACAAAGCTGAGCGATTGGCCGGGTCCAAAGTGGTTGAAGGGGCGCATACGGATCACGTCGAGGCCTCCTCCGAGGTGAGCGGCCAGTGCAAGCGCGTCGGCCGACGCTTTGCTCGCTGCATAGGGGTTGGACGGCCGCAGAGGTGCGTCTTCGGTAATGGGAAGCTCTTCAGCCTTGACCGATCCATAAATCTCGGCACTTGAGATGACGATTACCCGTGGTGCGTTGGCGGACTTCGCGGCGTCGAGCACATTTTGTGTGCCCTCGATGTTGACCTGCAAGGTCGTAATTGGGTCGCTCCAAGCTGTTGGCACGTGCGATTGTGCAGCCAAGTGGTACACCACGTCGGCTTCAGCCGTTGCCATACCGGCGAAGACATCGTCACGCTGGGTGATATCGGGCGAGCCTTCGGCGCGGGACCATGCAATGACTTCATCCCCGGATTCGGCGAGGTGCGCGTGCAGTACACGGCCGGCGAAACCAGATGCTCCGGTGATTAGTGAGCGCACGACACCCCCTTCGGGAAGAAAATTATCACCCTCAGTGAGAGTGTAAGTTAGTGCTTTAACCCTAATGGAAGTCGGGTGAAATCTGCCGGGGAGGAAACCCCTTTATGGTGCTGGCCTGACCGGCGCCACAAACGGTAGTTTAACGGGGCTGTGCAATCGGGATCCGACACTTCCTCTGCGGACCAAACCGCATCCCCTAGCGTGCGTGTTGTCGTGCCAACTTTCGGCGCAGGGCCGTGGTTTGACGACGTTGTTTCGGCGTTGTCGACGCAGGACTATCCGGCTGCCTCTGTCACGCTGATACACGGCGACTCCGACGGTCCGCTGCTCGAACGCCAAACGGCGGCGCTCGAGAAGGACGGACACTTTCGTAGCGTCGATGTCATCGAGCGTCCGAAGGTCGCAGGGTTTGGCGAGAAGGTCAATGCGGTAGCCGAATCGTGCGAAGAGACGCTGCTGCTCATCCTTCACGACGATGTCGCGCTCGAGCCAGGAACGATTTCGACACTGGTGCGCGAATGGCTCCGACGCCGTAACGATGCCACGTTGGTCGGGGCGAAACTGATCGATTGGTCGGACTCGAAACGATTGATGCCAGCCGGCTTCTACGCCGACCGCTTTGGTGAGGTCGACTCGGTCGTCAATGCCGGAGATCTCGATCAGGGGCAGCAAGATCGTGTCGCCGATGCGTTCGGAACCTCGACGGCATGTTTGCTCGTGAGCCGAGAGTTCTTTGTCTCCATTGGGGGCTTCGACGAGGCGGTTGCGTGGCACGGCGAGGCACACGATTTGGCTCTGCGAGCCCGCAGCGTTGGCGGCGAAGTCGTCGTTGCTGGCGATGCCGTGGCGCGCCATCGTGGGGCTTACCAGGCACGCGAGGGTTCGATACCCGACAAGCGTTCGCGCGGTCGCCAGATGCGTTCGATTTTGGCTGCGTCACCAACGTCGGCGGTTCCGAGCACGCTCTTCAGCTTTGTGCTGCTGCATCTCGTCGAGATGGTCGCTGCACTCACGCGATTCGACTTCCGTGAATTGGTGCGCATCCCGGGGGCGTGGTTGTGGAATGTCGCGAACTATGGCTCGCTCGCACAGCGACGCTCACTCCTGCTCGATCACGAACGCTTCAACCCCGACGACCTGAAATTGGTTCGCCAGCGCGGTTCTATCCGCCTCACCGAGAGCGTCGATCGGCGTGTCGCCGAACGCGAGGTCGCCTCAGAGTCGGGAGATGGGTCGACACTCTCGATCATTCGCGGTGCGGGCGGCATTGCCATCGCAGCGCTGATGCTCTTTGGCGGGCGTCGCCTGATCTCCAGTGACATCCCCGAGATCGGCGAGTTCCGAGCAATCCCCGACGATCTCGGAACGCTGACCGGCGACTGGTTCAGCGGATTGCGCGATTGGGGCTTGGGCAGCGAAGGGTTTGCCTCCTTTGCGCTGCCGTTGCTCGATGTTGCTGGCCTGGTGCTCCTCGGATCGGCCAGCGCGCTGGAGTTCGTCATCATCGTGGCACCGCTTCCCATCGGCGTCGTGGGTGCGTGGAGGCTCTTTCACCGCTCGCGTAGCGATTGGGCTCCCGTTGCCTCTGCACTGCTGTACGCCGCCTCTCCGCTTCCCTACAACGCCATAGCGGGCGGTTCGGCGTCGGCGCTGTGGATCTACGCTGCGTTGCCATGGATCTTCGCCAACCTGGTCGCCGTTGCGCAACCAGCCGGAGCGGTTCAAGTCATGCTCGGTCGGCCGCGAACCACGCGCACGGCCGCGGTAGCGATGACGTTCGCCCTCGCGATCCTCGTGGCGTTCACCCCATTTGTTCTGTTGAGCATGGTGATCTTCATCACGGGGCTTGTTCTCGGCTCTCTGCTGTCGGGGGATATGCGCGGTGTCTTCCCAATCCTCTCCGCCGGCATTGCGAGCTTGACCGGTGCAGCGGCCCTGAACGCCCCGTACTTGCTCGGAATTGGCTCGTGGGAGCAGTTCGCGAGCTCGAGCGCGCCGGTCGCGACCGACATTGCGCTGACCGATATCTTGACCTTGTCCAACGGACCCGCCGGCTCGTCGATTCTGGGTTGGGCGATCTTCGCCCCAGCGATTCTTCCGCTGCTGTTGGGAGTCGGCCAGAAGTTCACATGGGCCATGCGGGTCTGGGGAGCGATTCTCCTGAGCTTTGGCATTGCTTGGCTGGTTATCCGCGGCTGGCTGCCGGTCGGCATGCCGGTGCTCGAGGTACTGCTCGCACCGGTTGCGCTCGGCTTTGCGGTCTTGGGCGGCCTGACTGCGGTCACCATCGAGGTCGACCTCGAAAAGGCCCGACTGCGCGTGTTGGTGGTCTCCGCCATTGCGGTGATCGGTGCCGCCGTCGCTACCGTTCCGCTCCTCGACGTTGCCTCCACCGGGCGCTGGGAGCTCGCCAGAGTCGACCTCTCGACCACGCTGAGTTCTATCGAGCCCGAGGCTGACGACGGAACCTATCGAGTGCTGTGGATTGGTGATGCACACGTGCTCGGCGCAGCGTCGGTTCCGACGAGCAACGACTTGGCTTGGGCAACCTCGCTCGATGGAACCCCCGACGTCAGGGCGCTTTGGGGCGGTCTCGACACCGGGGCGACCGCCTTGTTGGGTGATGTGGTCGACGCAGGAATCGATGGTCGCAACACCCGCCTCGGACGGCAGCTCGCAGAGTTTGGGGTGCGCTTTATCGTCGTGGTCGACCAGCAGGCTCCGGTTCCCGAGGTCTCGCGTCGCAACGTCGTCACCGATGTGGAGGCCGCAGCGCTGAACGGTCAACTCGACCTCGTCCGAGATGGTGTCGTGAATCCTGCTGTCACCATCTATCGGAACACCGCGTGGGCGCCCGTCCACAGTGCTGTGGCACCGGCGAACCTCGACCCGTTGCGGATCGAAGACGCCGAACCGGCCGTTATCGAACGCATTGGTCATGACGTGTTCCGAGGGCAGACCCGAGATGGCCGCGATATTTTTGCCTCGTGGGATCCATCCCTTCAGTGGGTGTTCTCGGTCGATGGCCAAGTCGCTCCCCGTATCGATGCCGGTAACACCGGAATTGGCTTTGAAACAGCGGCGACCCCGAGCACCGAGGCCGAGTTCGTATTCATGACGCCGGCGCTGCATCGCATCATCATCGGTGTGCAAGCGATCTTCTGGGTGTTGCTCTTCGTTGGTCGGCGGTTCTTGTTCTCCTCTGAGCGCCGTCAAAGCCGAGCAGAACTCGCAATTCTTCGCGGCGACGAGGTCATCCGATGAAGGTATTCCGACTGCCAGGCCTCATCGTCGTGATCGGATTGATTGTGGGAGCGATCATTCTCGATCGGGGAGTCGATCTGGCGGAAGCAGAAGCTGATGCGCCCGCGGTGACCACCGTGTCATCGGTGGCAAGCGAAGGAGCGCTGTCTTCGACCTGGTTTTGCGCAGCGGCGACCGGAGCCGATGGGCTTGCCGATTCTGAAGTGGTCATCGCGAACACGGGAATCGAAGCAGCTTCGGCGATCGTGTCGGTCTTCGAAGGCGCCCCAGAGGCGCTCATCGACGCTCCCGTGGTCGAACAAGAGATAGAGATCCCGCCGCTCTCCATCGAGAGCATGCGACTTTCTGAGCTCGCTCCTGAGAGTGCAACGGTGTCGGTTGCCGTCGAGGTCGATCGTGGGGGCGTGCTCGTCGACAAAGTCTCGTCGGGTCCTACCGGCGTTGCCCGCTCGGCGTGTGCGTCCCAAGCCTCGACCGATTGGGTCGTCACCTCGGGATCCACAGTTCCTGGCTCGTCATTGCAGTTGGTCGTGTTCAACCCCTTCCCCGACTTCGCCACGGTCGATGTGGACTTCGTTTCAGAGGTCGGCACTCGAACGCCCGAAAATCTGATTGGTCTCACCATCCCTTCTCAAGCCTCTCGGACAATCGATGTGTCAGATGTGGTTGCGGCCTCGGAGAACATCTCGTCGTTCGTTCGTGTGCGTTCGGGGCGTGTCGTGGTCGAGGGGATTCAGTCATTCGACGGCGGAGGCGCTCCGCAGGGGCTGAGCGTGATTTCTGGAGCGCCCACACCTGCGCCTGAGTGGACCTTCGCCGGCGTGACCCCCGCTGCTGGTCCTGCCCGCCTCGTCGTGGTGAACCCGAACGACACCGATGTGCGTGTCGATGTCGAGGTGTTTCCAGCTGGTGCTGAACGCTTCGTCGAGCCGTTCCAGGTGATCCTGCAGGCGGGCCAGAACGGTATTGTCGATCTCGTATCTGAAGGTCGCCTCGCGGGCGTGTCGTCCTTCTCGCTCGTGGCCCGTTCGAGTGATGGTTCTGGCGTTGTTGTCGGCATGGAGCAGCGCCCTGAAGCCGAGGTTCCCGACCCCGAGAACGAGGTCATCGTCGTCGACGAGGTTGAGGTGCCGAACACCGGGTTCGCAGCCTCGCTCGGACAACCGGTTGCGTCGGAGCAACTGTTCACGACCGCCGACATTTCCGAAGAAGACGAGCTGTCAACGCTTCACGTGTTCAACCCCGCCGACGACACGTTCGTGACCATCGACGCCACTATTGCGCTGGATGGCGCTAGCCGGTCGATCGAACTCGAGGTTGGGCCGCAGCGGACGACGCAGATCCTGTTGGCCGAGATGGGAGCGGGCCGGTTCTCGCTGACGCTTGAGGCGAGCAGCCCCATCGTCGCAACGAGAGAGATCACCGGCTTGAGCTCACGCTCATGGGCACCACTACTCCCAGCAGTATCCACCGAATAAAGATTTGTACAGGCTGACAGACCGCCACGGTCTGTCAGCCTGTACAAATCTTTGCTCTTAGGTAGGTGGTGGGGACTGTTTATGCGGTGCCGCGGAGTTCGTTGAGCTTGTCCCAG
>CAZBTI010000009.1:21658-46019 GCA_964494395.1 uncultured Acidimicrobiales bacterium | reverse complement strand
TCCGCCTCCTAGGCGCCGGGGGAAGATGCGTCCGCGGACGCACGGTTTTGGTGTCGTTCGCCCAGCAGCGAGCCGACGCGAACTCGACCACAACCCGCCCCACCACCAGACAAAACACACGATCACCACCGAACTCGAACCCCGCTGCGCCCCATGCCACCGCGCTCGTCATCGTCACGACGATGCCGTGCCAGCGGTTGCCTAGAGGAACTAGGCCCGCACGAGCTCGAAACCGACCGCGAGTTCGACGCCCAACGAGGGACCGACCGACGCAGCGGACTTTCTGAGAAACGCCGCAGGGTCGAAGCGTGGGTTGTTTAAACCCTCGATGTAGACCCTGTGGCAAAGGAGCGAGGCGACGCCCGCGTCGAGGTGCGTGCTGACGTCGGTGGCGTGGGTTGGGTGCGTCGACCCGCTGTAGGCAATCCATCGAACACCCGACCACGGTTCACCAGCGTCGCGGAACAGCCACCGGTTGGCGGCGGCGCGAGTGGCGTCGGGCAGTGCCCGCCCGAGTTCGCGGTGGTCGACGTGGTTCCAGCGTCCGGTTTTGCTCCAGCGCTCGCGGTAGTTCGTGGCGATGATGACCTCGGGCTGGTGGCGGCGGATCGCTTCGACGAGGTCGCGCCGAAGGTCAATGCCGTTAACCACAAGACCATCGGTGTGGTCGAGGAACTCGACCGAGGTGACCCCAACGGTGGCGGCCGAAGCGATTTGCTCGTCAACACGCAGCGGACCTGCAACCTCGGGCGGAATGGAATCGATCCCAGCCTCGCCCTTTGTTGCTAGGACGTAGCGGACGTCTTTGCCTTGGCTCGTCCAGCGAGCAATCGCCGAGGCGGCACCGTACTCGAGGTCATCGGGGTGGGCAGCGACCGCAATCGCTCGGCTCCATTTTTCGGGCAGCGGTGCGAGTTCGGTCATGGGCTCGACGATATCCCGGAGGACGATATCCAGGTCGTCCCCGTTGCGATGGGGCGTTCAGCCGCTCGCCTTGTCTTGGGCAACAACGGGCGGATTTCCGCCAATTATCAGTGTCGGACGTCCGTTTTTCGCTCGCACGTTCAAAGCGAACCAGAGTTTCGTGTATTGGTCCTCATAGTCAGCCATGCAAATGGGAGAACCCGTTCGTTCTGGTCGATGACAGCGATGAAGACGTGCTGGCCGAACTCGCAAACCAGGCCGACTCATAGGCCCGAGCAAAAGAGTCCTTGACCTCAAGTGCACTTGAGGTTGTACCGTCGAATGCGTGACGCTGAATCATGAGCAGAAGCACATAGTCCCCGTGGCGTGCACGCTTCCACCCACCGCTGCAGTTAGTCAATCGCTCGAGTGGGCTGACCTCCGAGAAGTTGCCACGTCGGTGGAGGCTGTTCCCGCGGGTGCCCGACTGACCTTCCCTCTGGCCTTGTTGGCGACGATTGAAGATCTCGTCGCTCGTGAGACCTCGTGCTGTTCGTTTCTCACATTCATGATCACGAAGTCGTCGAGCGAGATCGTCCTTGAAGTCACTGCCGTGGGTGACGATGCACAACAGGCCATCACCTCGTTCGCTGGGTTCGACATATGAGCGCTGACGAGCTTCTGTCGATCGGAACGCTCGCTGCCACGACGGGTGTCGCCGTTTCGGCACTGCGGTATTACGATGAGCAAGGGCTTGTCACGCCAGTAACTCGAGTGGGGAACACACGCCAGTTCGATTTGGCCTCGGTCGGACGCGTCAACTTCATTCGCCGTGCACAACGAGCGGGGTTCAGCCTCGCCGAGGTCAAAGATGTTCTCGCTGGTTCTGGGGCAGAGGGTCAAGCATTGCTCGCACGCAAGATAGGCGACCTCCGTCGACAACGTGCCGAGCTCGACAAGACCCTCGCCATGCTCGAAGAAATACGAACGTGCGGATGTGACGTGGTCGCGTTCTGCCCAGCGATCGAAGATCCGTGCTGACGGTCTTCGGTGCTGTCGCTGCGGCCACGATGGTCACGGCGTACAGCCTCGAGCATCGACACCCTGGCTGGATTGCGGTCTTCGCTGTTGGCTGCGTTGCGGTTTCGATATTCGGTGTGCTGACCGGTGCATGGGTGTTCGCCGCACTGGAAGCTGTGTGGGCAGGAATAGCGCTCCGCCGCTACTCCCAGCAGCGAGCGAACTGAAGGAGGGCCGCGGTGTCACCCGAACGAGCTACTCGGTGCTGTCTACCGTGCTCTCGGCTAGGCCTGGGTTGCCAGCGCTGACTCTGAACTGACCAGTCACTTGGGTTTCGCTCATCTCGTCCGTTGCGTCGAGCACGGTGTGGAGCGTGGTTTCCCATGTCGTCTCGTCCACCGAGCACGTCATAAATCCGTTCCGGGGTTCGAAGTGTTGGATCTGGGCGTTGAGGGCAACGACGAGAGGTGCCAGCCCCAGCAGTTGTTGCGGGAACTGTGAGCTGATCGCCGGGGCCATGAACTCGGTACCGACGACGGGCAACGACATGTCGAACGGATCGGCGCGTAGATCGGCCACGGTGGCGGCATGGAAGTCGCCGGTGAGCACGACCAGATTGTTTGCCTGCTCACCGAGTGCTTCAATCAGCACCCGGCGGGCTCCGGCGTAACCATCCCAGCTATCGGGGTTGACCGTGGGCTCGTTGCCGGGGAGCGCGCTGATGCCGTGCATGTACACCTGGTTGGCCAGTGTCGACCAGATCGCATTCGTTCCGGTGACTTCGTCGATCAACCACTGCCGCTGGTCGAGTCCGAGCATCGACTGTTCTGGATTGAGCGAGGTCGGGCTGAGCGTCTGGATTGGCAGGTTGGCCGCTCCCGGAAGGTCGATCGGTTCGCCATCGGTGGGTTGTGGGTCGCGGAACTGGCGGCCATCGAGCATATGAAGGTCGAGCAGGTCACCCCAGCGGTGCGTTCGGTAGATGATGTACGGCTCGGCTGGGTCGAGTGATGGCGGTCCGCCACGGACGGGCTGATGCTCCCACCATGCCTTGTACGCCATTCGCCGACGTTGGTCGAAGGCCGCTGGATCCTGGCCATCTTCAGAGCTGCTGCCAGCGTGGTCGTTGTCGACCTCGTGGTCATCCCAGGTCACCAGCCACGGACGTGCGGCGTGATTCGCTTGGAGCCATGGGTCAGATTTGTACAGTGCGTATCGCGCCCGATAGTCGTCGAGGGTCGCGATCTCGCCCGAGTCGTGAAGTCTTGGGCCGGCAGCGGTGACGACCCCGAGGTCGAGTGGGCCAGATTCGTAGATGTAGTCACCCAGCCAGACGAAGAAGTCCAGCTCTTGGGTAGCAAGCTCTCGGTGTGCGGCGTAGGCCCCTTGTTGCCAGTTCTGGCACGAGGAGAATCCGAAGCTCGTCGGCGTAACCCCGCCGTCGGGTGTGGTGCGGGCTCGTCCCGTGGGGGAGGAGTGCTCGCCGATGCGAAAGCGATACGAGTACCACGTGTCGGGTTCGAGGCTGTCGGGTATTGCATGCACGCTGTGCGCATCCTCAGCCAAAGCGCTGATGATCTCCGACGACACCAACTCGCCAAATTCGTCGTCGAGCGCCATGTCTAGTGCCACTTCGAGATCGGTGGTTAAGTCGGAGATCAGGCGAGTCCACAAGACCACCGACGTTGGATCAGGGTCACCGGAAGCAACGCCGAGGAGAAATGGATTCGGGCTCGCAAACTCTGGCGCGTCGACCAAAGCCGTCTCGGGCGCCGTGGTTGTGGTCGGTGCAGACGTGTTGGTCGACGAAGTCGATGGGGTCGATTCGGCCGGCTCGTCCGCGGACGACTCCGAAGCGTTCGAGGAGTTGCTGGAACACGCCGCTGCAACTCCAGCCAATCCGGTCGCGAGAAAGTGTCGACGGTTAAGGGCCACAGCCCGTTTCTACCAGCTGTGCGTGCACCTCGTATGGCAGGGACAAAAGTCGGTCCCCTTGGGTCGTTAGGCGTCGGCGGTATCCGGTTGTTCGGTTAGGTCGACGACCTCGCCATCGTCTTCTGGTGCTGTCACCGGGCGCTGTGGGCGTCGGTCGAGCAGTAGGCGAGTGACGTCGGGTCGGCTGTAGTGACCAGTGGGGTCGGCGGCCGACTTCGCGATGGCTTGTAGCGCCGGGTCGCAGTCGGCGAACAAGATGCCCTCTTCGTCTTCGGCGAGTGGCTCGGCGAGTTGGGTGCCCTCCGGGCCGTAGATCCGGGCGTAGCCGCCACCTTGGAGCAACATCTGCTGCTTTGCCTCGGTATCGCAGAAGAAGTCGTGGGCTGCTTGTCCGACCACCCCGCAGGGTGCGACGACGAATGTCTGGCCTTCGACCGCGTACATCAAGCTCGCTGCGTTGTTGACCTCTGGGCCGAGTGCGTTCGCAGCCCCTCGGTAGACCGAGAACGAGGGCCATGCAGCGCAGTGGATGTCCTCGCCCAAGCTGTACATCGCGTACTTCGATAGCGGCTGGAGGTGCTCCCAACAGCAGAGGGCGCCGAGTTTGCCGAAGTCTCGATCGACAACGTCGAGGTCAGACCCGTCTCCCTCTCCAAAGACCGAACGCTCGACGTGGGTGGGCTTGAGCTTGCGGCGGTTCTTGATGATGCCCTCGTCGGGGGTGATGAACGCTTGTGACATGTAGAGGCTGCCGCCGTCTCGCTCGCTGTATCCCATCACGACGGTGATGTCGTTGGCCTTGGCTGCATCGGCGACGGTTTGGAGCTCTGGGCCGTCGGCGGTGGGTGAGTTGGCCCAGTACTTGGGCACAAATGCCATGCCAGCTCCGGGAGTATCAAGCCAGATCTGCCATGGGTAACCCGGGAGGAACGTCTCGGGGAACGCGACGATCTCGGCTCCTCCCCGGCTCGCCTCTTCGATCAGACCGATGCTCTTGTCCACTGTCGCATCCACGTCGAACCAGACTGGCTCGGCCTGAATTGCAGCTACTCGTACCGTTCTGTTCAGCATTGCGTCTTCCCCCAGTTGATTGTGATTCGTCGACTATAGGACGTTTGTCACATCTCATGTCAGGGAAATTGGCGCAGCGTGTACAGCCGACGGCGGCCAGGGCCAGGACTAGCCGCTGACGGCTAGGGCGGTGTAGCACATCTCGTCGTTAGTGCCTTCGGCCCAAACGATGTAGCGACTTTCTTCGTCGGCTGGCCAAAGCGCACGGTCGTAGCCACAGTCGATGCGGACGGTGTCGCCCTCTTCGAAGACGAGCTCCTCGTCGGGGTAGTAGCCGAGCTGCCATTGGAAGTTCCAACGATCGATGTCGATGAGGATCCGCTCTTCGGGAGTGCCAGGGTTCAGCGTCATTCGATACGTCGTACCGAGTTCGTGCATGTGCGGCCAGATCGAAGCGACGCGAGCAGCCGGTACCTCGTGGGTGCACGACGACTCGGAAACGCCGTTAGTGAACTGGGCGAAGTCTTCGGGGGTCACACCGCACTGGGCGTTGATGAATGCGGGGATAAAGGTCGACTCGAAGCCGAACTCTTCAGCAATTCGAGCAATGGCCACATCACGATCACAGCCTGGCCCGCTCTCAAAGGTGGAGCACGGGATTTCGACCGGTCCGAGGAGCGTGCCGTTGCTCACAGCGTCGAGTTCACCGCCGGCGGCTGTGACTTCCTCGTCGGTTGCGTATTGGATTGCGAGGCCAGAGTTATCGGGGAGTGGCTCGCCGTCGTAGTGGTAGTGCCATTGGATGATGAAGAAGTCATCGGCTGCGGTGCGCAGGCCTGAACCTTCGGGGAGGGTGATCGGGCCGGTGCCGGGCGCCCACGCCGCTACTTGGTTGGCAAAGCCGTCGGAGAGGCGGGGGATGGTCTGGCATTGCCAGCCCGGGAGGTCGTCCTGAGCAGCGAGATCTTCGACGATCTCGCGATCGGCGGCGGTGCCCTTGAAGACAACGCCGTGATGAAGGACTCGGGTTTCGTCGGGGCGGACTTCGAGCGAGGTGACCCACTGGTCTTCGGTGAGGCCGGTTTCGAACACTCGGCAGCGGTAGTCGTCGCGCAGTTCGCCGGTGCCGATGTATTCAACCTCTGGATAGAGCACAACGTCTTCGTCGATCGGTGGGAAGGCCTGTGTTGATGCGGTCAGAGGAGTGGTGGGGTCGACATCGAGCGAGCCGCCCTCGGCTGCCCAGTCGATAAGGGTCTGACGGTCTTCATCACTCATCGAGAGGTCGTATTGGAAGGCCACTTCTTGTAGGCCGGTCTGTGGCCACGGCGGCATCTGCCCCTCTTCGACACGGAACGCTGCAAACTCGGCAACGTTCGCAATCTCTTCGGCGGTCTCCATGAAGAGGTGTGTGGTGCCGGGGCCGGTGCCAGAGTGACACGACACGCAGTTCTGCTCAAGGATCGGCTGCACATCGTTCGCAAACGAGATCTCGGTCGAACGCTCCGCGGCTTCGGTCGTGCTGGTCTCGGTATCACCCGATGCCACGGCTGCTGGCTGTGAGTCCGCAGTAGCCGCTTCGTCGACGGATCCGCTGCATGCAACGAACAGCAGGGCGCCGAGGCCAAGAGATGCAATCAGAGCTCTCGCTTCGAAGCGGGGGGAGTGCATAGGAGCCATCTTATGCCTATCGGCGGGTCACGCTAGTTCGGGAGTGGTTCACCCGAGGCATCGTCACCGATCAACAGCTCGCTGACATCGGCCGGAGTGACAGCGATCGCGTCGGCGTTCGCGCCGATGAGTTCTTCGATCGAGCCAAAGCCCCACGCAGCGCCAATCGACGTTGCCTGCAGCACCTTGGCGGCGTCCATGTCGGTACCGCGGTCGCCAATGACGGCGATTCCCTTTGGCGCTGGATCGATTTCTGCGAGGAGGTGAGTGATGACCTCGACCTTGTTGGTGCGGGTGCGTTCGCGATCAGAGCCGGTGATCGAAACGAACAGGTCGGCAATGCCGAGCCGCGACAACATCTTCTCGGCCATTGGTTCGAACTGGTTGGTCGCAATGCCGATGCGCCAACCCGCTCCGCTAAGCGAGGCGAGCAGCACGTCGATTCCGGGATACAGCTGGTCTTCCAGGCCTGCGAATGGGCGTCGTTCTCGGTATGCCTTCTCGGCATCGGCGGCTGCGTCTTTCGGGACACCGAGTGCGCTATGAGCTTCGGCGATTGGCAGCCGCACGAGCTCGGTGGTGTCGACGCCTGCGCTCTCTGCGAGCTGATCAAAGTCGAGGTTCACCTGCTCTAAGGCGAAGCGGTGGCACCCGAGCAGGCCCGGGACCGGGTCGGTGAGCGTGCCGTCGAGGTCGAAGAGTGCGAGCGGAGCGGCCTCGGGATCGACGGGGATTCCCGCATCGAGTTGGTTTTGCATCGACATAGTTCTGAGCCTACGGCTGGGAAAGTATCCTGCCCTCATGAGTGGAGCTCTCAACGGTGTCCGTGTCCTCGACCTGTCCCGGGTTTTGGCGGGCCCGCTGTGTACACAGATATTGGGCGACCTCGGCGCTGAGGTCATCAAGGTTGAGCGCCCCGGCGCCGGAGATGACACCCGAGCGTGGGGTCCGCCATGGCTGGAGGATGAGGCCGGTAACGAAACCTCTGAGGCGTCGTACTACCTGTCCGCGAATCGGGGAAAGCAATCGATCACGATCGACATAGGCACACCCGTTGGTCTCGACCTCGTCCGCTCGCTCGCACTAAAGAGCGATGTGATCATCGAGAACTTCAAGGTCGGCGGCCTCGCAAAGAAGGGGCTCGATTACGACTCGCTTTCGGCGCTGAAGCCCGACCTCATCTACGCGTCGATCACCGGCTTCGGCCAGGACGGTCCGATGTCCGACCAACCGGGTTACGACTACTTGGCTCAAGCAATGAGCGGCTTTATGAGCGTGACCGGTCGAGCCGACGGCGAACCGGGTGCTGGGCCGCTGCGCGCCGGCATTGCTATCACCGATCAGACGGCAGGGCTTTACACGACCATTGCGGTGCTTGGCGCGCTGTTCCACCGTCAGCAGACCGGCGAGGGCCAGTACGTCGACGTGTCGCTCTTCGACTCGGGTCTGGCCCTGATGATCAACCAAGCGCAAAGCTATTTCGTCGGGGGAGCGGTGCCGCAACGCACCGGAGAATGGCACCCGAGTCTCGCCCCGTATCAGCCCTTCGATGTTTCCGATGGCCGAGTCGTGATCGCGGTTGGCAACAACGGCCAGTTCAAGCAACTCTGTGATTGGCTCGATCTCTCCGAGTTGGTTACCGACCCGCGCTTTGTCGATAACCCCGACCGCAACGCCCATCGGGTCGAACTCGCCGGGCTCATCCAAACCGAGCTCCGAAAGAAGACCCAGGCCGAAGTACTCGTTGCGCTACCGACGATCGGTGTGCCCTCGGCTCGCATCAACGATATCGCTCAAGCCTTCGACGAACCTCAAGCCAAACACCGTGGTGGACGCATCGACCTTCCACACTCGCTCTCGGGAACCGTGCCCGGCATCGCCAGCCCGATGCACCTTTCGGGTACACCGGTGACGTACCGCAACGGCCCGCCAACCCTGGGCGAGCACACAAATGATGTCCTCGCCGATGTCCTCGATCTCCGTGACGACGAGATCGCCGCGCTCCGCGACGCGGGCGTTGTCTAACCCACTACCAGCGCCGCTTGAAGGGCGATAGGTCGAGGTCGCTAGCACCGGTGGCGATCTGCTGGGCGACAGCCTCGGCCAGAGCGGTTGAGTGCTTAAAACCGTGGCCGCTGCACGGTGACATCACGGTGATCGAATTACTTCGCGGATCGGAGTCGATCAGGAAGTGATCGTCGGGGGTGTTGGTGTAAAGACACACCGATGCGTTCACACAGTTCGGCGTCACGCCATTGAGACGAGGGGCGACCATTACTTCGTAGAACTCGTCGATCTCGGCTTGGCTTACCTTGCGGTCGACCGCGGCCGGGTCGGTCTCGGTTATGAACTGCTCTCCCAACACCTTCAGCGCTGGGGTGCCAGTCGGCGGCATCGGGAACACCCCGATGTATTCCTCGATGGAATGACCTGGCCAGATCACGGTCGGGAACCGGTCGACCGAAAACGCTTCGAGGTCGTCGACCTCGAACCAGAACACCACCTGTCGAGTGATGGCCAGGTGCTCACGGTCGCTCGAGTTGAGGAGCTCGGGCAACCACGGGCCAGCGGCCAGCACGACATGGTTGGCGCGGTAGCTACCCGCATTGGTTGTAACCGTCACCGTGTCATCGGCGTTTGGTTGTACGGCAGTGACTACTTCGTTGATGCGGATCGTGGCTCCCGCAGCCCTCGCGAGCTGCAACTGCAGCGAAACAGCCCGCTCGCACATGACCAGGCCACCCGTGGGTTCAAGGCCGACACTGTCGTCGTCCTGCACCCGAATCGCTGGCTGTCGGCGGCGCAGTTCATCGGGAGAGATCTGTTCGAAGGTAATCCCCGCGCCTGAAGCAACCTCGGCGGTGGCCGATACGAAGTCGTTCCAGCGATCTACATTCGGGGCCTCCTGCTTGGTAATGATGCAGCCGCCACTCTCGTAGAACAGCTCCTCGCCAGTCTCTGCTTCGAGTTCGCGCCAGATCTCGTGCGAGCGGGCCACGAACGGTAGGTACTGCTCGCCCTCGCCAACAGCGAGGCGCGACATGCGTGTTTCGGCGTGGCTCGAACCGAGGTCGTGGGGTGGGTCGTAGCGATCGATACCCAGCACGCTCAGGCCCTGCCTACGAGCGTGAAGTGTGAGGGCGGCTCCCATGGCACCGAGACCCACGACGATCAGGTCAGCGTGGGTCTCTCCATGAGTGGAGTCACTCACCCTGGACGACGCCTTGGCTGGTCAGGTACGACACGGGCGCATACTTGGGCGGATTGTCGGGCCCGTGACAGGTGGGCAGGCACGCCATCTCGAAGTCACCGGTCGCGTTGAAGAAGAACGGGATCGAGTAGCGAGGGTCTGCCGAAAGATTGTTTGCGAAGTGGCGGGCGCTGAGAAAGCGATCGTTCGTCCACTGCCGCAGCAGTTCACCTGCGTTGACGACGAAGGCTCCGGGGATCACGGGTGCTTGGATCCACTGCTCGCGTCCTTGGTGATAGATCGTGAGGCCCGGGCCGCTCTGCAACAGCAGTGTGAACACGGTCGTATCGACGTGTGGGGCGATGCCGAAAGCCTCGTCAGGCCCTGGTGGGTCGGCGGGGTAGTGGCTCAGGCGCAGCCGAGAGAAGGGGTGTTGGAACGCGTCTGCGAAGTAGTCGGTCTCGAGATCGAGAGCAGCCGCGTACATCGGCAGCAACCGAAGGGCCAGTGACTCGACGGCTCGACCGTAACGTTCGACCGTGTCTCGAAAGCCGGGGAGGACGTCTTCGGCGAGCCAATCGTTGTCGTCGAATGTAATCTCGCGGTCGGACTTGGTAATGAACGCCTCGTTGAGGTTTCCGTAGGTACGCCGAGGCAGCTTCCGCTCCCCGACCGGCAAGTAGCCAATGCCGCCGATGGTGGCGCCGGGTCGGTCCATCTCGATCTTGGTCTTGACCTCGAGCGGCAAAGCGTGGAACCGCTCCGTCATCTCAAAGATCTCATCGATCAACGACTGTTCGATGTCGTGGCCAACGAGTTGGTAGAAGCCCACCTGCTCTGAAGCATCCCGGAGGATTGCGGCTGCGTCGCGAAGGGCGTCCGGGTCGTCGCTACCGAGCCAACCCGACACGTCGATGACCGGGATGTCGCCCGGCTCAGCTGGAACCGGAGCAGACGTATCCCACGTCGAGGCCTCGGCCTGCAGTTCGGCTTCTTTTGCCGCTGCGTCGAACTCGTCGTTACCCATTACCAGTGCTCCTTTACGAAGGCGGCAACACGCGCAACCGATTCGGCGCTGGCGTCGCACACGCCGACTTGAGTGAAGAATGTGTGGACTTGGCCATCGACTCGAATGTATTCGACGGGCACTCCAGCCTCGCGCAGCTTGTCTGCGTACTCCTCACCCTCATCGAGCAACGGGTCGTATTCGGCGGTGATCACGATGGCTGGTGGTTGTCCAGTGAGGTCGCCGAGGAACGGAGAGCAGCGAGGGTTATCTCGCTCGTCCGCATCGGGAACGTACTGGTCGTAGAACCAGTCCATTGCATTGGTCGTGAGCAGGTAGCCATCGGCGTTGTCGATCAGCGACCCGGACTTCTCGCGAGTGGCATTCACACATGGATAGATGAGGGCCTGCGCACTCACCTTTGGACCAACAGCAGCGCAATCCTGTGAAACCACCGCCGCGAGGTTGCCGCCAGCGCTGTCTCCGCACAGGGCGAGGCGGGTGCCATCGACGCCGATCTCTTCGCCATGTTCGGCGACCCATTTCGTCGCCGCCGTGCAGTCATCGGCCGCGGCGGGGAAGGGGTGCTCGGGGGCGAGGCGGTAATCGACCGACACGACCACTGCCTCCAACGCCTCGCAGAGGGCTCGGCAGACGACATCGTGGGTATCGATCGTGCCGATCACCCAACCGCCGCCGTGAAAGAACATCAGTGCAGGACGAAGCTCGCCTGCACTGTCCTCGTCTGCATTGGCTTTGACCGGTTGGTAGACGCGAATGCCGATATCGCCATCGGGGCCGGGGATCTTCCGGTCGCTCACCTCGCCGATCGCTGGATTCGCGGGCAGTTCGGCAGACCGCAGGTTGTAGTGCAATCGAGCGTCCTCAGGCGACAACTCGTCGAGTGGAGGCAATTGAGCCAGAGCCACTGCCTCGATCAGAAATTCGGCTTGTGGGTGTAGCGCCATCCCGTGATTCTAGACGGAGTTGGATGTCCGATTTCCGCTCGGGTTTTGCGCCGTCATCAGACAGACTGATCATGTGACTCAGTCGAAGGCGATGTTTCAACAATCAGAAGCAGTGAACGACGACTCGTTCACCTCCGCCGACTGGGGCCTCTTCGTTGGTGTCTCGATGATCTGGGGCTCGTCTTTCCTCCTCATCGCCGAAGCACTCGAGGGCTTGACGCCGGGGGCGGTAACCCTTGGCAGGGTTGGCCTTGGTGCTCTCACCCTCATCATCATCCGTGCGATCCGGGGCAACTCGGTCCGAATAGAATCCAGCGACCAGCCCAAGGTCCTGTTGTTGTCGCTCCTTTGGGTAGCGGTTCCGTTCACCCTGTTCCCGCTCGCTCAGGAACACATCAACTCTGCGGTCACGGGACTGCTCAACGGTGCCACGCCCGTCTTTGCCGGAATCGTGTCGGCGCTACTCGTCAAGGTCGTGCCGAAAGGCGAGCAGCTCCTGGGCATCGTCATTGGCTTCATCGGCATCGTGCTGATCAGCCTCGGGTCATCGGGTGGTGGCTCCACCGAGGCGCTAGGCGTCGTCCTCGTCCTCGGAGCGACGGTCTGTTATGGGTTTGCCGTGAATCTCGCAGCGCCGCTCCAAGCCAAGTACGGACCGATCAACATTATGAGCGCCATGCTCACGAGGGCGACCGTGTTCGTGACGCCGTTCGGCCTCTGGACGATCGGCGACAACGAATGGTCGCTCACCCCCATTGCCGCCGTTATTTTCCTCGGCGCCGTCGGAACCGGGATCGCCTATTGGATCATGGGCACGCTGGTCGGCCGGGTCGGCGCCGTCCGGGCGTCGTTCATTACCTATCTCATCCCGGTGGTCTCGCTCATCCTCGGCGTGGCAATTCGCAATGACACGGTGACCGCACTCGCAATCGTCGGTGCAGCCATCACGATCGGCGGGGCATTTATGGCCTCACGAGCCTCGCGCAAATAGTTTGAGGGCTAACCCTCGAGCGCTGAGCGAATGAAGGTCAATCGCTCTTCTGGGCTGACCGCCGGAACAGCAATCGGGTCGTAACCACGCTCGCGGTACACGTCGAACATGTGCTGGTGGACCTGCTGCTGATAGGCCTCGTCCTCGACCCGTTCATCATCGTTCTCCCATCCGACCGGCTCGAGGATGAACACCTCTGCGTAGCGGTGGGCATCGGCGGCTTCGTCGAGGCCTTCGGTTAGCGGAAGCGACTCGGTGCGGTGAAAGGCAATGTTGCACGGCAACCCGTACTCGAGGAACACGACATCGTCCGGGTCGTTTCGCTGCTCGGCGGCCAGCATGGCCTCGAGCACCCGAGGCTGAAAATCGTCGGCAAAGCGAAACTCTTCAGCATCCCTACCCGACGCCACCACGTCGGCGATGAGCTGGCGGGTGCTATCTTCGGAGGTTTTCTCTCCGGCTTCGGCGAGGAGTTCGAGCAGTGTGGTCTTGCCCGACGAAGGCGGTCCGGTGATGACGACCCATCGAGTCGCAATCGTTTCCGTACTCACCGGTGGTCTCGGGTGCCGAAGTCTCGAACCGTGTCGAGGAAGAACTGCGTGCTCAGCGCCATCGATTCGACATCGATCCGCTCATCGTTCCCGTGGAACCGGTCGCTATAACTGATCGCGTCGAGTGACGGACTGAACAACCCAGCGCCGTACGCCACCCGGCCGTGCTCTCGGTAGACCCGGCTGTCGGTGAAGCCCACGATCAGGTGGGCCGCAATATCGGCGGTAGGGAACGGCTTAGCGACGGCCCGCTGCATCGACTCCCACAGTGGGGTAGTGGTGGGGCTGAGCGTCGACGGGTATGCGAGCACCGTTTCAACCTCGACTGCGTCGGCGAGATCGCCGAGCGCAGCCCGTAGATGAGCGTCGACCTCTTCGGGGCCCTCACCTGGCAGCGTGCGAATGTCGACTTCGATCTCGATGAGGTCGGGGATGATGTTCGACTTCTGTTCGTGGGGCGAATTCACGACGTTGGGCGACATTGTTGTGTGGGTGCAGCTGTAGAAATGGCTGGCGATACCCGGGAAGGGAAACTCTTCTAAGTACTCGGTGATCGCTCCGGGGTCGAGCAGCGCCCTCGTCGTCTCGTCATCGAAACCAAACGACGCCACCTGCCCTCGCCACAACTCGGAGAATCGAGGTTGAGGGCGATACTCGGCCAGCCGTTGCACCACGGCGGCTGCACGTACCAACGCGTTGTCGCTGCGGAAGGGCCGCGAACCGTGCCCTGGCGTGCCATGCACGCGGATGCGCCGCCACTCAATACCCTTCTCGCCCACGTTCATCATGATCGATGGAGTCTCGGGGTTGCCGAGGTGAATTCCGCCGCTCTCGGTCAGCACGTAGTCGGCGTCGACCGCGTCCCACTCGTTCTCTGAGAACCATTGGGCACCGACGGTCGAACCGGCCTCCTCATCGGCCACACCGAAGAAGACGATGTCGCCCTTGGGGCGAAAGTTCGTATCGGCCAAGTGCCGGAAGGCGACCGCCATCGACGACGTGATGTTCAACATGTCGACAGCGCCCCGCCCCCACACTTCACCGTCGATGATCTCGCCACCGAACGGGTCGTGGGTCCAGCCGTCGGGGCTGACGGGCACCACATCGGTGTGGCCCATCAGACACAGGCTTGGAGCGTCTGGATCATAACCCTCGATGCGAGCAACGACCGACGCCCGGTCGGGGTACGGCTCAAAGGTTTGGACGTCGAGACCCACACCCTCGATCACCTGACGCAGCACGTCTGCATTGCGACTCTCGTGCCCCGTATCCTCGGTGCCATCGTTGACACACTCGTTGCGAATCATGGTCTGCAACAGTTCGATCGACTCGCGTGTGAGAGCCGACTCGTTACTCAAATCATCGCTATTAGCCATAGCGAAGGGTAGCTGGAGCTAGTTCTCGGTGATGACGACGCTGACCAACTGCTCGCCGCGGCTGCTCGGAGCGTCGGGGTTGCGCAGGTCGACTTGGGAGAAGATCTCATCGCTCTCGATCAACTCGCCGAACACGGCGTGGAGGCCGGTCAGGCCCTCCTGTGATTCGAAGGTGATGAAGAACTGGCTGCCGTTCGTATCGGGTCCAGCATTCGCCATAGCGAGTAGACCACGCCGATCGATGTCGGTCAGTGCGCTCTGTTCGTCCTCGAAGCTATATCCAGGACCACCGCTGCCGATTCCGGTCGGGTCGCCGCCCTGAGCCATGAAATTCTCGAGCACCCGATGAAAGGTGGTGGCGTCGTAGAAGCCGTCGCGAGCGAGTGCAACGAAGTTATTCACCGTGATCGGCGCCGTCTCCTCGAACAAGTCGATGGTGATCTCGCCGTCCGAAGTGGTGAGGATGGCCTGGTAGTCGACACCATCTTCGAGGAGAAACGGCGGAGGTTCGGTGTAGACACCGTTGCGAACAAATGGATCGACTCCCGAGAGGGCACCAACGCCCGCCCACGGCTCGAAGTCTGCGGGTATCTCTTGCTCGAGCCCGGAATCGAATTCAGCAGAGCACGACTCGATGAGGTCCATCACGCCTTGGTCGTCACCGCTTTGGAGGATGAAGGTTCCCCAGAAATCGGTGATCATCTCCTCGGTGAGCCCGTCGACGATGCATTCGCGGTCGACCTCGATCGTGAAGCCTTGCTGACTTTCACTCTGAAACGCGATCTGCTCGGCGAGATCCGCTGGAGTGACGCATTCGATGACCGCGTCGAAGGTGAACTCGGTAGCTCCTTCAGGGATGGCAAAGCCGACCAAGAGTGCAGCGAGGCCGGTGTAGACCAAGTCGCCGTTCGTCTCATCGCTGATCCGGTCGCTAACGCACGAGCGGTACTCGGTGGCACCCTCGTCTTCAAGCACGGACAGTGCAGCGAGCGAATCGAGCAAACTTTCGTTGTCGACGCACTCGTGTGTGTTGACGGTCAGTGCGGTAAAGCCTTCGGGTTCGAGCACGTAGCCTTGTGTGCCGAAGCCATTGAACACTTCGGTGAGCTGTGAATCACCCTCGGAGTTGTCGAGGAGGCACGTGAGCTCCTCGCTACCGGGAGGGGAGCCGGTCACCGCAACAACGAGGTTGGCGACCGATTCTGGGTTCACTGGCCCTGTCAGGTCGGGAGGAGTAATGCCCTCAACACCCTGGAGCGTCGATGGCTCGACGGTCGATCCGTCATCGGTGATATCGGTGTCTGTGGACTCGGTGTCACCCGATGGATCTTCACCGGTCACAGCAGTGTTGGAGTCACCGCCGCTACAAGCAGCCACGAGGAGCGAAAGCCCCAAAAGGGTCAAAAGGAGAGAACGAAAGCGGAACAAGTGCACGAAATAGTATTAACAGCCCAGCCATCAAGATCCTTGGAGCTTCGACCACTTCTGTTGACCTCCTTACCCTCTTGCCCACCGTCACCGAAACAGGTTTCGGTCAACGAAGAGAACGTCCTAGAAGGAAAGAACGAGGAGCAGAAGAACCACCGCGATCACAAAGGCAATGCCAATCACGCCGTAGAGCACTTGGTTGGTCTTGTCCTTTGAAGCGGTTGGATCGACGGTCTGCTCCGTGGCGATTGGCGCGCCGGCGGCCCGTAGGGCGTCGACCACGCCGTCGACTGACTTGCCTGTTGTATCGACGGCGGTGAACTTGGCGTAGGCCTCACTTCGTTCGGCCATCAACGCAGCAATAGTTCCTGACACGTTTTCGCTGTTTGCGAGAAGCGGTCGGCTTTCGATGCCATCGGCGCGCACTCGGCGTTCTATCTCGTCAGGCTCGGCGGTAAGCGTGTACACCTCGGCGCCAAGAAAGGCCACGATGTTGTCGGCATCGAGCATCGTGCCGCCGCCGGTGGCGATGACTTGATTGCGTCTCGGCGCTATCTCGGCAACGATCTCACGCTCAATTTTTCGAAACTGCTCTTCTCCGCCAGCTTGGAAGATCTCGGGGATACTTCCGTGCTTGGAGATGATCTCTTGGTCAATGTCGACAAAGGTGCGACCAGTCATCGTCGCAACGCGTTTGCCGACAGCGCTTTTGCCGGTTCCCATGAAACCGGTCAGGACGATGTTGGGGTCGAGCGCGTCGGACATCCTCCCAAGCTATTGCCTCACTCGCTGGCCAGCGTTGATCCCCACGGATCAGACTTGTCGGGCGGCCTCAACTACCGACACGATCCCGGCAGCATTGAGCCCGTAACGAGCCAGAATCACTGTTGGCTTGTCGTGGGGGACGTAGGTGCGTGGCATGCCGAGAACTCGGATCTCACAATTCGTCGCATCGGCGCCAATCGAGTGGATGTGCGATTCGATCTTGTCGCGGAATCCATCGCCCGCTCCGCCATTTCGGAGGCCATCTTCAATCGTGACGACGAGGCCATGCGATGCTGCATTCTCGATCATCTCCGGGTCGGGGGGCGATACCACCCGAGGGTCCCAAACCGTGGCAGATATGCCCTTGGCTTCGAGGAGTTCAGCTGCTTCGATGGCCTCGGCGAACATCTTGCCCACGCCGATAATGCACACGTCGTTGCCCTCGCGGGCTTTGCGAGCCCGCAATCCAACGCCGACCTCTCGTTCATTGACCGACGGCGCTGCCTGTTTGGTCCAGCGAATCATCGCCGGGCCGTCGGTGCAGAGACTTATTGCATCGCCGAGTTGGACCTGAAGTTCTTGATAGCTCGACGGCGCAAAGACGGTCATGCCCGGCACCTTTGTGAACAACACCATGTCGAGCAGGCCGTGGTGCGATGGGCCGTCGTCGCCGGTCACCCCGGCACGGTCGAGGCAGAAGATCACCGGTTGGCGGTGCAGGCCAACGTCAAGGTTGACCTGATCGAACGCTCTCGTCATAAACGTTGAGTAGACAGCAACGACTGGGCGTAGCCCACCCATTGCCATTCCCGCCGCAGCGGTAACGGCGTGCTGTTCGGCAATACCGACATCGAAGGTGCGGTCAGGGAAGCGCTCGCGGAAGGGGAGGAGCCCAGTCGAGTCGGGCATGGCCGCGGTGATCGCCACCAATTCGGGGTGCTCTTCGGCCTGCTTAATTAGTGTCTCGGTGAAGGCTTGGGTGTAGCTACCCGCTTTGATGCCCGACGTGTCGTGCATGTTCTTGATCGGATCATTCTCGGCCGGTGCGTAGCCGCGCCCTTTCTGCGTGAGCACGTGAACAACGGTTGGGCCATCGAACTCGTTCGCATTGCGAAGGGCTTCTTCCATGCCCTCGATGTCGTGGCCATCGAACGGGCCGAGGTAGTGCACGCCCAAGTTCTCGAAGAACGCTGGCGGCTCCCACATGTAGCGAATCGCTGCCTTGGTCGCGTGGATGGATCGCTCGATGTGGTCGCCGACCCACGGGATGTTCTCCGCAATCTGTTCCATCTTTGCCTGTCGCCGCATGTAGACCGGGTTCGACCGGATCTTCACGAGCGAGTCGGTAAGCAGAGATACCGTCGGCGCGTACGACCGCCCGTTGTCGTTGAGAATAATCGTGACATTGCTCTTCGCGTGTCCGAGGTTGTTGATTCCCTCGTAGGCCATTCCGCCGGTCAGGGCGCCGTCGCCAATGACCGCGACGATGCGTCGTCCCGAGCCAACTTCTGATGCCTCAGCGGTCGCTAGGCCGTGTGCGTAGCTGAGCACGGTGGACGCATGACTATTCTCGATCCAATCGTGCGGACTCTCTTCGCGAGAGGGATAGCCACTGATGCCATCTGCCTGACGCAGACCCTCAAACGAACTGACCCGACCTGTGAGCATCTTGTGCACATAGGTCTGGTGCCCGGTGTCCCACAACATGATGTCGTGCGGTGAGTCAAAGACCCGGTGAAGGGCGATGGTGAGTTCGACCGCACCGAGGTTTGAACCGAGGTGGCCGCCCGTCTTTGACACTGAAGCGACGATGAGTTCGCGAATCTCGTCTGCGAGCGCGCTGAGTTGCTCGTAGGTGAGCGCATCAAGATCGCTCGGACCGGTAATGGTCGATAGCAACATCACAATTCACGATACCCCCAGATCACGAAACCGGTTAGCCGTAGCGGTGCTTCTATCGCCGACTCGCGACCTGTTCACGAATTCTCTCGATTGTTCACCGATCCAAAGACCTTGTGAACTGGTGTCCGTTTTTGACTAAGTGCCCGTCTCATTGCGTTTACGTGAGAGAACCGCAAGAAAGGATGGAACTTTGCTAGATGGGTCGATTACATATGTCGTCGTAATCCTCTGGGGCGCGTGGGCGCTCAGCGGCGACCGTATCAAGCGTGAATCGCCAGCGATGATTCTCCTCTCATTGGTGTTTGCGTTCTACGTTTCCCGCCTGCTCGCGGCGACGCTCTTTCCGTTACCAATCGATGCAGCGGCCATCGAGCAAGGCCAGATGCGCAGCGATGCCGGATTCGGCCCCGGAAACAACTTCAGGCCTTTCGCCACCGTTGTCGATGCTTCGAGATCGGAGTTCACGTTCCTTAATCAGATCGTCGGCAATTTCTTCCTCCTCTTCCCACTGGGCTTACTCGCTCCACTGCTGTGGTCTCGCTTCAGCAACAAGATGGCAGCTATTGCGCTCGTCATCGCCACGACCCTCGCGATCGAGTTCACCCAACTCGGCGTTTCCGGAGTCCTCGGTTTCACCTATCGGTCATTCGACGTCGACGACCTCTGGCTGAACGCAGCCGGCGGTATTCTCGGTGCGCTCGTCGCCACCATGCTGGCCAAGATCGCCGTTCCGAAGTCCGACGAGACGAGCACCCAGGTAGAACTCGGCACCGAAGCTGAAGACGAGGTCTTGCCTACACGCTCTTCAAGTTTGCGAGAAAACGTTCCTTGTCGATCTGAACCCTGATGATCCGTCCAGTGCCGACCAACCGACCGTGAGCGTGCGCTTCGGCCTCGAAGACCAAGCGCCGCCCTTCGATTCGGGTAAGCACTGCCGTGGAACTCACTTCGGTCCCAATTTCGGTTCCGTGCAAGTGATCGAGGTTGATCCGCAGCCCTGCGGTGATCATGCCCTCGGGCAGGTGGCCATCGAGCGCATTCATCGTTGCTTCTTGCATCAACGTCAAAAGTCGTGGCGTGCTCAGGACATGGACGTACCCAGTTCCCTGGGTGAGCGCAGTCACCTCTTTGGTAACCACCATCTTTGCTTCGCCACGAAGGCCGAGTTCTATCGCCACAGCCGAAGCCTAGGCATAAACGAACATCGGCCGCTGAAACTCTCACTCGGCACGCTCCGTTGGTCGATAGAATTAGTCAACTTCTCTGAAAGGTCCTTTCGTGCTCGACGAAACACTGGTTGCCAACACACTGAACGCCGCCCTCACCGGCGGCGCTGATTTTGCTGAGGTCTTCGTCGAAGACAAGCGCAACTCCTCGGCGTTCCTCGACGATGGAAAGATCGAAGAACTCACCTCTGGCCGCGACCGCGGCGCCGGCATTCGCGTCGTCTCTGGCGATACCACTGGATTTGCGCACACGGCCGACCTTTCCGAGACCGGACTGCGCAACGCCGCCGAAGCAGCCGCTGCTGCGGCCCGTGGTGGCGGAGGCGGAGTGCGCAAGGTCAGCCTCGAACGCCAGGAAGCCTCTCGCGATATCGAGGTGCAGACCTTCCCCGAGACTGTGGCTAAGAGCACCAAGGTCGAACTCCTGCAGCGCGCAGATGAAGAAGCGCGCTCTATCGGCGACGCCATCTCTCAGGTCAGCGCACGTTACGGCGACAGCCGCCGCAAGATCCTCGTCGCTAACTCTGATGGCCTCATCGCCGGCGACGATCAAGTGCGAACCTTCTTCTCGATCAACTGTGTCGCTATGGGCGACACCGGAATGCAGACCGGACGCGAAAGCCATGGCGGCACCATTGGCTTCGAGCTGTTCAACGATCACGATGTCACGCAGATGGCCCGCACCGCGGCCAACCGTGCCATCACCAAGCTCTCTGCCCGTCCTGCCCCGAGCGGTGCCCATACCGTCGTGGTCGGACCCGGCGGCGGTGGCGTGTTGTTCCACGAAGCATGCGGCCACGGTCTCGAAGCTGACCTCGTTGCCAAGTCCGCCTCGGTCTTTGCCGGTCGCGTGGGTGAACAGGTCGCAAGCCCGCTCGTCACGCTCATTGACGACGGAACCATGTCGGCGGAGTGGGGCAACTTTGCTATCGACGATGAGGGCCGCCCTGCCCAGAAGAACGTGCTGATCCAAGACGGCATCCTCACCGACTACATGTACGACAACATCCGAGCTCGCAAGGAGGGCCGCCCATCCTCTGGCAACGGTCGCCGTCAGAGCTACCAGCACCTGCCGATGGTTCGCATGACGAACACGTACATCACCGCAGGTCAAGATGACCCCGCCGACATCATTTCCTCTACGCCGAACGGCATCTACGTGGCCCAACTCGGAGGCGGCCAGGTCAACACCGCAACCGGCGACTTCGTCTTCGGCATGACCGAGGCCTATCTCATCGAAGACGGCAAGATCACCGAGCCGATCCGCGAGGGCAACCTCATCGGAAACGGCCCCGAGGTGCTCAACCGCATCGACGCACTCGGCAACGACTTCGCTATGGGCCACCCCGGTACCTGCGGCAAGGACGGCCAAGGCGTTCCCGTCGGCGACGGAACCCCAACACTGCGCGTCACCAGCCTCACCGTCGGCGGAACCGCTGCCTGACCAAAATTTGAAGGCTCACCCACATTGAGTGTGGGTGGCCCTTCAAATTTTCGAAGAGAGGAACGGTTTAGTTGCAGGCGTAGTCGGTGCGCTCGCCGCGCAGCCAGTGGCGGAGTTCGTAGGTGTCCTCTGCGGTGCCTCGGCCATCGGTGATCGTCCCGGAGTTTGTTGACCGAGTAGTGAACCAACTGTCGTTCTTGCGGAAGACCACATTGCCGTTCAGTCCGTCCCAGCTGAGCTCCACCCCGTTCGGTGTTACGTTCAGTACACAAGGGGACTGGTCAGCGCCGCCATCATCGACTTCGGTGCACGGGTATTCGGTCGTGTCGCCAGAAATGCGGCGAATCAAGACGTAGCTACTTCCGGGTTCGGAACGATCGGTGAGCCGCGTCTCATCGGTGACGGTATCTAGCCACGATCCGTCACGGCGAATATTGGCCGAGAATCCGTTGTTGGCAAACTCGAGTACAACGTTGTTGCCCGTCCGAGTGGCTGTGCAGCCGAGGTCTCCAATTGGCTCGACCGGGTCTGGGATGGGAGCCGGCGCTTGTGTGCCCTCGCTAATGAGCAAGATTGCACGGCCACCAAGTCCGAGCGTCGAAAGCGCAGTGGTGGGCTCGCCGCCCAGGATCGTGAGTGAGTCCCGACCAGCGCGAACTCCAGAGAGTTCTTCCACGGTGGTGGTTGTACAACCAGCGTTGGTGCATCGATGCAACTCGGGAATGAATGCTCCGTCGTCGAAGGCTGTGCGTTCGGCACCGATGAGCAGCGACCCGTTTGGCGAGGTTGCGATCGAGACGGCCCTGGCGATTCCGTGTTGAGTCACGGTTGGGACGCCGCTACAGGTTCGGTTGCTGCAGCGAATGACAGAATCAGAGGTCAAGAAGACCGGCCTGTCGTCGGCGCCGAGGGTAACTGCGCCGCTTAGTCCAGTATCGATAACTCGGATCGAGTCGGTGCAATCGAGTGTGTTGCATCGGGTGATGGTCCCGTCTTCGACGATCAACAGCGAGTTGTTGTCTCGAACGAGTAGGTCGCCGTTACGTCCCAAATTCGAAGGAGCTGGAGTGTTGCTAATGATGTTGTCGCACGACACGTCAGAGCACACGAGAATTCGGTCTTCAAGTTCGAAGGTCTGCGGGTCTTCGAACTCGCCGAGGACGACCGCTTGATCATCGTTGGTGACGTCGAAGCCGAAGCCGCGGAATAGGTCTGGCACCACGAATGACGAGATGCTGTCGCAGCGAACGTCGTTGCACGAGTTGATCGTCCCTCGGAATGTCTCCGAGGAGAGCCAAACCGGGTTTCCAGCGCTATCGACGCTTCCTTGAACAAAGAACCCCGGACTATCGAGCGTTCCAACTTCTGCCGCAGCGGCTTCGCCTTGCCCGCTGCCGACTACGGCAACGGAGACGACCAAAAGTGCGGTCAAAATCGCCGCCGTAAACCCCAATGCACGGGAAATTCGAGCAGTCATATCTTCCTCCATAGGTAGACGCGCCCCGATTTGTGGGTCGACACGCCCTTACCGCCACTCTCCGCTACTTTAGCGAACGGTCATCGGACCATCAAGAGAAACGTCTGTACAGCGACGAACTCTGCGATGTGGTCGTTAACGTTGAGGCAATGGCAGATCTTCTCGACATTGCTCGCAGCGTTCTCAGTTGGTCGAACGAAGGTGAGGCCGTCGAGGTCGTCGCCGTTCACGAACGCGACACCGAGATTCGCGTTTACCAGGGCGAGATCGAACAATTCACGGCGAGTGAGTCCCAAGGCGTTGGCGTGCGCGTCATTGTCGATAACAAGCAGGGCTTTGCCTACGCCGGCTCACTCGATGAGTCCGTACTTGCCGAAACATTGGCCGAAGCCCGCGATAACGCCACCTTTGGCACCCCCGACGAGTTCCTCGGGTTGGCGAGCCCCGATGGTGTGCCCGTGCAGTCGCTCGATCTCTACGACCAGGCCGTGGCCGATATGGCCACCGATGCCAAGATCGACATGGCCATCAAGCTCGAAGAGCAAACACTGGCGAGCGACCCCCGAATTACGGGCATCGAATCTGCCGACTACGTCGATTCGATCAGCGAAAGCGCGCTCGTCTCCACCGCTGGCGTCGAGGTAACCAGTCGCGATTCCGGTTCCTATGTGACAGCTTCGGCCCTAGCTGAAGAGGATGGCGATACCCAGATCGGCTTCGGGTTCAGTGTCGGGCGGAACCCAGCGGACCTCGATGTCGAGCGCGCCGCGGCCGATGCGGGCGACCGGGCCACGCGTTTGCTCGGAGCCACCCAGCCCAAGAGCGAACGGGTGACTATCGTCTTCGACCCGTTCGTCACCGCGCAGTTCCTCGCAATCCTCGGTGGAACGATGTCGGGAGAAGCGGTCATGAAGGGCTATTCCCTGTTCGCAAACCGCATGGGCGAAGAGGTCGCCTCACCGCTCTTTACCCTCATCGATGATCCAACCAACCGCGATGCGTTTACGGCGAGTGAGACCGACGGCGAGGGCATGGCTAGCCGCCGCAACGTTCTCATCGACGGAGGTCGTCTCAACACGTTCGTCCACAACGCGTATACCGGCCGTCGAATGGACGCTGCGTCCACTGGATCGGCGGTCCGCAGTTACTCCTCGGTCCCGGGCGTCGGCACCCGTGCCCTGTTCCTCGAGCCAGGAACAAAGAGCCAGCAAGAACTCATCAGCGGTATCGACAATGGCGTGCTCATCCAGGGCGTTGCCGGCATCCACTCCGGGGTAAACCCGGTGAGCGGCGACTTCTCGACAGGCGCTGAAGGCCTCCGGATCAGTGACGGCGAACTCGGCGAACCATTGCGAGAGATCACCATTGCTTCGACCCTCCAAAAGATGCTGAGCGACATTCAGGCGGTCGGCAACGATGTCGACTGGCTGCCCATGTCAGCTGCCGGCGTCAGCCTCGTCATCGCCGACGTCACCATGAGCGGTATCTAGCCAAGCC
>CAZBTI010000009.1:16406-21558 GCA_964494395.1 uncultured Acidimicrobiales bacterium | reverse complement strand
CGGCACTCGCAGCAGATCGTGCCTTAAGGAACCCGCGCGAAATCTAACAACCGACAAAGCGCCGCCGATGGCCCGGTATGGGTCGAAGCGTTGCCGCACTTGGTTTCGTAACCCTTCTCGCGCTTGGAGTCATGGGCGCTTTTGCGTCGGCTGGCGTGGGTCAGAACCAGTTCGGCGCTCCGCCCGATGCTTTGGTGCAGTTCGACGAGCAAGCAACGGCCGATTTCGACGACCGTGCTGCGGCTCGGGCGAACCGCAACAACCTCCTCATCGTGCTCTCGATCACCCTTGGTCTGACGGGAATGATCGTCGTCGGAATAGGACACTTCAGCGACACCGACGACTGAGCACGGAATTCTTCAGCTCGATCTGCGTTAGACCTGTGTGGCGATCGTTCGCGTAAGCTCTCGGGCGTTCCGCTAGGGAGAGTTTCTTGTCACGTATGTACCGTCTGATCGCGTTGGCCTTCGGGTCCATGATATTGTTGGCGGCGTGTAGTGGCGGTGGCGAGGACCTCGGCGGTGAACTGCTCGAACTCGACGCAGCATTGCTCCAAGAGACGAGTGCCGTAGTAATGGGAGAGGTAGAGAGCGTGCGGTTCGGTCTCGAGCGAACCGGAGCCCCGGTCTTCGTCGACGGCGCGCAATCCATTGCCCTCGACAACATCGATGGCCGCTTTAGCGTGCCGGGATCGGCCGATGCGATTCTCGGCGTCACCGTTTCAGGCGCTCTCCGGACCGAACTCGGTGCGGTAGCAATCGACGACGAGGTCTGGCTATCGAACCCCACGACCGGTCGCTTCGAAACACTGCCCCCAGGGTTCGACATCGACCCCAGCTTGTTCTTCGACCCGGTTGGTGGCTGGCGGCCGCTGATCGCTGGTCTCACCGATGTCGAGGTCGTGGGCGAGGAACAGCGCAATGAGCAAACTCGCTACCACCTCACCGGAACTGCTCCAGCCGACCGAATGCAGGCGATCACCGCAGGTCTGGTCGCTGGTCAGAGCGTCGACCTCGACCTCTGGCTTCACCCCGTCACCGCCGAGGTGACCTCGGTGACCTTCTCCACCGAGTTCGATGGGGCGACGAGCGACTGGGTGCTCGAACTCACCGAGTACGGCGAAACCTTCGATATTTCCCCACCGGTGGAGTGATGACCGGAACGGACACGATCTCAGCGGCCCCGGGACGAGCGTCTCCTCGCGCAATTTTGTGGGTGGTCGGGTTCGCCGTATTCGTCGCAGCTGACGACCTCACGGTCGTTACCACCATGCTCCGGCCGATCATCAACGACCTCGGCCTCACACTTCCCGATGGTCTCGACGATGCGGCCTGGATCGTCAACGTCTACCTCATCGCCTTCGTATCGATCATGCCGCTCGCCGGCCGGTTGAGCGACGTGATTGGTCGCCGCCGCCTCTTCGTGTTGGCCTATTCGATCTTCCTCGTCGGCACCATCGTCATTCCGCTGTCCTCTTCGCTCACCCCATTTCTCATCGGACGAGTCCTCACCGCGATCGGCGGGGGAGCCATGGTGCCGGTCGCGCTCGCCGTCGTCGGCGAAGTGTTCGATGACGACAAGCGAGCTCGGGCGCTCGGCAACCTCGGCGCGATCGAGACATTCGGTTGGGTGTTCGGCCCGCTCTACGGCGCGTTACTCGTACGTTTCCTCGACTGGCGTTGGCAGTTCTGGCTCAACATCCCACTGGCGCTTGTGGGCGTCGCCCTCGCGTGGTGGGCGCTTGCCGGGATGGATGAAGCCCATTTCGATCGTCGGGAACGAAAGGTCGACTGGACCGGAGCCGTCCTTCTCTCGCTCACCCTCATTACGGTCAACCTTGCACTCCTAGGTAACGCAGAGATTCAAAGCGTCACTGGGCTCGAAGAGTTGCAGGGTGGCAGCGGCTTCGACTTCCGAATCCTCTACCCCGTAGCTGCGGTGCTTGGCTTGCTCTTTGTGCGTCACGAACGTCGGACCGAAGACCCGCTCATCGACCCTGCGTTCTTCTCCAGTCGAAACCTACGCGTCGCGCTCTTTGTGAACCTGATCGTCGGAGCGGCCCTCATCATTGCAATGGTCGACGTGCCGATCTTTGTCAATGCGATCGAGATCGACCTCGAACGTTCCGCCGTCCTTGCGGGCTGGGTGCTCGGCGCTCTCACCGCAGCGATGGCGGTGGCATCGTGGGCTGGGGGACGCCTCGCCGAACGGGTGAGCTACCGACTTCCGACAATCGCCGGCATGGCCATGGCGTCGGTGGCGTTGCTGATCATGGGCCTTACGTGGGTCCCCGATCTCAACTTTGTCTTCGGTGCCGCCCAACTCGCAGTCCTGGGCTTTGGTCTCGGCTTGGTCTTCGCTCCAACGACAGCGACCGTGGTCGATGCGTCTCCGCCGCATCAGCGAGGTGCTGCGGCAGCCATCGTCATGATCGTCCGGCTGATCGGTCTCAGCGTTGGTCTTGCCGCACTCACTGCGTGGGGCCTCGCACGGTTCAACGAACTGCGCGGAACCCTCGAACTACCGCCGATCACCGATCCGGACTTCCCTGCAGCGGTCACTGCAGCATCTGCTGAGCTGACCGCTAGCGCAATCTCGGAAACCTTCCTCGCCGCAACAGTCCTCACCGCTATTGGCTTCCTCGTGGCCTTGTTTGCGACAAAGAAATCTGACTCATCAGAAACCCCAACCATTGGAGAAACTCCCATGCGTTCAGACAACTTCCTCAAAACCGCCGTGGTCGTTCTCGGTATCGTGCTCATTGGCGTGGTCATCGCCCTCGGCCTCGTCGTTCGATCGTTGAACGACACGCAGAACGACCTCGCCCAAGCACAGGAAGATCTCATTCGCGTTGAGGAGGGTGCGGCGGGCTCAGCGATCGTGTCGGCCCAGGTGATCGAGTTTGCCCGCCAGGTGGGCGCCCTGGAACCGCAGGTGTCTGCGGGGCTCGACGAAGCCATCACCGAACTTGAGACCTTCTCCAACAGCTCGCTCGAGTTTGCTGTAGCTATCGACGAGACCGTGGTCATCGATACCGAGATCACGATCGAGCGCGACTTCAGCTTCCCGATCGACGAGACGGTCCCGATTAATCAGACCGTCGATACCACCGTCGAGGTCGACACCGGCCTGGGCTTTGAGATCCCGGTCGACATTGCGGTTCCTGTCAACGTCGACGTGCCCATTCAGCTCAATGTCGATGTACCGATCAACGAGACGATTCCCGTGCAGGCCGAGGTGCCGGTCAATCTCGATGTACCTATCGAGGTCGATATTGCAGAGACCGAACTGCGCGAACTTATGGAACAGCTCGCCGAAGGGCTCCGTCAGATCCAGACGGTGGTCTCGGACCTGGCTGGCTAGAAGGCGTACGCGACCTACTTCGTTGGGCTGAGTGAGGCGACGATCGTCTGACCGAAGAAGTTGCTCACGCGCTCTCCAATGAGATCGGTTGCGGTGTGGGCCTTGTGCCCTGCAGGGAGCGAATCGAGTGGCGGCATCATGAAGGTGATGCCTTCAACCTTGAGCCCGGATTGTTCAGCCAGACCGCGAAGATCCGATGGCTCGAACGCAGCAGCGTCACTCATCTTCTTGTGAAGTGGCTTCGCCCAGACCAAGCCTGGTGCGTAGTAGCTGGGGTAGCGCTTGCCTCGGAACAGCACGCCGTGCTGTTCGAGTGGCCAGCGCCGCGATGGGGTCGTCAGAAGGAGTCGACCCTCTGGCTTGAGGACTCGAGCGATCTCGGTGAGTGCTGTTACAGGATCGGACAGGTGCTCGAGCACCTCGATCATGACGACCGTGTCGAACGTGTCGTCTTCGAAGTTCATGTCGTTCGCCGACATCAGGTGTAGGGCAACATTGTCTGGCTTGTTGCGCTCGAACGCTTCAAGGCGGAGACGTTCGATTTCGATGCCGTCGACCTCGGTGTAGTGCTCGGCGAGCGTCGTGGTGTACTCGCCGGTTCCGCAGCCGATGTCGAGAAGTCGCTCACCCCCCAGATCTTCAAGACGTTCGAACGCAGCAATACGTAGGGAGACGTTGCGCTTGCCCCTGGCCGAGCCGTGCATTGCGCCGATCGAGGTTGCGTCCTGTTCGAATGCTTCCTCTACTTCGCGAGATTGGATGTCACTGCCGGTAACTACTTTGTTAACCACGTTGTGCCCCTGACTGTGGGTTTAACCCGCCGCGCTCTGCACTATTCGCCACTTTACGTGAGCCGACGATCGCTAGCCAAGTGGTTTTGAACTTTCTTCAACCTGATACAGATTTTCTTCATATACTTAAAATTATGTATAACGATTCAGGCTGCACATGATCGTCATCATTGGTGGTGGAACGATGGGGGGAGGCATCGCCGTGAGCTTCGCGCTTGCAGGGGAGCCGGTGCGGATCATCGAGCAATCTGCTGAACTTGCCGGAGCATCTGAGGAGCGAGTGAGAGGCTCGCTGGAGCGAGCAGCGGGCAAGCGCGACCGAGCCGACGAGGCCGAGTCGCTGCAGCGCCTTCTCACCGTCGACACCGTCCACCCGGACCCAGCCGAAGTGAACCTCGTGATCGAAGCGCTACCCGAGGACATCGGCCTCAAGAAGCAGGTTTTGGGCGGGATCGATGAGCACTACTCGGCCAACGATGGTGTCATCATTTGTTCCAACACCAGCTCACTTCCGATCACCGAACTCGCCTCGGCAGTCGCCAAGCCCGAGCGGTTCTGCGGCATGCACTTCTTCAACCCGGTGCCTGCATCGAACCTTGTCGAAGTCGTTGTCGGTGAACAGACCAGCGAGTCGACCGTCGAGCGGGCGGTCAGCTATGGCGAACGACTCGGCCTGACCCCAATCGTCGTTTCCGACAGCCCTGGCTTTGCATCGAGCCGCCTGGGCGTCGCACTCGGCATCGAAGCGATTCGTATGATCGAAGCGGGCGTGGCCAGCGCTGAAGACATCGACGCCGCCATGACGCTCGGTTACAAGCACCCAATCGGACCACTCAAGCTCACCGACCTCGTCGGCGTCGACGTCCGCCTCGCAATCGCCGAACACCTCGCAACCGAACTCGGCCCGAGGTTCGAGCCCCCACAACTCATGGTTGACATGGTGGCCGTTGGCAAACTCGGAAAGAAGAGCGGAGAAGGTTTCTATGTCTGGTAGTTCT
>CAZBTI010000009.1:0-16306 GCA_964494395.1 uncultured Acidimicrobiales bacterium | reverse complement strand
ACGCTGTAACCGCAGCTGACGCTGTCCTCCCTAGCTATTTGAGCGGTGAGTGGGTCACCGGGACAGGTCGCGGGTCTCCCTATGTCGACGCTGCAACCGGCGAGCACCTCGGCCTGGTCGACACCAAAGGCCTCGATCTTGCAGCAGCGGTGACCTACGCACGAACTGTCGGTAACCCAGCGGTCACCGAACTGACCTTTCATGCGCGGGCCACCATCCTTCGAAACCTCGGGAAGCACCTCCTCGAAGATGAAGTCAAGGGATCGCTCTACGAACTGTCGGCGAAGACCGGAGCGACAAAGAACGATTCATGGATCGATATCGACGGTGGGGCAGGGGTGCTTCTCGCCTACGCCAGCAAGGCTCGCAAGGAATTGCCCAATGGGCACGTGATCGTCGACGGCAGTTTCGAGCCGCTTTCCAGAGACGGCTCCTTCGGGGCCGTTCACGTCCGCACGCCACGCCGCGGGATCGCCGTGCAGATCAACGCGTACAACTTCCCGGTGTGGGGAATGCTCGAAAAGTTCGCTCCGGCGTTTCTTGCTGGCCTTCCGAGCATCGTGAAGCCAGCGCCCCAAACGGCCTTCCTCACCGAGGCGGCAGTTCGCGTCATGGTCGACAGCGGCTTGCTCCCCGAGGGGTCGATACAGCTCTTGAGTGGCGACCCCGGAGACCTGCTCGATCACCTCGATGGTCAAGACGCAGTGGCGTTCACCGGCTCGGCCACAACGGGCGCCATCGTCAAGGCCCACCCCAACCTCATTGCGAACTCGGTTCACGTCACCACCGAGGCTGACTCGGTCAATTCTGCCGTGCTGGCACCCAGCGCTGGCTCCGATAGCGCGGAGTTCTCGCTCTTCGTCGAGGAACTGGTGAAGGAAATCACGACAAAGGCAGGTCAGAAGTGCACGGCCATCCGGCGGGCGTTCGTCCCCGAAGCATCACTTGAATCTGCCGCTGCCGCTCTCGCAAAGGCGCTTGCCGAGGTGACGGTCGGAAACCCCGCTGACGAATCGGTCACGATGGGGGCACTCGTCGATCGAGATCAGCGAGAACGAGTGATCGAATCGATCGAGCAACTCAAGACGGCCAGCGAGGTCGTGGTCGATGCCACCAGCTTTGTCGGCGTCGACAGCGACGCTGGAGCGTTCGTCGCTCCGACCTTGTTGCAAGCCAACGACCGGTTCGCCAACGTCATCCACGATGTCGAAGCCTTCGGGCCTGTGGCCACACTCATTCCGTACGCATCGGTCGATGAGGTCGTCGATCTTGTCGCCCGCGGCAACGGAAGCCTCGTCGCATCGATCTACGGAGCGAACACCGCCGAAACCGCAGCCATTGCAAGGGGTATTGCCTCACACCACGGCCGAGTCCTCGTCGTCGACGAGGTAATGGCCGCTGCGAGCACGGGTCACGGTTCACCACTTCCACACCTCACCCACGGAGGCCCCGGACGAGCTGGCGGTGGGGAAGAACTCGGCGGAATGCGCAGCGTATTTAGCCACATGCAGCGCACCGCAATCCAAGGCTCCCCGGCGTCATTGACCGCCATCACGGGCGAGTACATCTCGGGTGCACCCACGACGAATAGCGGTCATCCGTTCAAACTCAACTTCGATCAGCTGGCCATCGGAAACTCCCTCACGACCGAACCGAGGGTGGTCACCGAAGAAGACATCGAGCACTTCGCCGACTTCACCGGCGACCGGTTCTACGCCCACCTCGATGCAGAGGCTGCGTCGCGTAGCCCCATCTTCGGCGGCATCGTCGCCCACGGCTACCTTGTGCTGTCCTTCGCAGCGGGGCTCTTCGTCGATCCGCCGGAAGGCCCCGTCCTTGCCAACTACGGCCTCGATCGCCTGCGCTTTGCGACCCCGACGAAACCCGGCGATGAAATCCACGTCGTGCTCACCTGCAAGCGAAAGACCCAACTCGACGGCCGCGGGTACGGCGAGGTCGCGTGGGATACCCAAGTCGTCAACCAAAACGGCGAGGTGGCAGCGGCATATGACGTCCTGACCATGGTCGCTAACGCACCCGGCATCAACGGAGCACCCTCATGACCCGAACCTGGACCGACATGGACAATTTCGAAGCCTTCCTCGACGACGGAGGAATTGTCGAAGTCGATGACGACATGCCCGACGAGTACCGCCAAGCGGTCTTCGCCTTTATCGAGATGCACGCCAACTCCGAATACATGGGTGGCCTCACCGAGCGCGACTGGATCCCCAAGACACCAGGTCTGCGCCACAAGATGAGCGTGTTGGCCAAGACCCAAGACGAGATTGGCCACGGTCACCTGCTGTACATGGTCGCCGCCGACATGAAGATCAAGACGCGCGAAGAGATGCTCGTCGACCTCATGGCCGGGCGCAGCCGGTTCCACAACGTCTTCCACTACAAAGCCGAGACGTGGGGTGACCAGGTCGCCATTGCATTCCTCGTCGACGCTGCTGCGCTCGCCAGCCAGCAGGCGGTGTTCAAGAACTGCAGCTACGGCCCCTACCGCCGGATCCTGAAGCGGATCATCAGCGAGGAGGGCTTTCACATGCGTTTGGGTGAAGACCGCATGCGGCGTATCGCCGAAGGTACCGACATCCAGAAGGAGATCTTCCAAGGGGCGCTCAACCGCTGGTTCTGGCCGGCGCTGCAACTCTTCGGCCCCGACTCGAAGCCGAACGACAAGTTGTTGCGTTGGCACATCAAGAGCGAACGTAACGAGGTGCTCCGCGACAAGTGGGTACAGAAGTTCGTACCGATGATGCACAGCTATGGCTTTGCCGTGCCGGCCCCCGACCTCGCCTACGACGACGAGACCGGCAAGTGGGATGTTGGCCCGATCGACTGGGAACCGCTCAAGAAGACGCTCGCCCAAGGAGGCCCGGACTCGGCTCGCCGCATCTCTTCGGCCCGCAACAGCTGGGAACGAACCGCTTGGGTCCGCAACGCCCTGCAGGGAACAACAGTATGAGTGATCTCGACCTCCAAAGTGCTGTCCTTAGCGCGATCTCTTCTGTTAGCGATCCGGAGTATCCAGGATTGTCGATCGTCGACCTTGGGCTGCTCGAGCACATTGAAGTTCGCAACGGCATCGCGGGCATCGGGCTGATCCCGACGTTCTCGGGTTGCCCTGCACTCGCGATGATCAAAGCTGATGTCGCTGCAGCGGTACTGGCTGTCGACGGCATCTCCGAGGCGTCGGTCCAGTGGCTGACCTCGCCGGCGTGGACGCCCGAGCGTCTAAGCCCGAAGGGCCGCAAAACGCTCGCCACCGAGTTCACCGTTGCGGTACAGATCGGGTCGGCAACTCCGATGTGCCCGCTTTGCGGTGGACCGACGGTCGAGAAGTCGATGTTCGGCCCGAGCCGCTGCCGTTCGGTTCATCGTTGCGAAGCGTGCAGCGAAACCGTCGAAGTGATGAGGGGTTAACAGTGGCGACCTACGAAGTGTTCTTGAAGAAGGATGGGCGCGACGAGTTTCGTCATGCTGGTGCCCTCGATGCGGCCAACGACGAGTTGGCCATGGTGATGGCTAGGGAGTCCTATATCCGGCGCGCTGAAGGCAGTCGGGTGTGGGTTGTGAACCGTGCCAACCTGCTCGTCGGGGACGACGAGTTCATTGCCCCCAACGCCGACAAACCACACCGCCACCACGACGGGGCCGAGGTTGCGGCGCGCCGCAAGCGTGCCCGGGAAGCAGGTAAATGATGACCAGTAGCGAAGTACTGCGAGAGTTCCTGCTGGCCTTTGCCGACGACGAACACCTCATGGGTCAGCAACACACCGAATGGATCGGCGTTACGCCCTTCCTTGAAGAAGACTTGGCCTTTGCAAGCATTGGTCAGGACGAACTTGGCCACGCCGTGCTGTTGTACGAACTCGTGTGTGAACTCGATGGGGTCGAGCCCACCGATGCTGCCATCGACGCTCTGGCTTTCGGGCGCGGCGCCAATGAGTACCGCTCTTCTGCCTTCACCGAATATGGCACGACCGATTGGGCCGAGGCTCTCGTCCGGCACTGGATCTATGATTTGGTAGAAGATCAGCGGTGGCAACTGGTCGCCGGCTCCTCACATGCGGCGCTGGCCAGCGCTGCGGTTCGGGCGCAGCGTGAGGAGACCTATCACCGCCGTCATGCACAAGCACTCATGGACTCGCTCATCGCAACGCCAGCGCGCGCCGAGCTCGAAGCGGGCCTCGTGGTGGTGTTACCCAAATTGCCGTCATTGTTCGTCGCTGTTGCGAACGAGGACGTGCTCATTTCCAATGGTGTCGTCTCAGAACCGCTCGCCTCGCGGGCAACCCTGATAGTTGAGCAGATCTCGGCGATGTTCCCCGGTAGCGACCTCGACGAAGTCCCCTCCCACGGTCGAGTAGTCCGCTCTGACGACTTCGCTCCGCTGATGTTGCGGATGCGCGAAGTTCTCGATCTCGACCCAGCCGCGGTCTGGTAGCAAGTGGCACGAGGATTGAGCAGCACGATCGAGCAATGGGCGGAGGCTCCTGACATTTCTGCCCGTTCGGTATTAGTGACCATCATCGGAGACACCTTGGTGCCGATCGGCTCGTCGATCTGGGTGAGTCAGATGCTCCGCCTCAGTGAGTGCTTTGGCTTCACCGACCGCCTGGTCCGCACCTCGATGAACCGCCTCGTTGCTGAAGACTGGTTGTACACCGAGCGGGTGGGCCGCCAGAGCCGCTATCACATGACCGAACTTGCGTTTGCTGAGTCGGCCCAAGCTTCGCAGCGCATCTACGGCGTCGAAGACCCGGATTGGTCTGGTGACTGGGTCCTGCTGTTCTTGCCCACAACGCTCCCGGCACCCGAGTTCTCGCGCATACGCGAGCACTTTTCGTGGAATGGTTTCGTGCCCGTGTCATCGCGTGTGCTCGCTGCGCCGGGGGTAAAGCCCGAGTCCGCCCGAGAGTTGATGCAGCTCGTCGATCAGAACGTTCGACCCGTCATCGCCACAGCGACGTTTACCGAGTTGGCCGAGCTCGTCGAGGACGGATTCTTCATTGCGGAATCCGATAGTGATGACCTCGCCGCCGCATACTTGGGGTTCGTCGACCGCTATGGGCCTGTCCATTCTTCGGTCGTGGCGAAGCCGAAGGGGATCGAACCAATCGATGCCTTCGGGCTACGGACCATGCTCGTCCACGACCTGCGCCGTATTCGCCTGCGTTGGCCCGAACTACCAGTACAGGCAAGGCCTGCTGATTGGCCTGGTGACCGAGCGGCCGAGATCGCCGCCACCCTCTATGAATCAACCGTTGCTCGATCTTCGGAATGGCTGAGCAGCGTCTTCGACCTTGAGTACCCCAATGCGTTACCGACCCGCTTTGCCCCGTCGTACGATCCGCACACCGAAAGGCCCTAGGGAAGAACCATGACCGGCTACGAGCCAATCGAAACAGCCAGCATCGACGAACTGCGGGCGCTCCAACTCGAACGCATGCAGGCGACGCTTGCGCATTCCTACGCCAAGGTCGCTCACTACACCCAGGCCTTTGACGCTGCGGGTGTGGCGCCTGATGATCTTCACTCGTTGGACGACCTCGCCAAGTTTCCGTTCTTGATGAAGGACGACCTTCGCAAGCATTACCCCTTTGGCATGTTCGCTGTTCCTCGTGAGGAGGTCGTGCGTGTTCATGCGTCGTCGGGGACTACGGGCCAACCAACCGTTGTTGGTTACACCCAAGCCGATGTCGACATGTGGGCAACGGTTATGGCTCGTTCGATCTTCGCCGCGGGCGGACGACCAGGCGATATTGCACACGTTGCCTATGGCTACGGGTTGTTTACCGGCGGGCTCGGAGCGCACTACGGAGCCGAGAAACTTGGGTGCACGGTGGTGCCGATCAGCGGCGGTCAAACAGCGAAACAAGTTCAGCTCATCAACGACTTCAAGCCCAGGATCATTCTCGTAACGCCGTCGTACTGTCTGAACCTCATCGACGAGATGGAAGCACAAGGAATCAACCCAGCGGCATCCTCACTCGAGGTGGGGATTTTTGGAGCGGAGCCATGGAGCGATGGCCTTCGCGAAGAAATTGAACTTCGGCTCGGCATCGACGCTGTCGACATCTACGGACTCTCAGAGGTGATCGGCCCCGGTGTTGCCCAGGAATGCGTCGAAACCAAAGACGGCCTCACCGTCTGGGAGGATCACTTCTATCCAGAGATCATCGACCCCGAGACCGGTGAGTTGCTCCCAGATGGCGAGTTCGGCGAATTGGTATTCACCTCGCTTACGAAGGTCGCCATGCCGGTCATTCGCTATCGCACTCGAGACCTCACCCGCATACTTCCGGGCACCGCTCGGACTATGCGCCGCATCGAACGCATCTCTGGACGTTCCGACGACATGATGATTATCCGTGGGGTAAATGTGTTCCCGAGTCAGGTCGAGGTGCAAGTGCTCGCCGTCGATGGCCTGAGCCCACACTTTCAACTGGTGGTGAGCCAGGACGGGAATTTGACCGAGCTAGCAATCAACGTCGAGGCTGATCCGGTGACCGAGAACCCAAACGAGGCGCTAGCTGCAGAGTTGTCCAAGCGGATCAAGGACAACATCGGTATAAGCACCACAGTCACGATTGTGGCGCAAGGCGCAGTGCCTCGTTCGCAAGGTAAGGCCCAACGCGTTGTCGACAACCGGTAAGTCGCCCGACAAGCCGGCGGCGATACTTAGATGGGGCTGAAGTTGAACGGTGCGAGTTCGATGGCGAAGTCGCCAGTATCGATCTCGCTAGCTGCTATCTGCCCCTCGCCTGTCAGCGTGAACATTCGGCGAGGCGGTCCTGAAGCTTCACGCTGCTCGTATTCCGAAGTGAGGAACCCACGCTCTTCAAGCCGGTTGAGACACCGGTACATCGTTGCGTAGTTCATGACGTTGGATTTTTCGTCCGACGCCTTCCAGAGCTCGGTTAGTGAATAACCGTGAAAGCTTCGGTCGCCGCGGCGAAGTAGGCCCGCAGCTGCGGTCAGGATGATTCGTTCATTTCGAACTAGCTGATTATCTTTTCGTCTCACGTAATTTCCCTGGGCGAGTGCATGCGACATTTGCACAGTATCTTTTCGCCGTCACATCCAGCCCTGTGGGTGTAACGGGCGGAACCCAACCCGAATTCCATGTTTACCATAACCAAGTTTGAGGGTTGTATTTCACATTTCGTAAACCGCCACTAGTTTCGGGGTACTCGCGCACTCTGCGCGACTATTCTCGCAGAGTGCGTTTTGACACCGTCGACTAGCGCAACCTAGACCAACGAGCGAAGAGTCGCTGCACCGAGCTTCCCTCAGCATCAGGAGCGCCTGGCGCAATGTCATCGGGCACAGCTGTTGGCTGTGGTATTTGACGGTCGCGTTGCTTGTCGCCCATTTGGTAACAACGGGTCACATTTCGTCGTCCACATGCGCTCTGCGAGGTCAAACCGTCGTCGGTAGTCACGCGCCTGGATTTTGGGCTTTTTGGTCATTTAAAAGACCCTCGACAGGACCGATCTATGCGGAGACGGAACGCGGGAAGGCGCTTTGAGTGAAAACTTCAGTTTTCGAAAAGATGGAAGCAAAGGCAGCTGCCATTTTGCTGGTTTCTGGTGTCGCGTTCGGATTTACTGCTGTTGCCACTTCCGAGACCGAAGCGCTGGATCAGGTAGTCGAGGGGCAAGGTGTGAGCACGGCGCTCGCTTTTGCGAGCGAACTCGATCGGACACCACGTCAAGAACTCAGCGAGCCAAACCGTTCGAACGACGACAGCTTCGAATCGGCGCTCGAGCCCACTGTTGAGGCCGCCGATCCAGAGGAGGTGCCATTGCGTGAGGCGCCGGTGGTACGCGAACCCGTCGATGAACACCGCGTGGCGCTCATTGGTGAATCTGAGTCACAAGTCGCGCAGGAGCCAACGTCGAACACCGAATCTGATTCGGTCGTAGAGCCCGAGCCAACCCTCGAATCTGGAGAGGTTGCTGAGGGTGCGCCAGCCACTGACCCCGAACGAACAGCGGACTCTGAGCCAGCCCTGGTCTCTGAACCCACCTCAGAAACCGAACCCGAACCCGAACCCGAATCCGTTCCCGCTCCTGAACCGCTGCCTGAGCCGGCCCCTGCAGCAGACCTCGCCCCATCGCGTCACGGCGGTCTCCCGGTCGCCGGCAACAACGGGTCGGTTGGCTGTGTCGGCGATTGCGAAGTCGTTGGCTTCCAAGATCTCGACGGAGTCACGGACTTTGTGCTGGAGAACGTGATTATCACAAACCCGGGTGGCAAGTGCCTTTCTCTCAACGACGCAGAGCGGGTCACTATCCGAAACGTCACGATCACCGACTGCGCTACCTCGGCGACCATCGATGACTCGACACGCCCGAACAGGGGAACGTTCCTCGGGCGCAGCCCGATCATCAACGTGTACCACTCGTCCGACATCATCTTCGAGAACACGCTGTTCGAGAACAACGCTCGCAAAGAGAGCGGTCGGCTCAAGAATGACCTGATCGTGGTTCACGACACACCCGACTTCACGTTCGTCAACAATGAAGTGCGAACGGTGCACAGCGACATCTCACAAAACCAGAACGACTTCGGAAACCGCGCAATCGTCATCACCGGTGCAGGTTCTCCCAATGTCACCATCCAACACAACGACTTCTACGACGCCGGCAGGAACGCTGTGCAGATCTCGCGGCTACGCAACACCCCGGGCATCGTCATCGAAAACAATCGGGTCGAAGGACGGGGACCGTGGGACTCAGATTATGAGGACATGTTCAATTTCTTCTCCGCCAGCGGAACCCCCAACAGCCCGATAACCGTTCGCGGTAACTTCATGCGCAACGGTGGACCGAGCCAAAGTGGTACCGCAATGATTCTCGGCGATGGTGAACAAGCATCCGGCGCATCGGAGTACTTCCTGGTCGAAAACAATGTGATCGTCGACCCCGGACATGTGGGGATCAACCTTGCTGGCGGCCACTACATCACTGTCCGGAACAACACGATCTTCGGCGCAACAGACCGTGTCGGCCTCAGGACGACGGTTGGTTTCACGCTGAACCACTACGAGTACACCCGAGAGTGCAAGAACCATGCGGTCACCGGCAACCGGGTGTTCCTCGAAAACCCGTTCCTGCCCAACGGCGTGAACCACAACTGGATTCCCGGCACCTGTACCGACAACGTTGAGGTTTCGAACAACGTGTGGGGCGACACCTCTCTCAGCAACAGCGTTTGGGTTCTCGACTGATCCAGACGAATTCTCGTCAGAGTCGAATCAAGATCTCGCCGTGGGGAATCATGAACCACGCAGCTTCGTTGCTGCCCCACTCGGTCCACGCTGCCGAGATCTCGTTCAACTCATCTTGGCTGGAGAGTTCGTACTCGACGGCTTGGCTCGCGAAGGATGACTTCACCGCCCGATCGGTCCAGGTCTGGCCCCATCGTGCTGCGGCTTCGGGGGTGTCTTTCAACCAGGTCGAGGCGCTTGCGGTAATGGAGCTGCGCGCGACTCCGGCCTCGAGTGCCCAAGCGAGCAGATAACGCCCCGCATCGGGCTCGGCATCGTTGGTGCGGCACACGGCTTGGTAGATATCCATCCATCGATCCAGCTCGGGCGGCTGCGGGTACCACGCCATCGCCCGGTAGTCGGCATCTCGGAGCGCAACGAGGCCGCCGGGCTTGGTGACCCGCACCATCTCCTCGATGGCACGCACCGGGTCGGAGAGGTGTTGGAGCACCTGGTGGGCGTAGGAAACATCGAAGGAAGCATCGTCAAAGTCCAGTTCGTACACCGAGCCTTCTTGGAACGAGACGTTCCCGGTGCCTCGAGAGGCCGCGGTGGCCCGAGCGTCGTCGAGGACCGAGCCGGGCGGTTCGATACCCACGACCTCGCCAACTCGGGTAGCGAGGTCGCAAGTGATCGTGGCTGGGCCGCAGCCGACGTCGAGCAACCGCATAGGCGCATCGAGGTGGGGGAGGAGAAAGCCTGCGGAGTCCTCGGCGGTGCGTTCGGAATGTGACCGGACGACCGATGCGTGATGGCCGTGGGTGTACGTATCGTCCATGAATCGAAGCTATCTGCCCAGTCCCGAGTTGCAGGCCGCACAGCCATCAGGCCATCGTGTCGAGTCGTCGATACTGCGTTAGGGCTCTACCGTGACCAAGACAGCGAAGCGGCTCGGCATACTCACGGGCTCAGGGCCCGAAGCTGGGATCGATCTCTGGTCGAAGGTTTTGAGCGAAGCGCGAAGGGCGCTCGGTTCTTCGTATCGCGGCGACATCGACGCGCCCCACGTCGTGGTGCTTTCGGTGCCCGAATTGGGTCACTCCATGCAATTGCCCGACACCCGCGAGCTCGTGTGGGAACACCTTCGCGCTGCCGCAGAACAGTTGGCCCCGCAGGTCGATGCCTTCGCGATCGCGTGCAACACCCTCTATCTCTTCGAGCCGGAACTTCGGGCGCTTTCCCTCGACGCAAAGTTGATCTCTCCCGTCGACTGTGTCCGCAAGGAGTGGGAAGCGAAAGGGAGACAGCAGATGGCTCTGCTGGGGGCAGCGCCGGTAACGGACTTCTCGGGACAAACATCGCCGTATAAGGAGCTTGCCGGTCCATTGTCTCTCGAGCTTCACGGTGACCCCGACCGAGTCCATTTACTCATCGAGGCAATCAAGCTCGAGGGCGGGTCGTCCCCGGAGTTGGAGGCCGAGTTCACGACGATCGTCGAAGGGCTCGAGTCGGCTTCGGCTCTTCTCGCGTGCACCGAGCTGCCGTTGGTGGCCGACGTCGACGTGGATATCGAATTGATCGACGTCACCACCCTCATGGCAAAGGCGCTCGTAGACGAACTCCACTAGCAAGACTCGCACCTGTCTGGAGGTACCCGTCTTTGACTGCGTGGGGAGTGCGCCCGAGAGGACCGACGGGTGGGCGCTTGTGATTCGCCGTAGAATTGAATCGTGGCAATCAAACGCAGCCTTGTTTCGATGACGTGTGCGTTGAGCATGGTTTTGGCTGCCTGCAGCGCTGCTGGCGGAACAGATCTCACCGCCGACACCTCGGACCAATCCGACGAACTCGCTACCGACGAGACCGCCCAAGCCATTGGTGAAGTCGTGTCTAGCGAAGAGGTCGTGTCGGCTCCCACGACGATCGTCCCACCGGATGTGTCGAGCTCGTCGACGACGACCGAAGCTCCAGAAACCACAGCGGTGCTGACCGCTACCGAAGTGAATCAGCTGCTGGGCCAGGGAATGAACCTCGGCAACTCGCTCGAGGCGCCCCGCGAGGGCGACTGGGGTGTTGGCCTCGACGCATCGCATTTCGAGATCATCGCCGCCGCCGGGTTCGATCACGTCCGCCTTCCCGTGAGCTGGGCCGGGTATGCCGACACACAAGCGCCTTTCACGATTCCCGATGGGGTAGACCCGAGTATTGACGATGAGCGATACGACAACATCTGGGAACGCGTCGACTGGGCAATCGAGCAGGCCGAGCGAAATAACCTCATGATCATCGTCAACATGCACCACTACGACGACGCCCACATCGACCCAGCAGCGCATCGCGATCGAATGATCGCCATCTGGGAGCAGATCGCGGAACGGTACCAAGACGCTGGAGATGGCGTGCTCTTCGAATTGTTCAACGAGCCGAACGGTGTCTTCAGCGAGCAGCCTCAACTGTGGAACGACCTACTCGCCGATCTCTTGGGTGTGGTGCGCGAGACCAATCCCACCCGGCCCGTACTCATCGGCCCTGTCGGTTTCAACAGCATCGACTTCCTCGACGAACTCGAACTTCCCGACGACGACTACGTCATTTCGACCGTGCACTTGTATGAACCGTTCTCCTTCACCCACCAAGGTGCTGAATGGCTCCCTGAGGTCCCTCCGGTCGGTGTTGGATGGTCGAGCGACGTGCTTGCGTTCGCCGACGGCATCTCCGACGAGACTTGGGACAGCAGAACCGACACGGAGAACGGCCAACTACGGATCGACTTTGAGCGTCAGTGGGCCGGCTTTAGCTTCGACTTTGGAGCCACTGTTGAACCTCAAGAAATCAGCTTCGACGTTTCCGGCAACGGGAGCCTTTCGGTGCGGTGTCGAACACCCGACGACCGCCTCGTCGAAGAGGGCGAAGTCTTTCCCGCCGACCAGGTCGAGCGGTTTACCGTCGACCTATCGGCTTGTCCTAGCGAATCGACCGGGGTCAGCCTGCTGAATTCGCATCCGGCGACGGATCCGATCTTTCTTTCCGAAGTTGAGGTGTGTACCGAAGCGCGCGGGTGCGAGGCACTGTTTACCTCAGCGGACCAAGCGCTGCGGCGTTGGGTCGAGCGGGCAGCCGAATGGTCTACGGCGACCGGCGTGCCCGTTTACCTCGGTGAGTTCGGAGCCTTCGCAAACGATGGTCAGGTGCCGATAGCCGATCGGGCTGCGTGGACCGCCACAGTGGTCGACGAGGCAAACCGCCAGGACATCTCCTTTGGCTATTGGGAGTTTCACGCTGACTTCGCTGCATACGATCTCGACCAGGGTGCGTGGAACCAGCAACTCTTGGACGCATTGCTTCCCGAGTAGCCCGTTCCTCACCAACCAGGAATCTGTGGTTGCTGAGCCGCGTAGACGCGGTTGGCGGACCATAGATTTTCTGAGGGATGGGTTAGCGTCTAGCCATGAAAGCAGCAATCTGTCGCGAGTTTGGTACGCCTCTCACCGTCGAGGAGGTTTCGATCGGAGACGTTGGGCCGACCGATGTGCATGTTGATATTGCGGCATGCGCGGTCTGCCACAGCGACATCCACTTCGCCGAGGGGGCGTGGGGCGGGTATCTGCCAGCGGTCTACGGCCACGAAGCAGCCGGTGTCGTCACCGCGGTCGGTAGCGATGTGAACGACGTAGCTGAGGGAGACCACGTCGTCGTCACCCTCATCCGATCGTGCGGTGTTTGCTCGCAATGCGAACGCGGAAACCTGGTGTACTGCGAGGCATCTTTCGCAGCAGACGAAACGAACCGCCTCACCAACGAGGACGGAGACGATATTCTCGCAGCGCTTTCGTGCGGAGCGTTCGCCGAAGAAGTGATCGTCGATCACAGCCAAGTAGCCGTGATTCCAAAGGACATGGCGTGGGAGGCAGCGTCGCTGCTGGCCTGTGGAGTGATCACCGGTGTTGGTGCGGTTACGAACACCTCCACTATCGACGACACCAGTTCGGTCATTGTCGTCGGCGCTGGCGGCGTTGGTCTGAACGCGATTCAGGGAGCGTCGATCGTTGGGGCGCCGATCGTCATCGCTGTCGATCTCGCCGAGGAGAAGCTCGAGATCGCAAAGGGGTTCGGCGCCACGCACGTGGCGACGCCCGACACCATCAAGGACGTCATAAAGGAAGCAACGGGCGGTCGCAAGGGCGTTACTCATTGTCTCGTGACCGTCGGATCATCACCCGCAATCAAGTCGGCGCTGCGCTACATCGAAGCCGGCGGCGAGATCGTGATCGTCGGCATGCCCGCGCTGGGCCAAGAGATCGAGATCGACCCGGTCGTGATCGCTGCAGTGGGTCACCGCATCATCGGGTCGAAGATGGGGACCAGCGATATTCGTCGCGACATCCCGCAACTGATCGAGTGGTACCAAGAAGGCAAACTCAAGCTCGATGAACTGATCAGCGGCACCTACTCCCTCGACGACATCAACGGCGCGATCGAGAACGTGTCCGAAGGGTCGACGATCCGCAACGTTGTCGTCATGGACTCGTAGGTCGGTCAGGCACCATCGTGAAGTTCACCGAGGTCGAAACCTTCGTCGTTGCGAACCCGCCGCCGAGCTACGGCGGTCGTTACTTCGTCTTCGTGAAGCTCTCCACCGATACCGGGGCCACCGGTTGGGGCGAGGTCTACTCGCCGCCGTTCGATGCGGCAACGGTCGAAGCGGTTGTCTCCGACATCTTCGATCGTTTCGTCAAGGGGACCGACCCGTTCAGAATCGAAGAGCGCACTCGTAAGATCTACTCGATTGCGTTCACGGGCCGGCCCGACGTCACCGTCGGCGGCGTGCTCAGTGCGTTCGATGTGGCCTCGTGGGACATTGTTGGCAAAGAGGCCGGCCGCAACGTCACCGACCTGCTCGGAGGCAGGGTTCGCGATCGTGTCCGCTCGTACACCTACCTGTACCCGGCCGACGACGACCCGACCGAAGACGTCTATGTCGACCCAACGCTCGCAGCTGAGACGGCCCTGAAGTACGTCGAGAAGGGGCACACCGCAATCAAATTCGACCCCGCTGGTCCGTACCGCGAGGTAGGTCCGCGTCAGCCATCGATGAACGAACTCACGCGCTCTCGCGAGTTTGTTGACCAGATTCGCGAGGCCGTCGGGAACTCGGCCGACCTGCTCTTTGGCACGCACGGACAGTTCACCGTGTCGGGAGCGATCCGCCTTGGGCAGCTACTCGAACCGGCGATGCCGCTGTGGTTCGAAGAGCCATGCCCTCCCGATATCCCCGAAGCTATGGCTGAAGTTGCGCGCCATTGCAGCGTCCCGATCGCTGCGGGGGAGCGGCTGACGAGCATCCACGAGTTCAAGCGCCTCCTCGATGCGGAGGTGGGCATCCTCCAACCAAACCTCAGTCGGGCTGGTGGCATCACCGCTGGCAAGAAGATCGCGGCGATCGCTGAAACATATGGCGCCCAAGTGGCACCCCATCTCTACAACGGGCCTCTAGGTGGTGCGACCAACCTCGCCGTGGCAGCGACCATCCCCAACTTCCTCGTGCTCGAAGGCATCAAGGAATGGGGAGGCTTTCACGCCGACCTGCTCACCAACCCCGTGCGATGGGAAGACGGCTATGCCATACCATTCACCGAGCCGGGCCTCGGCACTGAGATCGACGAGGATGTGGCCCGGGCCAACCCGTGGACTGCTGGCATGACCCATCTCGCCATGACCGAAGATGTCGAAGACTGGCCCGGATGACCAATCGATGAGCGGCCCTCGGAAACAACGTTGAGTGTCGTTGAACTGCTGATCAACGTGATGGGCCCAGTGGTCCTGATCGTTGCGCTGGGCTGGTTTGCCGGGGCGAAGCTGTCGTTCGATGTCAGCACGCTGTCGCGCTTGGCCTTCTACGTGCTCGGCCCAGCGTTTGTGCTCGATGTGTTCGCTGATGCAGAACTCGATGGATCGGTCGTTCTCCGCCTGACGGTCGCCGCGTGGGCGGCCATGCTGGTCGGTGGTCTCTTGGCGTTGGCGCTGTCGCGGGCAGCGAAGCTCAACAACGCCCGTCGTGGCTCGGCGATCATGAGCAGCGCCTACGGCAACGTCGGTAATGCTGGTCTGGCTATCTCAGCCTTCGCTCTTGGCGACGACGCGATTCCGATCGCAGCGGTGCTCATGATCGTCATCAACATCACCGGGATCGTGCTCGGGGTGATCTTGGCTTCGGCCCAAGAGGGTGGCATCGGGAGCGCTTTCATTCGAGGGTTCTCTGCACCGATGACGATCGCCGCAGGTATCGCTGTGGTGACGAACCTCGCATCGTTCGAGTTTCCGACCGCGATCGAGCGGTCGATCGAGATCTCGGGGTCCGCCCTCATCCCGGTCATGCTCATCACCCTCGGGATTCAGATGGCCGGAGATGTCACCCCGCGGCCCGAGGTCGACCTTGGCATCGTGGTGGCAGCGAAGCTCGTCGTCGTACCCCTGATCGCTGCCCTCGTCGGATCTCTACTCGGCCTCGAAGGCGATGCCTTCGGCGTGCTCGTCATCCAGAGCTCGATGCCGCCAGCAGTGTTCTGCGCAGTGGTCGCGCTCGAGTTCGATATGGAGCCGGACCGCACGACCAGAACCGTCCTCGGGACCACACTGATTGCGCTCCTGACGATTCCCATCGCGTTGGTCGCCGTTACCTAGATCTGGTCGCGGCGCTCGATGTGGGCGTCGACGATGCGGCCGCCAGGGCCGCCGTTGGTCTGTCCTTCGGGGGCATAGTCTTCGCCGAGGAGCGCGCCTGCGCAGGCTGCTGCTGACTTGCCGAGTGCATCGAGATCGTAGCCACCTTCGAGAAACGCAATCCGCCGACCCACTGGCACGTATGAGCAGATGCGAGTGGTCATGGCCGCGTAGTCGCCCGACGTGAGCCCGAGGTTGGTGAGCGGGTCGTCTCGATGAGCATCAAAGCCAGCCGAGATCAAGATCCAATCGGGGCCAAACGCTTCGAGGGCTGGTTCGATCACCTGATCGAATGCTCGTAGGTACACGTCGCCCGTGGCCAAAGAGGGCATGGGGAAGTTGATCGTGGCGCCGGCGCCA
>CAZBTI010000008.1:0-52279 GCA_964494395.1 uncultured Acidimicrobiales bacterium | reverse complement strand
GTCGAGAACACCCGTGGACCCAAGATCAACGGGTTCACCTACAAGAACAAGTCCAACCAGCGTAAGCGCTGGGGTCATCGCCAAGAACTCAGCCGCATCGAGGTCACCTCGATCAAGGCTGGCTGAAACACGAACTAGGAGACTCTCATGTCGAAGACTAAGGGCGGCGGTTCCACACGGAACGGTCGTGACTCAAACGCACAGCGCCTCGGCGTCAAGGTATTCGACGGTGGCGCAGTCACCGCTGGAAGCATCCTTGTCCGCCAGCGTGGAACGAAGTTCCACCCAGGACACAACGTCCGCCGCGGTGGCGACGACACCCTCTTTGCGACCGAAGCAGGCAAGGTCAAGTTCGGCTCCCGCAACGGACGCAAACTTGTAGACGTATTGCCTTAGCTCCTGTCGGAGTTCGGCAAACTCGCCTTTTCGCCTTCGCTTCGCTCCGGCGAAAACGCTCTGGCGTTTGGAGAGTCGGAGACGCTTCGCTCCTTGCGGGTCTCCTCGCTGGGATACTGAGTCGGACCGGGGCGAGTTATTTGGTTTCAAAGGATCCAGCGCTTTGGCGCTGGTCCTTTGCTTTTTGAGCTTGGGGGAACGAAGCTCGCGTAGTAACCATGTCGATTTCCACGGATCTCGACTGGGATTGTCGAGGAGAGTAATGAGCAATTTTGTTGATGAGTGCAACATCAATGTGCAGGGCGGCAATGGTGGCGCTGGGTGCGTGTCATTCCGTCGCGAAGCCCATGTCTCTAAAGGTGGCCCCGACGGCGGTGACGGCGGCAGCGGCGGCAGCGTCTGGTTCGTTGCCGACCACAACACCGCCTCACTCCTGAACTTTCGAGACCATCCGCACCGTAAGGCGGGCTCGGGAAAGCACGGGAGCAGCAAGAAGAAGCACGGCACTTCGGCGACCGACCTCGAAGTGATGGTCCCCGAAGGCACCGTCATCTATCACTTCGACGGCAGCGAACTCGCCGACCTCTCCAACCACGGCGACCGCTTCCTCGCAGCGGCAGGTGGCGAAGGAGGCAAGGGCAACGCCCGCTTCCTCTCGAACAAGCGCCGCGCCCCAGTCTTTGCCGAGCAAGGCGAAGAGGGCGAAGAACGCTGGCTCCACCTCGAACTCAAACTCGTTGCCGACGTGGCGCTCGTCGGGTTCCCAAACGTGGGCAAGAGCACACTCATCTCTCGCATCTCTGCGGCCAAGCCCAAGATCGCGAACTACCCATTCACCACGCTCGAGCCCAACCTCGGCGTGGTGCGAATCGAGGACGACAAAGACGACTTCGAGATGGTCGTCGCCGATATCCCTGGCCTCATCGAAGGGGCTGCCGAGGGCAAAGGCCTCGGCCACCAATTCCTCCGTCACGTCGAACGCGCCCGAGTCCTCGTTGTTCTGCTCGACACGGCCAGTTGGGAAGGCGTGACCCCCGCCGAACAAGAAACGGCGCTGCTCACCGAACTCGAGGCGTACCAACCCGACCTTCTCGACCGACCACGAATTCTCGTTGCGTCGAAGGCCGATATGTCGGCTCACTCGAACGACGGAGATACACCCGTGCTCGACGCTCAAGGAAACGAACTTCTGACCATCTCCTCGGTTACCGGTCAGGGCCTTCCCCAACTGCTGGGCAAGATGGCCGACGCCGTCAAAGAAGTGCGACGGGGAGAAGCCGAACTCGACACCAGTGAGATCGTTATCCACCGCCCTGTGGCCGAGACAATTTCGGTCGAGCGAGTCGGAAATGACCAATACGTCGTCCACGGGCGGCAAGCGCTCAAGGCCGTGCGCCTTAGCGATCTCACCGATCCACAAGCGCTCGAGCACGCGCAAAATCGTCTCGACTCGCTGGGGGTCAACAAAGCGCTGAGTAAGGCGGGCGCTCGCGAGGGAGACATAGTCCACATTGGAGACATCAGCTTCGAATACGAAGCTGACTAGGGTTCTTCTGTGAATGGGGTTGTGATCAAGATCGGCACGTCTTCGCTGACCAGCGCGGACGGTGTCATCGACGCGTCGGTGATCAGCAAGGTCGCCGACGAAGTCGCCGCGTTGAGGGCCGAAGGCGCAAAGGTCACAATCGTCACCTCGGGTGCGATCGCCGCCGGCATGCCGGTGATGAATATCGCCGCCGCCGATCGACCCACCAACGCAGTAACGCTTCAGGCGCTCTCCTCTATCGGCCAGCCCGCCCTCGTCAAGACCTGGTCCGACGCACTGGAACAGCACGGCTACGCCGTTGGACAGATCCTTCTCGCTCCGCACAACTTCGGCGAACGCCAGCAATACTTGCACGCCAGGTCAACCCTGCAGCGGTTGCACGAACTCGGAGTGGTCCCGCTTATCAACGAAAATGATGCGGTCACCGACGCCGAAATTCGATACGGCGACAACGACCGAATCGCTGCGCTCGTCGCAACGATCGTCGAAGCAGACACACTTGTTCTTCTCACCGATACCGACGGCGTACTTACCGCCGACCCAAGCGTCGATCCAAACGCGTCACTCATCGATGAGATCGTCGAGTTTGACCAGCAACTCGACGATCTGGCCGGCGGAGCGGGTTCGGTTCGTGGTTCCGGTGGCATGGCTTCAAAGCTCACTGCAGCAAAGATCGCTGCATGGTCAGGCGTGCGAACTGTTATAGCCAACGCGGTCCGGCCGAACGTCATTGCTGATGCCGTGGCCGGGGTTCCCGGCGTCGGGACTTCGGTACAGCCGCGTGAAGTCACCCTGACCGCTCGCAAACTCTGGATTGGGTTCGCTATGCCGTCGGTGGCATCCATTCACGTCGACGAAGGAGCACGTAAGGCACTGATTAGCGGCGGCACCTCGTTGCTGTCGGTCGGCATTACGAAGATCGACGGATCGTTTGAGCGACGGAACCCCATAGAAATCGTCGGACCCGACGACACTGTCTTCGCAAAGGGCATCGCCAGAACAAGCTCGGTGGAGCTGAGCGATGCTTCCGGTCCCGGTGGGGTCGTCGTTCACGCCGACGACCTTGTAATCATTTCCGACTAAAAACTACTCAAAGTAGTCAAAGTTCGTCCTAAAAGCCTGTAACGGTCTACCCTCACTCACTGTGCGTGAGTTCATTCGAAGGTGCCTGGGGAGTCTTGGCGCGATCTGGTTCCTGAAAATCTGCTCTCTAGCGTTGGTGCTGCTCCTCGCCTCCTTCGCCACGACTGGGCTGGCACAGGCCCACGCGACCGACGTAGCTCTACAGCTGGAACCAACACCCTCGACGTGCAACGATCTCGTGGTAACGGTCGACCTCGCAACGGGCGGTGTGCCCACGACGGACGACGACGTTATTTTGGGTACGCCGGGCCCCGATGTGATTCTCGGTTTAGCCGGTGATGACACGATCTGTGGTGGGGGCGGCGACGACCAGATCAACGGTGGGCCGGGTATGGACACCATCTTTGGTGGGGACGGCGATGATTTCCTCGCCGGTCGGGCGGGTATCGATGTGCTCATGGGCGAAATGGGCGTCGACAGCCTGAATGGCGGAGGGGGTGACGATCTACTCGATGGTGGCAGTGGAGATGATGATCTTCGAGGCCAGGGAGGTGATGACACGTTGGAAGGCGGGCCGGATGTGGATCAGCTCATCGGAGGGGCCGGCGATGATGTACTCAACTCCGGCGACGGGGGCAACTTAGGCACTGGTCAACTGGTTCGTGGTGGAAATGGCAATGACATCATCACCGGTTCTCCTGCAGATGATGATCTTGTAGGCGGCGCTGGAATAGACGAGATTCTGGGTCTTGATGGAGATGACCGGCTGCGAGGCGGCAACGGTTCCGATGACCTCTTCGGCGGACCGGGCGCAGACATCCTCGAGGGGGCAGTCAACGACGATAATTTGCACGGCGGCGACGGGGATGACGTGCTGCTGGGTGGCGGCGGAGATGACGAGCTGTTCGGCGAGAGTGGAGATGACAGTCTTGACGGTCAGGCTGGCATCGATCTGTGCGACGGAGGCGATGGCTCGGACACTGCAACGCCGCAGTGTGAAACGGAAATCGACACTCTCGATGACCCGAGCATGGTCGACATTCGAATCTCGCATCCGTCACTGGCAGCATCGGTGAATGTCATTCAACAAGCACCCGTAGGTGCTTCAGAAGTGCAACTGGCGACCGACCCATCGTTTCAAAACGCTCCTTGGAATGCGATTGGCCAAGTCGACCTTTCGGTACCTTCCACCGGTGTACAAGAGCTCTTTCTCCGCTATCGCAGTTCAACCGGTGCTCTTGTTGGTGGCACCGTTGTCACCACCTTCACGCTCGACGGCCCGCTCCAGCCTCTCGTCGGTAGTGAGGCCGATCCAGAGTTCATTCGAGTTTCCCGGGTTGCTCGCGATGTCCTGCAGGTGGATTTCGAGCTCGGTGAGGTTACTAACGTTGCCGGGGTTCCGGTGTTCATCGAAGGCCCCGCCTTGGAACCGGAGCTGTGGGATGCCCAAGACTTTGTACTCTCGGCTGACGGAACACCATTGGACGTCATCGATATCGGCAGAATCTCCACACCGACAGGCCAAGTCGATACAACGGATTTCTCGATGCGCCATCAATTCCACGTCCGCACCAACGGATCGATCCCAAATGGTGAAATATCGATCAACCTGCCGGGTGTTGACGAGCCTGTCGAGTCCGGTATCAGCGACAGAGAATGGAGCCCAGCGGTAAAGACCAGCGACCTTGGTTGGGGCACGGCCGATGTAAAGCGGGCGTTCGTTACGGTCTGGACCACGACGCAGAGCCCCGTTGAAGTGGACGGTCTACGCGGTGAGGTCGTCGATGCTCAAGGCACAACGGTCCTCCAAGTGAATGGTGCGGTGTTTGTTCCCAATACGGACACCGAGCTGTATCGAGGCGACCTCAGCGGAGGCCCGACCGCCGAGTTTGTACTCGACGGCATATCAACAGCCGGCACCTATCGCTTCTGTGTTGAGTCGATTGGTTGCTCGAGCCCTTTCGAAGTCACCGACTCCGGCCCATGGGCATCGGTGCTGTCGACCGTGTCGCGCTCGCTGTTCCACCAACGTTCCGGCATCACCCTAGAACAACCCTTCACCGCCTTTGAGCGGCCCCGAGCTCACCACCCAGACGAGGGCTGGTCTCCAACGGTTAGCGAGCAGTCGCTCTTCGAAGACCCGAACGGCCGCGGTGACGGACCCATGTTTGAAGATCTCGTGGCCCGCGCGACCGAGGAGACCGTAAGCAATGCGTGGGGTGGGCACTTCGATGCCGGCGACTGGGACCGACGGATCCAGCACCTTTGGACGGCCCGACGCCTCGTCGACTTGGTCGATCAATTCGATGAGGTAGCGGCGATCGAACTACAGATTCCAGAATCAGGTGATGGGGTGCCCGACTTGCTCGACGAGGCCTTGTGGGGCATTGACGCGTATCGACGTCTGCAGCTTCCAGACGGGGCTATTCGCGGCGGTATCGAGTCAGAAGAGCACCCGTTGGCGGGAACGACGTCGTGGACCGATCCGCTCGAACTCTTCGTGTATGCGCCCGATGCATGGTCGAGTTGGATCTACTCGTGGGTCGTGGCCGACGCTGCATACGTCTTAGACCGCTACGACAGCGAACGGGCCGCGGAGCTACGCGACAGCGCTGTCAGGGCAATGGAGTGGGCCGAAGCCGAGCTCGAGGCGGGCCGGGTCGACCTGAATGCCGACCCAGATCTCGCAGTGCAACGGACCAATGCTGCGGCCAGTCTCTATCGGGCGACCGAGGACGAACAATGGAACGAACTGTTCTTGGCGACCTCACCTCTCTCAGATGGCATCGAAGTTCTGCAATGCATCCACGGTTACGCATGCGAAGGAGCGTGGCGATACGCCACATTGCCCGATGGCCTTGGAGACGACGCAGTTCGACAAAACGCTGCCGACTCCATCATCGCCGCTGCCGACTGGTTGTTGGTTGGGGCCGAGCTCACCGCCTATGGGTGGGTCCCTGAGTCGGTCAACGGTCAGCTGTTCTTCGGGGGTGGCCCGTCTAACGCTCACGGGGTCGGCCTCATGTACGCATACCTTCTAACCGGAGAAGATCACTACCGAGATCAGGTCGTCCTGAATGCACAGTTTGCCCTTGGAGCGAACCCGGCGGGGAGGACCTGGATCACGGGAATCGGCTTCGATAGTCCTGACCGAATTTTGGGCGTCGACCAGCGAAGCGGCTTCCCGGTGTGGCCGGGTACGCCGCTCTATGGTCTTGCACCTACACACACGCTGCCGGAGTGGTACCTGAGGTACTTCCTCCGCGGTGGCGGAATCTCGCCCGACCCGTTTGATTGGCCGTACCTCCACGGATTCGCTGACCTCGGCGAGTACCCCGGCCAGGCAGAATTTACCGTGCATCAGTCTCACGGTGTCGCGATTTGGACGTTCGGGGCGCTCGCCGGGACCTAGTCGTTATTGTCGTCTTCGGAGGCGTCATCCTCGGCAGGATCAGTAGGTGGTGTTACTGCGTCCTGGGGAGCGGCGCTCACGAAACCCATCTGGTTGCGGATCTCGGCGAGCTTTGCTGCTGCCTTTGATTCGGCCGCAGCCTGTTCGACCATCGCTGTTGCACCAGCAACATCATTTTTGCTCTCGACAGCATCGAGTTCGGCACGCGCCTCGGCGGTAGCCACGCGGTTGTCGATCTTGCCTTTGACCGAATCGAAGCTCGTGCCGCCTTCGGCCTCGAGTGTGGCCTCGGCCATCTTGGCCCGCTCAAAGTCGGCCCGAAGCGCTGCGCCCTTTGCTTTCATCTGCGTCATTTCGATCGCCGAATCAGATGCGATGGACTTTGCTTCTTCCGATGCCTGTTTGGCTTCGATCAACTCGATATCGATAGCAGCGATCTGGGTGTCGATGCTCACGATCTCGCCTGCGATCAACTCGGCCGATTCGCTGAACCTCGCAGCGTCTGCAGCCTCGCCGGCCTGCTCAGCTTCGGAGGCCATGAGCACGGCTTGACGGGCATTCGTGTTGGCCCGCTCAAGTTCGCCGTACAGCTTGGTTCGTTGTGCCTCGAGTTGGTTCTCGTAGGCAATGATGTTGACCGCCGACTCGCGCAGCGCTCGGAGCTGTTCAGGGGTCATGCGGTTGCGGTGGTGCCGCCCTCTTCGGGTGCGGCAGTGGTGGCGTCGCTTGGCGTTGCGGTCGTGACCGATCCGACACCGAGTTCGCTCTTCAGCTTCTCGAGGCGAGCCTTGGCTTGGGTGCCCTTTGCTGCTGCTTCGATTTCGGCCATACGGCCTTCGGTCGATGATGCGCTGAGGTCTGACGATGCCTGGGCCTTTGCGAGACGGCCTTCGATCTTGTCGCGGACCTGATCGAGTGATGGGGTGTCACTTCCGACCTGCTCGGTCAGCGAGTCCATGGCCTCGTTCATCTGCTCTTTCATCTTGGCCTGGTCGAGTTGGCTCAGCAGCTTCTGACGCTCGGCGAGCTTGGTCTGAAGGCGATCGGAGTTCTGCGATACGGCGGTCTTGGCTTCGTTTGCCGACTGGGTGGCTTGGAGGTGAAGCGCCTTGAGGTCCTCGACCTCTTGCTCAACGGCGATCAAACGCTGGGCAAATGCTTCGGCGGCACTGGTGTATTCCACTGCCTTGGTCTCATCGTCTCGCTGCATGGCTTCGTCGGCCATCATCACGGCCTGACGGGCATTGCTGGTGAGCTTCTCGAGCTCTTCCATCGACTTGTCGAGGCGCATCTCGGTCTGCTTTTGATGCGCAATGACGTTGGCGGCCTGTTCCTTCAGGCGCTGGTGCTGCTCTTTGCTTTCACGAATTGCTTGCTCGAGCTGGATCTTCGGATCTGCGTTCTTTTCGAACTCCGAGTCAGCCTTTGCAGTGAGGTACTTCCACCATTTCTTCAACGTTGTGATCATGGCGTTGATCGTAGTCCGTTCCTGGACCCGAACGACGAAAAGTACACGGGATCGTTGTGCTTTAACGGCGCAGCGAGCGAAGTGGTCCGACCAAGAGCACGTTGAGTGCTTTGACCTTCGTCATCCAGCAAACGATCAGGTAGGTCAATCCCGATAGCCCGACCGAAAGAACCATGGCGAGCGGAGGCCACATATCGTCGGTCGCAAACCGCATGCCGATGGCAACAGTGGCGGCTGCGATGAGTGCTGGAATGAGGGCTTTGATGGGTCGAAGCGGCGAGACGCCAGGGACGGCCCGATCAGCTGCACGCCACAGCAAGATTCCTTCGACCCAAGCAGCGACCGCCGAGCCGAAGGTGATGCCCATAGCTCCGAATCGAAGCGCTGAGTTGCGTGTACCGCCGTCGAACAGGGTCGGAAGCCAAGAGCGGACATCGTCTGGACCGAATTGGTCGAAGAAAAGTCTCGCTACCGCAGCGATGGCAATAGCGATGACCACGCGAACAACGGCGACAAGCGCTGGGCTTCGTGTGTCTCCTTGCGACCACAGGGTGTTCTGCGTAAGGCGAGAAAGTGCCGATGGTGCGAGGCCGAGCGCATAGGTGCCGAGGGTGAACCAGATCAGCAGGGTGTCGTCACTCGTGAAGTTTCTCCGTTCGAAGAGCGTGGCCACGATCTTGTCGCCGAGCAGGATGTAGGCCAATGCGGTGAACGAGACGAAGAACGCGATCTGGGCGAATCCGCCTTCACCACGAGTGCGAATCTCCTCGTGATCTTTGAGCCGACTCAGCTCGGGGAGCTCGGCGGCAGCCACGCTGACGGCGAACACACTGATCGGAAGGATGTAGAGAATTTGCGCTGTGCCGACTGCGGTGACCGCACCGATGGTGATAGCCGCGGCCAAGATCGTGTCCGCAAACGCGGAGATTTGAATGACGCCTCGTCCAATGACGGTCTCGCCGAATCGCTTCAGGACTGCACGAACACCGGCTCTGCGAAGGTCGAGTTTGAAGCTCAGACCCTTGGCTACCTTAAAGACGAAGGGCAATTGAATACCGAACTGGAGCGCTGAGCCGGCGAGGAATCCCCACGCTGCTACTCGCGCGACTTCGCCCAAGATCTCGATATTGGTCGAGCCGTCCTTCAGCTGATCGTTGATCTCCTCAGTGCTTCCACCAAGTACCGAGGTGTCGCCGATGGCGAAGAACACCACGCCACCGATGACTGCGGCGATCTGAGCGATGTTCCACAAGACGGGGGCGACATAGGAGAGGAAGAACTGCCGGTGGCTGTTGAGAATGCCGAGGCACCAACCCGAGAGCACGAGCAGCCCGGCCGATGGGAAGATGATGCGCAGCAAGCTGACCGTGAGGTCAAAGCGCACGTCGTCGGTCTTCCCGAGTAGTACCGCCCAAGCAATCTGTTCGGCGAATATCGTGCTGAGGATGACGATGATGGCTGCGACGAGAGCCAGCAGCGCGGCGATTGCACCAGCGATGCGTCCTGCCTCTTCTTCGTCTCGCTCAATCTCGGTCGAGTACACGGGGATAAACGAGGCTGAGAGCGTGCCTTCGCCGAGCAGCATCTGGAGCACGTTCGGAATGCGCGTGGCGGTGACGAAGGCATCGTTCGCTGCGCCCACACCGAGGAATGCTGCAAACACCGATGTCCGGATAACTCCGGCAAGGCGCGAAAAGAGGATGCCAGCGGCGACCAGGACGGACGCGGAGCGCTTGGGCTTATCGCCGGACGCGGATGGTTTGTCGGAGGGGCTCACAGAGATCTTGACCACGCTACTTCTCGGGCTAGTGGGCTAGCGTTCAATGCATGTCTGAGTTGAACGAGCTCGAAGAGGGAATGTCCATTATTTATGGGGGAAACCGCATAAAGACCGTGTCAGCGGAGCTGGCAGCTGAATTCAGCCCAGGTGACTCCCTCGTCGTCGTGCAGTCGACGGGTGACCTGATCCACATTCCCGCCGACGTCGCGGCGATCGCCGACGGAGCGGTCGGTGCGGCCATCGACGCCTTCGATCGCATGGGCACCGTCTCCGATGAAGCCATTTCGGCCTTCTTTGGTCTGTTCGCCGATCGACTCGCCGACGATGCAACCTTTGCTCCAATCGCCGCCGCAAATGCCGACGACATTGAGAAGGCCAAGGCAAAGGGTCGCAGCACCACACGGCTCGAACTGACCAACACGATGCGCACCGACATGATCGACGGCCTTCGTGGCTGGGCTGCTCAGCCTTCAGGTCGTGGTGAAGTGGTCGAGCGGGTCGAACACGACGGTTGGGCCATCGAACAAGTTCGCGCTGGGCTCGGTGTCGTGGGCTTTGTGTTCGAAGGTCGGCCGAATGTGTTCGCCGATGCGACCGGCGTGATCCGGTCTGGCAACACCGTGGTGTTCCGCATCGGTAGCGATGCGCTCGGCACGGCTAAAGCCATCGTCGAACATGCGCTGTCTCCGGCCTTGGCCGAAGCGGGTCTACCCACTGGTGCGGCCAGCCTCGTGGCAAGTGCGTCTCGTGCTGCTGGCCATGCAATGTTCTCCGATGATCGTCTTGCGCTGGCTGTGGCTCGGGGGAGTGGTGCTGCAGTGGCACAACTCGGAGCTGTCGCTCGACAGGCAGGTATCTCGGTCAGCCTCCACGGAACGGGTGGTGCGTGGATGGTCGCGGCAGACTCCACTGATGCTGAGCGGTTTAAAGCCGTCGTCGAAGCCAGCCTCGATCGCAAGGTGTGCAACACGCTCAACACCTGCTGCATCGTGGCGGCAGAACTCGACCGACTTCTGCCCGTCTTCCTCGACGCGCTCGACGCAGCTGGCAAGACTCGCGGCGCAACCAGCAAGCTGCATGTGACCGCCGATCAAATGCACCTGCTCCCAGACGATTGGCTTGCTGACGCGGAGATTCTTCGCGCTGAAGGACCAGTGACCGAACCTCGCACCGGCGTAATCGACTGGGACGAGCTCGGAAACGAGTGGGAATGGGAGGAGAGCCCCGAGGTCACCCTCGTCGTTGTGCAGTCGGTCCAGCAGGCTGTTCAGTTGTACAACGCGCAGTCGCCCCGCTTTGTGATCTCGCTGTTGAGTCAAGATGAACAAGAACGCGAAGTGTTCTTCGAGCGGGTCGATGCGCCGTTCGTCGGTGACGGCTTCACCCGTTGGGTCGACGGTCAGTACGCCTTCAACCGACCCGAACTTGGCCTCTCCAATTGGGAATTCGGCCGTCTCTTCGGCCGCGGCGGCGTTCTCAGCGGCGACAGCGTCTTTACCGTCCGCTCCAAAGTCACCCAAACCAATCCAACGCTGCGCCGCTGAGCGTCAACATCGCTTCGTAGCAAGAACCGGACAAATAGGGACAGTCCCTAACTATCCGTTGCGGAAGGACCCGAGCGCTGGGCACCGTGGCCGATACCCTTCTGGGAATGGACCATCGCTTTGAAGACATACCAGGAGTTCGGGACAAACTTGCTTCTGTTGATTACCTTGCCGACGATGCCATAGCAGGCACCGTGTACCTCGCAGATCGGCTTGAGAAACCAATTCTGGTCGAAGGGCCTGCCGGTACAGGCAAGACCCAGCTCGCAAAGTCGGTGGCGGAGATGACGGGCGCCAAGCTCATTCGCTTGCAGTGCTACGAGGGCCTCGACGAGGCTAAGGCGCTGTACGAGTGGAACTACAAGAAGCAGCTTTTGCGCATCCAGTCCGATCGCAGCGGCGAGAGCGACTGGTCTGAACTCGAAGATGACATCTTCAGCGAAGAATTTCTTCTCGCTCGCCCGCTCCTCGAAGCCATTCGTTCCGAAGAGCCCGTCGTGTTGCTCATCGACGAAGTCGATCGTGTCGAGATCGAAACCGAAGCACTGCTGCTCGAGATTCTGTCGGACTACCAGGTATCGATTCCCGAATTGGGAACGGTTGTCGCAAAGCAGATCCCGTTGGTCTTCCTCACGTCGAACAACACCCGCGAGCTGTCCGAAGCGCTGAAGCGTCGTGCCCTGTACTTGCACCTCGACTACCCAGAGATGGAGCGCGAGAAGCAGATCGTCATGACAAGGGTTCCCGACATCACTGAACATCTTGCAAACCAAGTCGCCCGCGTCGTCCGTTCGATCCGTCAGCTCGAGTTGAAGAAGCACCCATCTGTTAGTGAGACCATCGACTGGGCCCGCACGCTGGTGCTGCTCGGCATCGATCAGATCGACGCCGAGACGGCGACGGAAACTGTCAACATCTTGTTGAAGTACCGGACCGATATCGACAAGGCCGTGAAGGACATGAACGCAAACGCCGACAGCTACTCCGGCTAGTTCATGACCACCGTGCCGCCAGCCGAAACCAATGGTGCTGGGCCCGAACCCGAGCCGTCGCCGCTGCTCGACTTGTTGTCGGGCTTTATCGTCGAGCTTCGAAACGCTGGGCTGCCCGTAAGCCTCACCGAGAACCTCGACGCAATGGAGGCAATCCGGCACGTTCCCCTCGAGGATCGCACCGCGCTGAAGTATGCGTTGGCGGCGACGCTGGTCAAGAACAACTCGCATTGGAAAGCATTCGAGATCGTCTTCGATGTGTACTTCTCACTTCGTGGCGAGGAGTACGCGTTAGACAGCGAACTCTCGAGCCTCCTCGACGAAGAGGACGAAGACGAAGAAGGTCAAGGCCCACCCGGTCAACAGGGTGAGGGCAAGGGGCAGGGTGGCAACTCTGGGATGACGCCAGAAGAGTTGGCCGAAATGCTCTACAACGCGCTGGCCAATGGCGACGAGTCCATGATGCGCTCGATGGCCCGCGAATCGGTTCGCCGATATGCGGGTATGGAGCCTGGTCGGCCGGTCGGCGGTACGTACTACCTGTATCGCACGCTTCGGAACCTCGACCTCGACGGCATCCTCGACAAGCTTATGCAACAAGAACAGGACGAGTCTGAAGAGATGAGCCAGTTCGAACAACGCTTGCAGCGCGACGAGTTCAAAGATCGCATCGAGTCGCTCAAGAAGGAGATCGAAGCCGAGATCCGTCGCCGCCTCGTTGCCGACCGCGGTGTCGAAGCTATGGCGAAGACGCTGCGTAAGCCGCTTCCCGAAGATGTCGACTTCATGCACGCCAGTCGAGAAGAGATGGCCAACCTGCGCAAGGCCATCTATCCACTCACTCGCAAACTTGCGGTGCGGCTTGCTCGCAAGCGTCGCCGCGGCCGCAAGGGTCCGCTCGATTTCCGGCACACGATTCGTACATCGCTTTCCTATGGCGGTGTCCCTGCCGAACCGAAGTTTCGCAACCCACGGCCAAAGAAGCCCGAGATCATGGTCATTGCCGACATCTCGGGTTCGGTTGCTGCGTTCGCCCGCTTCACGCTCCACCTCGTCTACGCACTGTCGAGCCAATTCACCCAAGTCCGCTCGTTTGTGTTCATCGATGGGCTCGATGAGGTCACCGAGTACTTCGAACAAACCGACGACATCACCGAAGCAATTCATCGAGTGAACAGCGAGGCCGACGTCGTGTGGGTCGATGGCCACAGCGACTACGGCCACGCTCTTGAGGTGTTCTGGAACAAGTACGGCAAGGACGTTGGGCCGAAGACTTCTGTGCTGATCCTCGGCGACGCGCGCAACAACTACCACGCCCCGAACAGTTGGATCATCAAGGACATTGCCGAGCGGGCCCGCAACGTGTTCTGGCTCAACCCCGAACCAAAGAGCTACTGGGACACCGGCGACTCGATCATCGGCGAGTACTCGAGCTACTGCGATGGCATCTTCGAAGTTCGGAACCTCCGCCAGTTAGAGAAGTTTGCGGATAATTTGGCCTAGCGGTCACGAATTGAAAACCGTCAAGAGATTTGGAACGCGAGGAATAGTAAACGGTCGCGACCGAAAGAACAGTTTGTTTTTGGTAGCAGCGTTGCGTGCCCAGAGGTCGCACTAGTCTTTCATCGCATGCGGCGCCTACTCTTTGCCATAGTGACGATAGGTGAGCGTCCAGAGGTTGCCGAATGCCTCACGCGAGACTGGCTCGATTACACCGACGACTTCATCGCTGACCACAGCTCAGCCGAGTGCGTGTTCGAACTTTTGCAGGGCGCGCTCTCTTACGTGACATGGCGAATCACGCGAAAGTCTGAAGCGACACTTGTGCCGTTTGCCTTGATGCTCGCACTGCAAATAGCCATCGTGACGGTCTTGACCATCACGGGTGACGTTGGAAGGTTCGGACTCGGCGTCGACCTCATGCTCGTTGGCCTAGTCTCTTCCTTCATCTGGTTCTCTTTGAGAAGGCCGTGGGACCTTTCTTTCCGATGGGGATTCGCGGTCTATTTGGTGGTCTTCGGCATAACGGATATTTTCGCGGCATTGACGGTGAGCCCTGCAACACCTTTGAACGTTGGGTCGTTCACCGTGAGTGGGTTGGGTGCAATCCTCGTAGGGTCATCGGCAATGAGGCAACGGCTCATTCTGGGATCTTCGCTGACTGCAATGATCATCCTTTCTAGCGGTGCACTTCTTGCGGTTATACGGTGGACGTGGGATACGAGAGCTGAGAGTGTGCAGCCCTCCGTCGCGACCGCAGCGCTCGGTACGTTTCTCGCTAGCGGGATAATTTTTTACCTATGGCGAGTGTGGTGGGGTGGTCAGCTCTTACCGCAATCGCCAGCAAGTAGGAAGTCTCACCGCGAGTGGTCTTGCTAGCGTTGGAGCGATGTCACGCTCCTCGCCTTTGGACGCATTTACACCTTGCACCAATGAGCAAGGTGGAGGGCCACGAGAGCTCTTTGTAGTCGAGGGGATCTCTGCGGCGAATGCTGCAAAGGCTGCGCGAGATCCGAAGTCCCAAGCAATCCTCGCTGTGCAAGGCAAGCCCATGAACGTCGAGCGGGCATCGGAGCGCGAGGTCTTCGAGAACGACAAGCTGAAGTCGATCGTTCGAGCGGTCGGTGCGTGGAGTGGGGAAGCGTTCGATCTGGACTCGGTGCAATACGACCGGGTGTTGATCTTGGCCGACGGCGACCCAGACGGGGTTCACGCCAGCGCCCTTTTGTTGCTTGCGTTCGACTTCCTTATGCCCGAACTCATTAGCGCCGATCGGCTCGTCAATGTCCGTGCACCGTTGTTTGCCATCGATGCCGACCAACTCGAAGATGTGGTCTATGCGTACTCGGCACCTCATCGTGAGGCACTTGTCGCAAAGATGAGGGAGAAGAAGATCACGGGCATCGACCACGACTATCTCAAGAGCATCGCTGGCCTAAACGCTGACGAACTCTGGCGTGTGTGCCTCAACCCCGAGAGCAGGGTCGAGCAGAAAATCACCCGTCAAGACGTCGAAACAATCCGTCAGACGCTAGCCAACTTCGGCAAGAATCTCTAGCAACCACCGCCTCCGGGGTCGACCGTTGTAGACCGCCTCCGGCGCCCAGGCTGCGTGCCGCATGAACGCTCCCCGAAGGGGACGATGGGCTCGAAGGGCGTGCCGCCAAAATAACGGCGGAGCCGTTGGCGGCTTAGACCGTCGAGCGTCTCCGAATGATGTCGGCGACCTTGAAGGCCACGTCGAGTGCTTGGCGTCCGTTGAGTCGTGGGTCGCACATGGTCTCATACGCGCTTGCGAGATCGTCGTCTCCCAAGCCGTCGCCGCCACCGACACACTCGGTGACCGGATCTCCGGTGAGTTCGAGGTGGATGCCACCAGCGATCGTTCCGGCCTTTTCGTGGGATTCGAAGAAGCCTGCTATCTCGTCGACGATGGCGTCGAAGTGCCGGGTCTTGTGGCCATCGGATGCGGTGTAGGTATTGCCGTGCATTGGGTCCGAAACCCACAACACGGGGTGGCCGGTCTCTTTGACCGCAGCCAACAACGGAGGCAGCTTCTCGCGGATATTCTCTGCGCCCATTCGGGTGATGAGCGTTACCCGGCCCTCGATCTTGTCGGGGTTCAGTGCTTCGCAAATGCCGACGACATCTTCGACGGTCGCTGTTGGGCCGATCTTGCAGCCGAGTGGGTTCTTCACTCCGCGGAGGAACTCGATGTGTGCACCATCGAGTTGGCGGGTTCGTTCGCCAATCCACAGCATGTGCGCTGAGCAGTCGTACCAATCGCCACTGATGGAGTCTTCCCGGGTGAGGGCTTCTTCGTAGTCGAGGAGCAGCGCTTCGTGTGAAGTGTAGAAGTCGACCTCGTTGAGGCTGCTCTCTTTCCCGAGGTCAATGCCGCACGAGGTCATGAAGGCGAGGGAGCGTTCGATGTCGCCCGCCAGGGTTTCGTACTTTTCGCCGACGGGACTGTCGGCGACGAACTCTTGGTTCCATTGATGGACGAGGCTCAGGTCGGCGAAACCGCCGCGGGTGAACGCTCGAACAAGGTTGAGGGTGGCTGCTGCCCGGTTGTAGGCCATAAGAAGGCGGTTGGGCTGAGCGCGACGTTCGCTCTCGGAGAAGCCAATGTCGTTGATGATGTGTCCGCGGAACGATGGGAGTTCGACGTCGCCCTGTGTTTCGGTATCGGACGAGCGGGGCTTGGCGAACTGGCCAGCGATGCGTCCTACCTTGACCACCGGCATTCCGCCCGCGTAGGTAAGCACGACCGCCATCTGGAGGATGACCTTCAATCGATCTCGGATCGAGTCGGCCGAGCTTTCAAACGATTCGGCACAGTCGCCAGCTTGCAGTAGGAATGCTTCGCCTCGACTCGCTGCGCCCAGACTCTCAAGCAGGTCGCGAGCTTCGCCAGCAAAGACGAGTGGCGGTTGGTCGCCGAGAATCTTGAGTGTTTGATCGAGGTCGCTATCTTCGGGCCACGCCGGTTGTTGGAGGGCCGAGAAGTTACGCCAGCTCTGTGGATTCCACGTATTGGTCACCCCTACAGCTTAAGGCAAAACGTGAACGACGGACCCGCCGAGGCAGATCCGTCGTTCCCATTGTTCTTGTTTGTTGTGCCCGCTAGGGCGGGTCAGCGCCTACGCAGCTGGTGAAGCTGCTTTCTCAGCAGCGTGCTCACGCACCGAGCTGACCGCACGCTTTACCAAGCGGCGGGCTGCTTCTGCTGTGACACCCAGTTCTTCCCCGACTTCGCGGTAGCTGCGCTTGCGTCCGTCGTGCAGTCCGAAGCGCTGCTCGACTGCGTAACGAGCCCGTGGGTCGAGAATGTCGAGAAGGCCAGTGACCATCTCTTCTTCAGCTCGTGCCATCACCTCGGCCTCCGGCCCAGGCTTTGCGTCTGGGAGGAGGTCGACGAGTTCGTTCGAGTCGTCGTCGCCGATGGTGCGGTCGAGAGAAGTTGGGGTGGTCAGGCGGTGGAGGCGTGCGTGCTCTTCATCGAGTTCGTCTCCGTCACCAGAAACCTGGCGGAGAGCGGCACGAAGGCTTGCCGAGCGGTCACCGGGGAGGCGAACGAGGCTGGCCTTCTGATCGAGGGCACGACCGATTGCCTGGCGGATCCAGAACGTTGCGTACGTCGAGAACTTGAAGCCCTTGCGCCAGTCGAACTTGTCGACAGCGTGCTCAAGACCGAGGTTGCCTTCTTGGATCAGGTCGAGCAGCTCCATGCCAGGAGGCAGCGGATAACGGCGGGCGACGCTGACGACGAGGCGAAGGTTTGCGCGGATGAAACGATCCTTGGCAGCGGCTGCCTCACGGATCGAACGACCGAGGTCGCGGCCGGTTTCGCCGTCTTCCATTTTCGCACGGGCTTCGGCGCCACGTTCGATGATTTTGGACAGATCCCGCTCTTCCTGAGCAGTCAGGAGAGGAACGAGTCCGATTTCGTTAAGGTATTGACCTACTGAATCACTCATGTTGCTTCACTTAAACGGGTCTCGCAGCTCTGCAATTCCCTTTATCGGGGGAAATCTTCATTTCCAATGTTTTGGTCGTTGATTATTCAAGTACATCCAGCGCAATCCGTCCCATTGGCGACCCTATGAATTCGGTCACGCCACCAGTGTTTCGGGTACTTGAGGATGGGTCTACGGTCTAACTCGTGAAGAACTTGTTAGGTCCATCGGCCTATGTTTTCAATCGGCAACTGACCGACAAGCTTGAGCTGTTTGCACTTAAACGATTCAAATCTTCGTCCCGACCAACCTTCAGCCGCCTCATTAATTCCTGTCTATGAGACGTTGTAAGGGTTTGCGACAGGCGGTATAGCCATTCATCCTTAGCAATTTCGGTATCCGGGGAGATACCTCCAGAGCGACCCGAGAGCGGCGTAGTGTGAAGAGGTGCAAAAGCGTCAACGTATTGGGGTCTTCGGCGGAACCTTTGACCCGCCCCATACCGCTCACGTCGTGCTGGCGGCGAACGCGATCCATCAGCTCTTGCTCGACTCGCTCATCGTGACGGTGGCTGGCGTGCCCTGGCAAAAGGTCGGGAGCCGTCACATCACCGATGCCGAGCTTCGGATGAAGATGGCGACCGAGGCCTTCCGCGGTGTGGAAGGCGTTGAAGTTTCTGACATGGAACTCCGGCGGTCGGGCAACAGTTACACCGTCGACACGTTGAGCGAATTGAGCGGGGAAGACGTCGACCTCTTTCTCCTGCTCGGAAGTGATGCCGCTGCCGGCCTCGACACGTGGGAGCGATTCGAAGAAGTCGGCGAACTCGCAACGATTGCGGTCTTTCCTCGCCGAGGACATGTTGACTCCGAGCCGCCCGACGGCTTCACATGGGAACGGCTCAGCCTTCCCGGCCTCGAGATTTCGAGCACCGATATTCGCCGGCGAGTTCACGCCGGTGAGCCAATCGACGGACTTCTCCCAGCCGACATTCAAGCGCTCATTGCCGAGGACGAGTTGTACATCGCAGGCGGAGACTCGTGACGCTTCGCCGCGGTCAGGTCTTGTCGGCGAGCTTCTTAGGTTTCCTGATCCTCATCCTGCTGGGGGCAGTGTGGGCTGCGACGCAGGCCGAGACGGCGATCTTGCAGTCCCAGGCAGGCCAGGTCACCGAGTTCCCTTCAGACCCATCCTCACCCGGTTTTCGGGCGTTCACCACCGCCACCGAGACCGCCCTCGTTCTTCACACAGCGGTTACCGCAGAAGCCGGAGCCGAACTCGTTGGCGTGTCGCTGCTCACCGGTGCCGACGGTAACGCTGGCGGATCTGTCGTCACGATTCCGCGGAACTTCATCGATGCAGAGCAGACCGGGCTCACACTCGCGGATCTCTTCCGAGTGAGCGGACTAAGCGCCGTCATCAGCGAACTCAACGGATCTCTTCGGACGGGCTTTGGTGACGTTGTCGTTCTCGATGCTTCCTCGTGGACCGGGCTCATGGTCGACGACTTGCCGCTCACGCTCACACTCCGCGACGACCTCGTCCGTCCCCTCGATGCGAGTGGCATCCCGAATGCGCCGACCGAGGTTGTGTTGGAAGCTGGCACTAGGGGATTCGATCTTAACGAGATCGCGACCATCGCCGGGCATCGCAACCCCAGCGAGCCAGCCCTCGGTGTTGCACTCCGGCAACAGCAGATCTGGCGTGCTTGGATCTCTCGCACAGCCGGTGACTCGGAACGGACCGAAGTCCTTGGACAAGAGAGAAGCTTCGCTTCCCTCGTCGGAGACCTCTCAAACGCCGAAGTCTCCTACCGAACCATCGGCACCAGAACTTCTCCAGCGCAGTTCCCTGAAGACACCGTGTATGTCGCACAGAACGAAATGATTTTGGACTTGGTCGCACAGATCGTCCCGTTCCCCGAGCAGATCCCAGCGATCGGGCGGCCGACGGTACTGTTGCTCGACAACTCACTCGGCGCCAGCAGCCAACTACCGATCATCTCCTCGATCACTCGCTCGGGGGGGTCGGTCACCGTCCTCGGCAATACCGACGGCGTCACCGCCCAACCGCTCGAAGTGCAAGTGCACGACCCCCTTGCCCAAGCCGTTGCCGAAGAGATCGCACAGCGACTGGGCTACGGGCCGCCACGCATGGTTGCTCTGGAAGACGCAACCACGGCGATCACCGTCGTCACTGGCTAACGCACCCTTCCGTGTGGTGGTCGCATCGGATCGGCCCGTAGCATCTGGGCGTGCCACAAACGAGTGCCCATTCATGACCGCCGACTCAGAGATCGTCGACTGGACGATCACCGCTGCTCGGGCCGCCGACGACAAGCTGGCAATCAATACCCTCATCGTCGATGTTGGCGAAGTCCTCGGTATCACCGACTTCTTCCTCATCACCGCGGGCGCCAACCCTCGGCAGGTCAGGGCGATCGCCAACAACATCGAGGAAATGGTCGCTCGCGATGGCGGACCCGATGCAATTCGCCGCGAGGGCAACGACACCTTCGAATGGGTCCTCATCGACTTCGGCAGCTTCATCTGCCATGTGTTCGTCGAAGAACACCGCGCCTACTACGAACTCGAACGCCTCTGGGGAGACCGCCCTCGCATTGCCTGGGCCGAAGACAATCCACAAGACAGCGCCAGCGAAGAGGAGTAGTTCGACGCAATCAGCACCTCAGCTGATAACCTTCAAATTCCTTTCAAGGGGCTATAGCTCAGTTGGTAGAGCGCCTCCGTGGCACGGAGGAGGTCAGGAGTTCAATTCTCCTTAGCTCCACTCGAACCCGTCGGCCCTAACGGGCCTTTGGGGTTCGTGCCGTGTTTTCGCTCGCTGCGCTCGAGAAAACGCCCCGCCCACTGGTCTCAGTCACCGAAATGGGGTCAAACCTCATCGACTATCCCGACGAACTCGGTCGATGCATGCGCGTGCGGCGTTCTGAGGTGGGGTCAAACCTCATCGGCTATTCGGGTTGCCCCTCACCCTCACGCTGCAAAGACGCCAGCGTGGGTCGAACAACCGATGAGCATGGCCACGGCTACTGACCGGAACCCCATCGCTGGAGTCGTTTGCGAGGCTTCGCTGGCGTCGGCGTCGTGTGTGCCACGGTCGATGCTGCCGGGGCTGTAGGGGCGACGAAATCTGGCGCGGTGGCAGTGTCGGTCAGATCGAGCGCGCCGTCGACCGCCTCGGCTTCTCCGACCCGTCCGAACAGCCCGCGACCGTCGTCGACGGAGTCGGTGGTCTTGGCTTCCAACCTCCGTTGGGAGTTGTCGGAGGTCTGAGCTTCTAACATCCGGAGGGAGTTGCGTAGGTCGGTCACATTCTCGGCGAGTAGTTGCTCGCGGGCTTCGGCCATTTCGGCCCGGTGTCGGCACTCGGCGAGCTCGGCGCGCATGGCGTCCAGTTCTGCGGCGGCAGTCGGTGTCGGTGCGGACCGGTCGCTATCGAGTGCGCGGCCGCCACCGGGGATGAAACCCTCGGCGATGAGGTTGGACTTCGGAATGCGCCACGGTCCTGACCCCGGCCCGGCGTGTCCGTCGTCCCGGTAGGCGTCGGGGAACTTGCCAGCATCGAGCGCCCGTTGGATTGTCTTGCGGCTGACAGACGACCAGTAGCCGTCTGTCTCCTTACGTCGACAGTCCTTCGCAGCATCGGTCAGTGTCCATGTCATCTCTTCTGTACTCACCCTGAAAGCTTGCCACCTGTCCAAGATCTGTCCGTGGACCCTGTCCTATGCGACGGTGCTCATGGCTTCGCCGAAGGCGTCGAGGTTGATAGTGCTTGCTCAACAGGCGGTGCGTGTCACTGTCCGTCGTGTGCGGTCGGTAGTTCATCGCCGGTGAGGTCAGCGGCGATAGCTCGCAGTGAGCGGCCTTCGGATCGTTCTTCGCCGCCGCTTATCAGCGACTAGCTGATGATTCGTAGGGTGGCCATGTACAGGAGTGTACAGAAAAGGGTCCTTTGTCTGTACAGCTCTGTACAGGCGACCAGATTTTCCTTGTCCGAGGCATCGGTGATCAGGTCTATGCAAGACCCCCAGGGACCTCTAACAAAAGGACTTGGCGGAGCAGACAGCAAGCATCCATCGGCTAAACGCGATCAACGTCGACTCGCAACTCCTGGCATGGGAAATAGATTGGTGCGTTCTGCGCGTGTAATGGCGCTTGAGGTCAGCCCCACCAAGGTCGATGTTTGGCAATCTCGGTCGCCGCCGATCGAGCACGGACAACCCTTCATTCGCATCTGTGACAGTGGGCGCGGTCGAGGGGTCGCCAGGTTCTGCCAATGTCCGAATGTCTGCGACCAAGGTGTTGATCGCGGCCTTCCCTGAACACATACAAGCCGTAGAGAACTGTCCACGGTCACGACCTCGTACAAGGGTCGCAATCGAGGGCGAACCCTGACCCCGCCCGCTCTCCGGCCTTATGCGAGTTCGACGAGCGAAACGCGAATATCCCGTGGGGTCAAACCTCATCGGCTATCCATGGCTCTAGAACGAACGAGATCGCGACCGTTGCCTCTGACGGTTCTGTTACTAGTCTTCTTGGTCTGGCGGCATCTTGGATGCGTATGGACATGTCACTCTTCGAACAGTTGGCGGCCGAATACTTCGGGCTGAACCCTGTGCGCGTCTCTGAGATCGGCGACGGCAACGTCAACAATACGGCCGTTGTCGACTGCCAAGAAGGCGCCTTCGTCATCCAAGCCATCAACGCCTCGATCTTCACCCAGCCAGCGGACATGATGGCCAACATCGAACTGATCGTGGCCCGTCAGCAGGCCTTCAACTTGGGGAGTATCGAGTTCCGCCGCTCCGTCGACGATGCATTCATCGTTGTGCACGATGGATCCCCATGGCGCTGCTATCGATTCGTCGGCGGTGTTGCGACGCCTCCAATCCTCACCCGCGAGGATGCGCAGTCCAACGCTCGAGCGTTTGGGCGCTTTGCCCGTGCCATCGATGGCCTTGATCTGGTCGAACATCTGCCTGGCTTTCACGACTTCGATCGCCGTGTGTACGCCTTTGACGCAGCGGTCGAGGCCGATTCTGCTGGCCGGCTAGCGAGTAGCGAAGCCCACGTCACCGAGTTGCTCGCAATGGTCGATCGACTACGACTCGCATCGCCGTTTCAAGCGTGGCTCGAAGTGCCGACGCGGAACGCGCACAACGATGCCAAGGGGCCCAATTGCATCATTGGAGCCGGACGACGGACGATCATCGACCTCGACACGACTATGCCCGGAACCGTGCTGTCCGATATCGGCGAACTCGTTCGGTCGAGCACGCGACATTTGGAAGAGGCCGGGCCTGAAGCGCTCATGGCTCAGGTCGCCTCGACCAATCGTGGCTTCCTCGCCGGCTATGGCGGTGACCTCACCGAAGCCGAACACGACTGCATGCTCTTGGCCGGCCCGCTCATGACGGTAGAGAATGCCGTCCGGTTCATGGCCGATCACCTCGCTGGCGATCCGTATTACGGAGCAGCGACCCCAAATCAGAACCTCGAGCGGTCGATTAGTCAGCTCCGTCTCGCAGAACGACTGGTCGAGGCGATCGAGCTCGCGACCTCCGGGGCACTCGGCGCTGCGTGATCGGCGGTCGCAGCCCGGCTAGTTGAGGACGATCGACTCGCAGAACACTCGGCCCTCTCGGACCGGTTCGATCGAGACCGAGTAGAACTGCTCTTCAATACCTTCGGTCGACGACGACTCGATGACGCTGTCGGACACGCGAACGAGTTCGCTCGCGTCAACCAACTCGCCGGCGTTCCACACGTTCACGTACTGGCCATGGGTGTCGGTGTCTCCATCGACGATGGTGATTCGTACGCGATCGGTGTCGCCGATCTGTTCCAACCGACAATCGACTGCATCGGTGTCGCCAACGATCGGCACATCGACGCCGGGGATGTTGGCCCATGCTGGAAGATCGATGATGTCGCCACCGGCGAGAAGCGCGACGACGAGGAGGATTCCGGCAATGCCACCGGCACCGAGGGCCACAATTTTCTTCATGGCAAGGACCTACGAATCTTCGCCCATGAATTCGAGTGCTTTGGCTGCAAGAGAGGAGACTCGCTCCGCCCAGTCTTCGACATCGAAGCCGTCGTCGTTCCCCATAGCGCCAGCGCGATAGCGATCGACAACGCCGTCGAGAATGCATGCGAGGCGCCATGTCGCAAACGCTTGATAGTAGCCAATGTTGGATACCTTCTCGCCGATCGCATCTTCGTAGACGGAAATGACCTCGTCGCGCTCGATGAAGCCGTCGGCCATGGTTGGAGGTTCGTCGAGCGCGGCTATCTCATCTCCGGGTCTCGTCCAGTAGGTGAGCATCGCTCCGAGGTCGGCGAGTGGGTCCCCGAGCGTGGTGAGCTCCCAGTCGAGCACGGCGATGACCTGCCCCGAGTCGTCGATGATCGTGTTGTCGAGTCGGTAGTCGCCATGAACGAGACGGGCCGGACCCTGTTCGGGCATAGCCGCCACCAGCTTCTCATGGGCCGAGATAACCAGCGGATCGGTCGGTGTCTCGACCGCATCGACCTGGCGGCGCCATCGGCGCAGTTGCCGCTCGATGTAGCCCTCACGCTTTGCGAAGTCTCCGAGGCCCACCTCGTCGATGTCGATCTGGTGAATCTTGACGAGGTTCTCGATCGTGGAAATGCTCATGGTTCTGCGGGTGTCGAGATCGAAGTCCAAGGCGGTGTTTTTGTTGCGCACCACCGTGCCCTCGACCCACTCCATCACATAGAAGTCGGCACCATTCACCGACTCGTCGGTGCATAGCCCGACCATCTTGGGAACCGGAACTGCCGTTGGCTCGAGCGCTGACATCACTCGGTGTTCTCGACCCATGTCGTGAGCGGTGGCGAGGACATGGCCGGTTGGCGGACGACGCAACGCCCACTGGTTGCCAGCCTCATCAGAAACTCGAAAGGTGAGGTTCGATCGACCGCCGGTTATCTGGTCGAATGACAGACCACCAACAACTTCGCCACCGGTCTGAGACACAGCGGTAGCCAGCCAGTCGGTGATGGCAGCGACGTCGATACCCGCTGGTGCAGCTTGGTCGTCATCAGATGGGGCAGATTCGTTGGTGCTCACCGCTACAGAGTACGACACCGTCGGTGACCTTTGGGGTGCTCGGAGAACGATGTCGGCGGCTACGCTCTGGAATGTCCAGCAAGACTTGGAGCTGACTATGGCTGATGTAACCGATGCAACGTTCGCGACCGATGTGGTCGAGCGGTCCAAAACCGTTCCGATCGTGGTCGATCTGTGGGCGGCGTGGTGCGGTCCGTGCCAGTCGCTTGGTCCAGTCCTTGAGAAGGTCATCGGCGAGACTCAAGGGCGGGTCGAACTCGCCAAGGTCGACGTCGACGCAAACCCCGTCGTCGCCCAAGAGTTCCAAGTGCAGTCGATCCCCGCGGTCTATGGCATCTACGACGGGAAGGTCGTCGACCATTTCTTAGGCGCTCGGGGTGAAGCCGAAGTGGTGCAGTTCGTTCAGGTGCTCCTGGATCTCGCAGCAGCTGATGATGGCGCTGAAGACGGCGAAGCCGAAGACGGGGATGCGACCGATTCAGACGCGGCCGATGCTCCACAAGACGCGGTCGCCGGCGGTGCAGCCGCAGCAGTCGCACCAGCGGCGATCAAGCCCGACGCTGTTATCTCTGAGCCAGGGATGCCCGCACCTGCGCCAGCAGCGCCGAGCGCTGCCGAGGCCGACGCGATCGAAGCCGAATTGAAGACGCTCCTGACCACCGTCAAGGGCGACGACGCAGCCCGCGAGCGCTACATCACTCTCCTCGAACAATTGGGAGCTGGCGACCCTCGGACGAACGACTACCGCCGGAAGCTCGCAACTGCGCTCTTCTAATATGCAACCGTCCCGGTAGCCGCCGCTTGGCGTCGTCGAATGGCGTTCGCTACCGTTTGACTCGAAGGCACTTCCCCTGCGTTCATCGAACATGAGGAAGTTTTGCGATGTCTGGGTTGCACGAAGGTGCGCCAGATCCTCTGGCGGCGCTGCGCGCCAGTGATCGACGGCCAAGGTCGCAGGTGCTGCGAGAGCGGCTCCTAAGTGCTGATCTCCTGCGCCAAGGTCCAGCCGTGCTGGCCGCTACAACGGGAAGACTTGCGATCGCTGCGCTCGTGGTTGCCCTATCTATCGGGGTCGGCTGGCGTCTATTCACCGAGTCGGAGCCGCCGGTTGAGGCGAGCCTCCCACTGGCTAGCGGCGCTCCGCCAACAACGGTTGTTGAACCAAATTTCGAAGTGTCGCCTCTCGATACTTCGGAGCCCGCTTCGGTCGAATCCCAGGCGCCTGCAGAGGTAGTCGTTCATGTCGCCGGAGCGGTGGTTCGGCCGGGCATCATCGAGGGGACGGGAGAGTGGCGCATAGATGACGCAGTGACGGCGGCCGGTGGGGCAGCAGCTTCAGCTGATCTCGATCGCGTGAACTTGGCGGCACCGATTCTCGATGGGCAGCGGATCTTCGTTCCCTTCGTCGATGAAGAAGTACCGGTCGTCATCGAACCAGAGTCGGCCAGTGGGGAAGGGCAGGCGGTTAACGCGCCGGTCAATCTCAACACCTCTGATGCATTGGCCTTGCAGAGCCTGCCTGGAGTTGGTCCGGCGACTGCGGCCGCGATCGTTGCTCACCGCGATGACTTCGGTGCGTTCGGCACGGTCGATGCGTTGGTCTCTGTGCCCGGCATCGGGCCGGCGACCCTCGAGGCACTCCGTGACTACGTTCGCGTCTGAAGACCGAGCCGTCGAGGAGCAACAGCGTCGGCGGCGACGGAGAGATGCGAGCGTCGTCGGGAGCATCGTTGGCCTGTTCAGTGTCGTTCGTCTACTCCATGGAGTGAGTTGGTGGTTTGGCTTGATCATCGTGTTGGCGGGTGTCGCGAGCGTGCGGCCTCGCGTGCTCGTCATTGGGCTGGTTCTGCTTCTCGGCGCACGCTCTGGTGTGGTGCTAGACGGGTTGGAAGCAGCAAGGTCGAGACCTCTCACAGAAGTAACAGCGGTCTTGATCAGCGACCCACGAGAAGGTGATTCGGGTTGGAGCGCTCAGGCCGATGTCAGAGGCGAAAGGGTCGTTTTGAACGCACGGATCGGTGTCGCCCCATCGTTTGGGGGAGCAGCGGTTGGTGATGCCCTGGTGATTTCCGGGTCGCTGCGAGGGAGCGAACCGGAAACCTCATGGTCGATCTCCCGACGGATCGTCGGAAGCGTCACGGTGAGTAAACTCCACGAGCGCCGAGAAGCATCTGGGGTGATCGGTGCGGCCAATGCGCTTCGATCTGCGTATCGAGGTGGGGTTCGCCATTTCAATTCAGCGGATCGAGCGCTCTTTACCGGGCTGGTCTTCGGTGATGACCGAAACCAAGACCCGATCGATGCCGACAACTTTCGAGCGAGCGGACTCTCCCATGCCCTCGCGGTTTCCGGGCAGAACGTTGCCTTCGTGCTGCTGTTGGCCGCGCCGATTCTTCGTCGTGTCCGCTGGGCTCCTGCCCGGGTGGGCGCATCGATTTTCCTGCTCTTGGGGTTCGGGTTCCTCACGCGGTTTGAAGCGTCGGTGACCAGGGCGATCGTGATGGCCGGCTTGGCGCTCATTGCCCACTCGGTTGGTCGTCAGTCCGATGCGGCAGTTGTGTTGCCGCCGGCGGTCGCGTTCCTATTCGCGCTCGATCCGTTGTTCGCCTGGTCGTTGGCGTTCCAGCTCTCCGTCGCCGCAACCGTCGGGATGGTCGTATTGGCTCCCCGAATCGCCGTGCTACTTCCCGGCCCGGAGATCCTTCGGCTCACGGTCGCAGCGACGCTCGGTGCCCAGCTATTCGTGGCTCCGCTTCTGCTGGGAACCTTCGGCCGGGTGAGCCTGGTCGCCGTTCCCGCTAACGTTCTCGCCGGGCCAGCGGTAGCGGGGGTAATGATGTGGGGGCTCGTGGCAGGGCCCATCGCTGCGTTGGTTCCCGCGCCAATCGCCATGGTGTTGCACGTACCCACGTGGTTGATGGTGCAGTGGGTGGCTGGTGTCGCCGACGCCTTCGCGTCATTGCCGGTCGGCCACTTCAGCGGCGGTCATCTCGTCGTTGGCGTCATTGGCTTGTTAACCATACTGGTGGCGAGGGAGAGTCGGGGTTGGCTTGGAGGGTTACCTTCGAGGCTTGGGGTGGGCCTCCTCATCGTGAGCGTCGCCATTCCGCTGTTGGTGCCACGCCCACTCGGCCCTGGGGTCCACCGACTATCCACCGAAGTCACGGTGGCCCGCTCGGTCGAAGGACATGACCTCGTGGTGCTCGATGCTGGCGCCGATGTGAGCGACACGCTCGAACAGCTCCGGACGAGCAGGCTTGGCCGCATCGATCTCTTGATCGCCACGAACGGATCGCGGCAGACCGGTTTCGTGGTGCACACCCTGTCGAATCAATTCGAGATCACGACGATCTGGGCGCCACCCGGTCACTCCGTTCCGGGAGCAGAGGCTCGCCCAGAGTTCGCCGGAACGCTCGGCTCGCTCGAAATCATCGCCGACCCGAGCGGCAGCATCCATATCGCTTCCGGTGGGTGAGAGGTGGTAGACCCGTTCTACCGCCGCTGGTCGCCCCGAGTCGCAGCGATCACGAAATACCAGGAGCAACCCGATGATCACACGAGGCTTCCCGAACATCATTAGTCACGACCTTCCAGCCACCAAGAAGTGGTACGTCGACCTGCTCGGATGGGAGACAGAATTCGATAGCGATTGGTTCGTTCATCTCAACGCACCCGTTGCCCCGGGTGTCGAACTCGGGATCATCGCCGCTGGGCACGAGATTGTTCCGGAGGGAGTCGAACCTGGAGGCGGTGGCCGCCTCCTGACCTTCGTCGTCGAAGACGTCGACGCGGTTCATACCCGAGCCCAGGACCTTGGCTACATGGTCGTGGAGGAGCCGGTAGATCTGTTCTACGGCCAGAGACGCATGATCCTGACCGACCCGGACGGGACCATGGTCGATGTCTCATCGGAAGGTCAACCGTCTCAGGACTTCCTCGACAGTCTCGAGCACTGAACCAGCGCTGGACGTCCGAAGAGTCCAAAATCCGTTTGCCGCACCTCGTCAGCCGGAAGCTGCCGCCACAGTCTCGGCGTTCGCCGCTCGCAGTTCGGAACGGCTTCGCAGAAGTTCGTCGACGAACAGGAAGGCGATGCCACCCACGACGAAGATGTCAGCGACGTTGAACACGGCGTACCACTCGACGTCGATAAAGTCGATAACCGCGCCTGACAGAAGTCCTTCGTCAGCGCGAAACGCACGGTCAACAAGGTTGCCGAGCGCGCCACCAAGGATCACTGCCAACAAGATGGTTCGGCGCCAGTGAGTCTCTCGCACGATCAATACCGAGAGAACGACGCAGATGGCAATGACGGCAAACCCCACAAGATTGCCGTTGCCGCTCCCGATCGAGAACGAGAATCCACGGTTGAAGGTGAGCGCGAACTGGACCGTGGGAAGAACCTCGATTGCGCTGCCGTCGCTGAGGCGGCCGAGCGCCCATTCTTTGGTTAGCTGGTCGAAGGCCAACACTCCAACGACGAGAGTGAGAGCAACACCAATCCGACGCCTTGAGGTCATGACTCATGATAACTCGTCAAAAAGCACGGCAAGCCTCGCCGAATCCGTTGTCACACAACTCACGACCTAAACCCGAACCTGCACCCTTTGCCGGGCGGACCTCACCTGCGCAGGTATGAGCCACCCTCGGGTCAGATATCGTGCGCCCTGTGGCTGAAGGAGAAGTTGACCGAGAAGTGGTCTTGCGTAGATCGAGCGACGGCGAGGCCGAGCTCGTGCGAGTCTCTGCGGATTCCGTCGACGAACTGATCGAGAAATGCCGGGCGGCTAAAGACACCAGCACGCTGCTCGTCGCCATCGACGAGGTGATCCCACCCAACCGTCCTGAGGGCTTTGACTTCGACGAGTTCGTCGCCCTCGCATCGGTGTTGGTCAACGGGGGAGTAGCGGGCTTCGAAACCCGCCACGGCCAGGTGGTGCGCCGGTTGTTCGCTACGCACGCCGCAATCGAGGCCGGTTCGGTCGAGGTGTTGGGCTAATGGCTGTCTTCTTGTTTAAGGGCAACGACGAGTCCTTGCTCTCCAAAGCAATCAAAGAGAAGGTCGACGAGTTGGTTGGTTCAGGTGACGCATCGTTGATGGTAGAAGAGCTGACCGAAACGCAGTACCGCATGGAAGACGACACGTTCGTCATTCGCCGGCTGGTCGACTCAGCACAAACCCCACCGTTCCTCACCGAGCGCAGAGTCGTTGTTGGTCGACACATGGGCCGGTTCACCAAAGCGGTCGATGTCGAACCGCTCGTGGGCTACCTCGCTGATCCGCTTCCGAGCACCGACCTCGTCCTTGTGTGGGAAAAGGGCGTATCGCCCAAGCAGAACACGCTCACCGGCGCACCGAAGTCGCTGAAGGAAGCACTCGAGTCGGTCGGGGCAGAGACGATCGATGCCGGGGTGCCCAGTGGCAAGGGCGCCGACATGTGGCTCGCTCAACAGTTCAAGCTTGCATCGGTGTCGCTCGACCGGCGGGCCGAGCAGCACCTGTCGACTCACCTCGGCGACGATCGGGCTCGGGTCGTCAACCTGCTGTCAACTCTCGAGTCGATCTACGGAACCGATCGCACGATCGGTGTCGGGGAGATCGAACCGTTCTTGGGGGACACCGGCGGTGTGCCTCCATGGGAACTCACCGACGCGATCGACTCGGGCAAGATCGACGTCGCGCTCGACAAGCTGTCTCGCATGATGAGTGCAGGTAGCCGCCATCCACTGCAGATTATGGCGAGCTTGCAAAAGCACTACCTCGCTATCCTGCGCCTCGATGGAGCGCCGGTGAGTGGCGAGAAGCAGGCCGCGCAGTTGCTCGGTATGAAGGGCTCCACCTTTCCAGCGAAGAAGGCGCTGACCCAGTCGAAGCGGCTCGGCTCAGACGGGGCTAAACGAGCAATCGAATTGCTCGCCGAAGCTGACCGGGGGCTTCGCGGCGAGGTCGGTTGGCCGCCAGAACTGGTCATGGAAGTGCTCGTGGCCCGTCTCGCAAACCTCCGGTAACCGTTCCGGGTAGACCGTCCGCTAATCGAGCAACCCGGCTGAAAGCCGTCTCCCAGCCGTCACTGACTAGCTGTTTGCTTTTATTACCTAGAGCGGAGTTGCAGTACCGTTTCGGGTGTGAGCGCTCTCGTGATCATTATTGGCGTCGTGCTCGTCGTGTCTGTGTTGGCCGACATCATCAACACACTTGTGGCCACGACGGCGTCGAGTTCGCAATGGTGGCTGACCCGCGTGCTGTATCGGGTGACGTGGTCGATGACGGCGTCCCTTGGCAAGCACATCAAGAATGAACGGATGCGCGAGCGCTTCTATGCTCGCTTCGCACCGGTATCGGTGATTGCGATGTTGGTGTCGTGGGTTATCCAGCAAGTCGTTGGGTTCGGACTGATCTGGTGGGGGACTGGCGGTGTAAGCGGACTCGATGGTCTGGTCGAAGCCATCTATTTCTCGGGCGTGGTGTACTTCACGATTGGTTTCGGCGAAGTGGTTCCCGTAGAGACGGTGCCTCGGTTTGGGTCGCTCATCGAGGCCTTCTCCGGAGTGCTTACAACCGCACTGGTTATTGGTTACCTCCCAGCGCTGTACTCGGCATACTCCGAGCGCGAACAGAAGTTGCTCACGCTCGACGATGGCAGCGAGACGCGCATGACACCCACCAACCTCGTGCTCTCTCGCTCGCCCGACGGCGACCCTCGTGAGCTCGATGACTTCTTCAAAGAGTGGGAGGGATGGATCGCCCAAGTGCTCGAGACGCACACCACCTTCCCGATGTTGGCCCTCTTCCGTTCTCAACACGACGGACAGAACTGGATCACCGCGCTCGGTCTTGTCACCGATGCTGCGCTCCATGTCGAGTTGACCGAAGGCGGGCAGGGGCGGTCGGCCTACTGGGCGCTGCGTCGTTCGGTCCGCCTTCTGCAGTTCCTGACCGACGGGGTCGACCTCACCGAGTACCGACAGCGGGCACAGCAGCAGTCCGAGGATGCCACCGAACAATTGCGCCTCCTATACGACACGCTCGAAACCCATGGCTTCCCGATGCTTGCCTACGACGATGCGGTCACCCATGCGCTCGGAATTCGGTTGACCTATGCCGCCGAACTCGAGTATCTGATCGAGCGACTGCAGGCCCCGAAGGGTTTCTGGGGTCACCAGATCGGCCACGTACACACCCACGCCGCCTTGCTTCCTGTCGAGGACTAGAAACCGGGACGAAAACGACAAAAGACGCCCCGGAGGGCGCCTTGAGCTCGATATCGGCGGGGATCAGAATGTTGTCGTAGCCGAAGCTACGCGTTCTGAAGGCCGCGGACCTGGGCGGTGAGCCGGCTCTTGGTGCGAGCGGCGGTGTTCTTGTGCATCGTGCCCTTGGTGACGGCCTTGTCGATGCGCTTGATCGCAAGACGAAGCTTCTCGTCGACGTCGTCGTCTCCTGCTTCGGCCGCAGCAAGTACCGAGCGGGTGCGGGTGCGGAGTTCTGCGCGGATCTGACGGTTGCGAGCGTTGCGCTTCTCCGTCTGGCGGTTGCGCTTGATTTGGCTCTTAATGTTTGCCACTGCGGCTTCGACCTCGTTCTTGATAGACCCGCCAATCGGGCCAGCAGGTAATCGTAGCCGGATCAGCGGGCGTCGCAACTTCTGCGGGGGTGAAGTGGCAGGTATTTGGAGTACCGTTTAGTGCTTCATGGATCAGTCGCTCATCCGCAATACGTCGATCATCGCCCACATCGATCACGGCAAGTCCACCCTTGCCGATCGCATGCTCGAACTCACCGGTGCGGTCGAGCAGCGCGATATGAAGGCGCAATACCTCGATTCGATGGATCTGGAGCGCGAACGCGGCATCACGATCAAGTTGCAATCGGTGCGCCTCGACTGGAAAGACCACGTCATCAACCTGATCGACACACCTGGTCACGTCGACTTTGGTTACGAAGTATCCCGTTCTCTCGCAGCGTGTGAAGGTGTGATCCTCGTCGTCGATGCCGCTCAAGGAATCGAAGCGCAGACGCTCGCCAACTGTTACCTCGCCCTCGAGAACGACCTCGAGATCGTGGCGGCCCTCAACAAGATCGACCTCCCCGCCGCCGAACCCGACAAGTACGCCGAAGAGATCGAGAACGTGCTCGGCATTCCGGCCGAAGACATCTTGCGAATCAGCGCCAAGACCGGCGAGGGGGTTGAAGACCTGCTCGATGCCGTCATTGAACGCACACCTCCGCCAGCGGGCGACCCCGACGGCGATACCAAAGCGCTCATCTTCGACAGTTTCTTCGACCCCTACCGCGGCGTTATCTCGTCGATTCGCGTTGTCGACGGAACCTTGAAGAGCCGAAGCAAAGCCCTGTTCATGCAGGCCAACGGCACCCATGACATCGAAGAGATCGGCGTGCGAAGCCCCGACCCAACTCCGGTCGACGAACTCGGAGCTGGCGAAGTTGGCTACCTCATCGCTGGCATCAAAGACGTTGGTGAAGCTCGTTCCGGTGAGACAGTCACGACCGCACGTCACCCTGCAACCGAACCTCTCGCTGGCTACCAAGAGCCGCTGCCGATGGTCTTTTCTGGTTTGTACCCAATCGACGGCGACGAGTATCCAGCACTCCGCGACGCCCTCGAGAAGCTGCGCCTCAACGACTCCTCGTACACCTTCGAACCCGAAACGTCGGGTGCGCTCGGGTTCGGGTTCCGCTGTGGCTTCCTTGGGCTCTTGCACATGGAGATCGTTCGCGAACGCCTGGAGCGAGAGTTTGGCCTCAGCCTGATCTCCACTGCACCCTCGGTGAAGTACAACGTGCACAAGTCAGACGGCCAAGAGCTCCTGATCGACAACCCCTCCGAACTGCCCGACATGGCCGAGATCGAGTTCATTGAAGAGCCGATGCTCAAGGTCAGCGTGGTTACACCGTCTGAATACACCGGCGCCATGATGGACTTGCTCCAAAGCCGCCGAGGCGTGATGGGCAAGATGGAATACCTCTCGCCCGAGCGTGTCGAGCTCGTCTACCGAATTCCACTGGCCGAAGTCGTGATGGACTTCTTCGACCAGATGAAGAGCCGCTCTCAGGGCTACGCCAGCCTCGACTACGAACCCGACGGCATGGAACGCTCGAAGCTGGTCAAGGTCGACATCTTGCTCTCCGGAGACCCCGTCGATGCGTTCTCCACGATCGTCCACGACGATCGCAGCTACGAGTACGGCAAGAAGATGACCGAGAAGCTCAAAGAGCTCATCCCACGTCAACAGTTCGACGTGCCAATCCAGGCAGCGATCGGCGGCCGGTTTATCGCCCGCCAAACAGTGAAGGCATTCCGCAAGGATGTGACCGCGAAGCTCTACGGCGGTGACATCACGCGAAAGAACAAGCTGCTGAAGAAGCAGAAAGAGGGCAAGAAGCGGATGAAGTCGATCGGCTCGGTCGACATCCCCCAAGAAGCCTTCGTCTCCGCGCTCAAATTAGACGACTGACTTTCGCCGCGGTCGCAATCCGAGCCTGGCGGCTCTCGATGCTCAGCGGCTGGCCGTAGGCCGCGTCCGTCCGAACCGGCTTCGCAGCTTCGGACTCCGTTAGTGAGCGGGGCGAACGGCGAACGCAGCTGCGGGCTAGACCGACAAGTACGGGTTGTAGGCGATCTCCCATTGTTCGCCACTCGGGCCGGAAATGTAGCCCGAGTACCCGCCCCAGAAGACCTTCTCCGGTGCCTTCAACACCGTCACGTCGTGTGCTGCGAAACGGGCGAACAGCGCGTCGACCTCAACTTCTGTATTGACGTTGTACGCCAGGGTGAATCCCGAGGGCGGAGCGACCTCGCCGCCGTGTTCTTCGGCAAACTTCGCGAGCGGATACAACGCGAACTTGAATCCATTCATCGAATAGAAAGCAATGTTGGCCGCTTCTTCCTCATCTGCCTCGTCGGGGGTCCAGCCAAAGGCCGAGTTATAGAAGGTCCGCGACTCGTCGAGGTCGGTGACCGCGATGGTGATGATCGAGATGCGTTGGTTGAGCGGCGTAGTTGTCATGGCTCGACCATAGACGTGGGCGCAGCCTTGTAACCTGTAAGGCGATGTTGGATGACCGGAAGATGGCCATTTTGAGGGCTGTCGTAGAGACGTATATCGAAACCGCGGAACCCGTGGGTTCGACCGCGGTAACGAACGTGATCAGCCTCGAAGTCTCCTCGGCGACAATCCGAAACGAGCTGGCACTACTCGACCAGCAGGGATATCTCACTCAGCCACACACGAGCGCCGGACGTGTCCCAACCGACAAGGCCTACCGAGCGTTCGTCGATGGCATCTCTGAACCGAACCTCGACCGCAGCGAGAGCGAACGGGTCGCCGACTTCTTCGATCACGCGCACGGCGAAATCGAAGGCATGCTCGGCAAGACATCCAAGCTTCTGTCGGAGATGACTGGCGTGACCTCGGTGGTCGTGGCACCAGATAAGGACAACGCGACCGTCAAGAGTGTGCAGTTGGTACAGCTCGCACCATCGGTGGTGCTCGCGGTCATGGTGCTCTCCGACGGCACGGTCGAGAAGTGCACGATCGAAGCTGTCGACGAGGCAGATGAGGCCACGCTCGCCATTGCGAACGGCCATCTCAGCGCAGCGATGGTGGGACGCAGCATCGGTAACGAAGCGGCACCGCAACCGAGTGGGAATGCACAGGCGGATCGCTTTGTTGAATCCGCACGTGCCGTCCTCACCACACAAGAGACCGCCGGCGATGTCTACGTCGGGGGTCGTTCGAGCGTTTCCAACTTCGCCGCAGCCGAAACAATGCGCGAAGTTCTCTCGCTCCTCGAAACGCAGTTGGTCGTCGTGACGCTCCTCAGAGACGTCATTGGACGCGGCATGTCCGTCGCCATTGGCGAAGAGACCGGTGTAGATCCACTCGCTGATTGTTCTCTCGTCGTCGCGCCGTATTCTGCAGAGGGCAATCAGACTGGAACGATTGGCCTGCTAGGACCTACACGCATGAATTACCCCCACGCGATGGCCGCAGTAGCAGTGGTCTCCCAATCGCTTGGAAAAAGATTGAGCGAGGGCTGAAATGGCCGAACACTACGACATCCTCGGCGTCTCCAAGCAGGCGACCGAAGCAGAGATCAAGAAGGCCTACCGTTCAATGGCCCGGAAATATCATCCGGACCAGAACCCCGACGATGCCGAAGCCGAAGCCAAGTTCAAAGAAGTAGCAAACGCCTACGAAGTGCTCGGCGACCCCGAGCGACGCCAGCGCTACGACCGTTTCGGCGACGACGGGCTTGGAGGTCAAGGCGCAGGACCGGGAGCTGGTCCATTCGGAGCGAACCTCGGCGACATCTTCGAAACGTTCTTCGGTCAAGGTGGCAGCCCATTTGGTGGCGGCGCTGGTCGAGGTCCGTCCGGGCCCCCTGCCGGCGAAGATCTCGAGACCGTTCTGCATCTCGATCTACCCGACGCGGTGTTCGGTGGCGAGAAGATGGTCACCGTCAAGACCGCCGTCGTGTGTGCCCCGTGTGAAGCGACCGGATCCGAACCCGGCACTGGAACAACGCGCTGCACTGAATGTGACGGTGCTGGCCAAGTGCAGCGAGTGCGTCAATCAATTCTCGGCCAAATGGTCACCAACGCTCAGTGCCCTACGTGTAGCGGCCGCGGCGAGACGATCGACCAGGCGTGCACCACCTGTGAAGGGCAAGGCCGACAGATCGATGAAGTCAGTTACACCGTCGACGTGCCCGCTGGCGTCGACTCTGGTTCGACGCTCCGACTCACCGGCCGCGGCGCTGTTGGCCCCCGCGGTGGTGCCCAAGGTGATCTCTACGTTCACATCGACGTCAAGCCACATGAAATCTTTACACGACAGGGCAACGACCTCGTTCTCGATCAGCCAATCGGCTTTGCCCAAGCCGCTCTCGGCGCCGAGCTTGAGATCCCAACCTTGGAAGAACCTGAAGTACTCGTGGTTCCTCCGGGAACGAACAGCGGCAAGAAGTTCCGCCTACGGGCAAAGGGCGTTCCATTCGTCAACGGCCGCGGGCGAGGCGACCTCGTCGTGAACCTGGCCGTCGCTACACCAACGGATCTCACCGACGAACAAGAAGAACTTCTCCGACAGTTCGCCGAACTTCGTGCAGAGTCTGTTGCTCCACCCGACGATGGCTTCTTCAGCAAGGTGAAGTCCGCGTTCAAGTGAGCGAAGCGCTCGCAGGGTCCCCGGGGCCGCATGTTTTTGTCGACTCGCTCGATGTGCTCCAAGTTGCAGCGGGTGACCTCGACCACCTCGCCAAGTCTTTGCGCATGCGCGATGGCGATCCGCTCACGGTCAGCGACGGTGTCGGTCGTTGGCAACACGCCGAATTCTCCTCCGATGGTTCGCTCAAGCCCGCTGGGGAGATTGTGACGGTGGCTGAACCCAGCCCCGACTCCCAGAGCACCGTCGCGTTTTCGCTCACCAAGAGTTCGAAGCCGGAGTGGGTCATTCAGAAGCTCACCGAACTCGGGGTTCTCAACATCGTTGTGCTCCGGAGCGAGCGCACGATCGTCAAGTGGGACGACTCGAAGATCGATAAGGCGACTAGTCGATGGAAGCGAATCGTACGCGAGGCCGCAATGCAGAGCCATCAGGTTCGCCTGCCGACAGTGACCGGCGTGGTGCCTGCCATCGAGTGGTTGGCTCGACCCGATGTCGCCATTGCCCACTTCGGTGGAGAGGTGCTCACACCGCTCGTTCGCTCGATCGCGATCGGTCCCGAAGGCGGGTGGTCCGACGACGAAGTTGATGCTGCATCGATGGCAATTTCTCTTGGAACAAGCGTGCTCCGCGCCGAGACAGCAGCGGTCGCGGCTGGCGTTCGTCTGACGCTCTAGCAGTCTCGGCGGAGGGGCTTGCAGAGGTTGTTGAAGAACGCTTCAATAAATAGTTCTTCTTCGTTTGGACCATGCCGATCAATTCTGTCTATGGTGATCCCACTCGTCACTGTGAGCGGTCTACAGACGCCGCAGTGCGATTCATGCACGCATGTGAGGGAATATGGACGACAACGAAACCAACTCGGATCAATACAGCCGCAAGGTGGGTGAACGTCTGCGCGCAATTCGTCGGCAGAAGCGTCTTTCTCTCCAAGAGGTAGAGGCCAATTCAAGTCAAGAGTTCAAAGCATCTGTACTGGGTGCCTACGAGCGAGGCGAACGAGCGATCAGCGTTCCCCGCCTCCGCAAGCTCGCGATGTTCTACAGCGTGCCTGTCGATCAGCTGTTGCCCATCGAAGGGGCGCCTGACTTCGGTGTCGAGGTGGACGACGAGATCGATCTCCGCGATCGTCCGACCCGAGCTTCTGGAGCATCGATCACGATCGATCTCACCAAACTCGAGAAGCTGTCCGGCCCCGAGGCCGACATGCTGTCTCGCTACCTGACGATGATTCAGGTGCAGCGCCAAGACTTCAACGGTCGGGTCCTCACGATCCGCCGCGACGATTTGCAGGCACTCGCAGCGATCCTCGGTACCGGTATTGAGGGCGCAGCGCCACGGATCGACGCTCTCGGTCTGACCTTCGTCCCACAGGTCGTGCAATAAATCATCGCTTCCGGCGCCTCGCACTTGTTCTGCAACGAGTCGCAGTTTCCGCGGTTTCCCCGGACTTTGGATTTCGCTGGATCGTCATCGGCACGGTCGGGGAACGGCACGTGGGCAATGTCGAGGACTTCCTTCTGGTCCCGGGCATTCTTCGTGAGCTCCCGGTCGTAGTAGCCCCGCGAGTTGTCCTTGGTCCGAGAGATCTGCCGCTTTACCTCCATTGGCTCAGCGAAGAATGCCCGAGTTGCGGCCCAGAGCTGCTCGATCTGCGAGTCGGGAATGCCATGGTTGACGACTTGGAAGAACCCGAACCTCGTTGCGGCATCGGCAACTTCGCCGACGACTTCAGCGGAGGGCGGTTCGTCGCAGCCAGAAAGATCGAGAATCGGGACTTGCGCCACGACCCCATTCTGCCCGCTCGCTAAGTGGTTGGTGGCAGAATCAGTTCTTGGCCGGGGAGGATGAAATCTGGGTTACCGGGTTCGACGAGGCGGTCTTCGTTTGCTGCGATAAGGGTCCGCCAGTAGTCGGCGATCTCTTCCTCGGAGAAGGAGACGCCGCTGGAGTGGTCCTCGAGGGTTTCTTGGGCGATTGTCCAGAGCGAATCGCCACTTTCTACGATCCACGCGTCGTCACCGTTGGAAGACCGCGTGTCGCTCCACACGAGGCTGAGATCCGAAGAGTCGGGTGTGCGACTCAACGACAACGGGTCATCGAGTTGATTCAAGGTGAGAGGCGACGTAGCTGCCGGCTGTGGTTGTTGCTGTTGTTCTAGTACTGGAGTTTCGTGCATCGCCATCGGAACAACGATCGCGGAGGTGCCAAGGAGGATGCCCACGAGTCCAGTGACCGAGGAGGGGGCGAATCGTTCGAATCGGGAGTCTTCGAGCTGGTCGCCGAAAATGACGGTAACTCCGACGACTACGGCGAGGTAGTAGGTGAGTAGCAGCGATGTCCATCGGGCCGCTGTGGCGATCGCAGCGACCGGCTCGTTGGCCCATTCTCGAATCGAGTCGAGCGTCATTTGCGCCGGTCCGCTCAGACCGAATCGGGCAACGAAGTGCAGCCCGGCAATCACCGCAAGTAATGCGGCGAGAACGGCAACGCTTCGCAGTTTCGATGGCGTATCGGGAGTAGCGGTAGCGGTAGAGAGAGAGCTCATAGTTCGCCCGTTCGTAGGAGGGTTGCCTGACCGCTTGCGGTCAGTTCGGTCGACGCTCCCCAGATGAGCTGGCCCAACACGAATTCATGGGTCAGTTCGAGGCTCACCTCAACCGTTGGGGGTGCGCCAGCGACGACATTGAGTCCAGCGCCGCGGGCCTCGGGGATGGGGGAGATGGCGATGCTCGGTTCCACAACGCCCCCTGCTTCATCTCGATCGATCGTTATCTCCCCGCTTTCGCGGAACTCTGCGACATCGAAGCCAACAGTGGCCGCGTCGTTGGCGATCGTCGTTGCGAGATCGTGCAGTTGACGTTGGCGCAGATGCAATGCACCCACTTCAAGGGTGACGGCGCCCAGCATCAATACGATCAGAAACCCGATTGGGGCCAACAGCAGGGTCGAGCCGCGTTCGGATGTTTCCGGACATCGGAATCGTTTGCCGCCTATGGGCTTGGGAAGCGTCGCCATGGTCAGCATTCACCGCCAAAGTTTCCGCTTCGGTACGCATCGATCCGGCCACTGTGGCTCGCTTCGACCTCGGTCAGGGTGCCGAATTGGCCAAAGAGCGGGATCGTCACGAGTGCAACCTCGTAGCTCGCAGTCACGGTCACGACCGAGCAACGCTCGAAGCCACCAGGGTTCGAAACCTGCGGGACACCGACGCGGTCGCTTCGGTTGAAGTCATCCATCACCTGGAGAATGCGAGCCTCGGACTCGGCACGTGCGGTATCGGGATTGCCTTCAACGTAGGTTCGGGCCCCCTCACGGGCAGCGGCAGACACCGCGAGTGTCGAATCGACGACGTTCCACACGTTGATGATGAGCAGCGACCCCATCACGAACGCGATCACACCAAAGATCAGCATCTCTGCGCCCGCAACGAATCCGCGATCGTCGTAACGGCGATCGTTGATTACTTGGCGAAGGATCGCTCGAAACCGCTCCACGGGTGTGGCCATCATTGCTGCTGTTCTCGTCGTACTTCGAAACTTCGATCCAAGACACCAAAAGCGCGAGCCTCGCTGATCTGGGGGAGGATCGCTCGGGTCTCCCACCGCACATCGACCCGCACGGTGTCGCCGAGAATCTCGATATCGAAGTCGACATCGTTGCCGACCTGTTCTCGGAACTCTGCTCGCGCTTGGGCCTCGGAGCCGTTTCGCTCTGCGACATCGTGGGCAGCGTCGAGCGCGAGGCCCGAGATCACCGACGTGGCGTAGAGGTTGTACATGACGTTGATCGCAAAGACGAGAAAGCCGAAAAAGAAGAGCAGCCCCATGGCCATGGAGAACACTCCAGACCCCCGCTCGGGGTTAGCTCTTCTCGTCAGCTTCCTCACGATGGATCAGCTACCGATGCTGTTGATCGAATCGGTTGCCTTGTCGCCAGCAGCTTCGCCGACGCCTTCGAACACGGCGAACATCGCAACGCCGAGAGCAGCGATCACGAGGATGGCGATCGCCATCGAGATGACTCCTTCGCCACGGTCGTCGGTAAGACGATCCTTGACTCCGGTAACGATGGCGTGCTGGGCGAGGCCCAAGTACTGGCCCAAGGTGCGGGCTACATAAGTGGTGCTGTTCATCATTTTCTTTCTTTCTCTTGGTTGAGATTTGGGCTCTCGTTGGAGAGTTCGCTAGCCGAAGGCCGAGAGTGCGCTGACGAAGGGAATCATCATCAGAATCACGCCGGGGATTAGGGCTGCGAGGGTGACGGGAATCCATACCTGTTGGTTCTTCTTCTCGATGGCTTCGAGGAGTTCACGGTGGGATTCGGTTCGGACATTGCGAGCTTCTGCGGCGACCATCGAGCCGAGGTCGCCGGCTTCCTTGTTGAGCGCCAAGATGCTGACGAGGCGAGAGACCGCTTCGATGTCGACCGTGTCAGCCCATTCTTGGAGAGCGGCGTGCTCGCTGGTGCCCTGCCGGACACGAGACATCACCACGCCGAGGTCTTGGGCAACGGCGCCGCTGCCCCGTTCGCTGATCCGCTGCAATGCTGCGCCGAGCGAGTAGCCCGAACCGAGGAGCATGGCGATCTGTTCGGAGATCATCGGGAGCTCCTGGAAGATGCGGGCCTTCCACCGATCGGATTCGCCCGCGAGTTGCTGTTCGAGAATCAGGAACGCGAGCAGCGGAGCGATGACCGAGAACATGGCGACCGGTCCAACCGGAAGCGAGAGCACGACGCCGAACAAGATGACGAGCGCAGCAGAGGCGGCAGCCCAACCAACTTGGCGAAGGCGGAACTCGGTCTCGTCCATCGACGAGTGCACTCGACGAAGACGACGGGGCAGTTCTTCGTTAACCCCAAAGATCTTTGCCGCTGATGAACCAATGACCTCGGAGAGCGGGCCGAGCAGTTGGCCGAAGCTCTCGAGCGAAAGAAGGCCGCGAGCGCCGCTGGCACGTCCGCCAGGGAGGTATGGCGAGACCCGAGCAGCCAACGTTTGATGGCGGAAGGGGCGCAGTTCACTGAGGATGAGGGTCGTGCCGACGAACAGAAGAATGGCGGCTGCGGCGATGAGGCGGATCATGCGAACACCCGCTCTTCCTTTGGTAGCGCCATGATGCGGCCAGCCCAGAACCAACACAGGAGGATGAGCGTCAGAGCAACCATGACGAGGGCTTGGCCGAGTGGCGTGCCGTAGGCGGCCCTGCCGTCACCGATGCTGAGGCCGGTCAGTGCCATGCCGAACGGCACGATGAGGGTGAACCATCGAGCGAAACGAACGCCGGACTGTCGGGCAACCGCGTCTCGGCGGTGGCGCTGATCGGTCATGCGGTCGGTTGCGAGGGCTCCGAGACGGTTGCCCACCTCGCCGCCTCCGAGTTCGTGGGCGGTGAGAAGAGTTTCAGCAACGATGTCGGCGGTGTTGTGGCCGAGGTGCTGCTTGAGTACCTCGAGAGAGCGAGCGAAATCGGTGGAGATGAGCCATTCGCGGTGTGCCTCTTCGAATGCTGGACGCAGCCCATCGTGGGTGCGAAGCCCGACTTCAAACGTTGCTTGCGGGATCGATCTTCCGAGCGTGCCGGTCAGCAGACGGATTTCTTCGATGATGCCGGGCCATGCGTGATGGGCAGCTTCGATCAGGCGCTCGTGGCGGAGTCGTGCGACACCTACTGGAGATACTGCAGCGAAGAGCCCAACCATGAGCGCAGGAAGGATGCCTCCGAACAGAAGGGTGCCGACGGCAAAGCCGAGGAAAGCCACGACGAGCATCGAACTTACGAGGGCGCCGGGGTTGAGATCTCCGAGGCCGAGTTGGGAGATCGTCTCTTGGCTCGACGCTCGCTGTTTGCGTTCGATCTGCGGGCCGGGTTGGTGGCCCTTCCAATCAAAGGCGTATGCGGTGTACACCAAGTGCACGCCATAGGCGCCAATAAAGGCGATCAGCAGCGGGATCATGGGTTGCTCTCCGGCTTCGGAGCCGACGTACGGGAGGTCTTTGTCTTTTTGCTCGATTTGTTTGGAGCGGTCTTGGCCTCGTTGGGGAGCACCGACCGGATATCGATTCCGGCGTTTGCCATTTCTTCGGCTGCTCGGACTGGCATGTGGCCAGTCCAGTCGAGGGTTCCCGTGTGTGGGTTGCGCTTGAAGACTTCGGTCATGGTGAAGGCCGTGCCGTCAGCCGCTGAGCTGAGGTCTTCGACGAAGGCGATCTGATTGACTCGAGGGCCCTCAGGAGTGCGAACGGTGTGGACGACCACGTCGATTGCTTGGCTAACGAGGTCGTTGAGCGCCGACATGGGGATATCGCTCGAGGTCTCTGCGAGCTGGCAGACGAAACGGAGGCGAGTCAGTGCTTGGCGGGCAGATCCGGCGTGGATGGTCGTAAAGCCGGTGACGCCCGACGAGAGGGTCATCATGAGTGGGAGGGCTTCACGGTCACGAACCTCGCCCACGATGGCGACGTCTGGAGCCATACGGAGGAAGCCGCCGACGAGGGTCCGAAGGTCGACACCTGGACGATCGGGGCGCCCGCCACGGGTTTGCATGCTCGCAACGTTGGGGAGCGGTACGTCGGCCTCGAAGACTTCCTCAGCAACGACGACACGAAGCGTAGGGTCGAGTTCAGCAGCGCAGCAGGAGAGCAGCGTTGTCTTGCCAGCGCCGGGAACACCGGCGAACACCATCGAGAGGTTGGCGCCAACACATGCTCGGAGCAGTGCAGCGGCCTCGGTGGTGATGGTGTCGGAGGAGACCAACTCGTCGAGCGAGCGGAAGGCCATGCCGGTGAACTTACGAATGTTGACCATCATGTGGCCACCGCGAGCAATATCTCCGTGGACGATGTGGAGGCGAGCTCCATCGTCGAGTTGAGCGTCTTGGAGGCCAGCGGTTGGGTCGAGTGCGCGGTGGGCGCCGCTCGAACGATCGACGATGCGGGTCATCGTCCGGAGCACGTGATCGTCATCGTGGAACGACTCGTTGTGATATCCGCTCGGGCCGATGTGGCGCTTGACGAAAATTTGATCGGGAGCGTTCAGCATAATCTCCCAAACATCGTCGTCGTCGATCAGTGATTCGAGTGGGCCATAGCCGGTGAGGTTCCGGATCGCTCGCTCGATGATGACCTCTGGTTCGGTCAGATCGACGTTGCGAATCCCGCGCCGGAAATCGGCACGCCATTGCTCGACGAGCTCTGCGGTGATCGAGCGGAGCTGCTCTTTACCCGTCTCGGAGTTGGGCGAGATGTTGCGATCGTTTGCGACTTCGAGGGTCATCTGCTCAAGTTCGATCAGTGGAGACTCGTCGGTCGTGATGCGTTCGGCCATATCAGTCATCGATGTCACTCCAGCTTCCGAGCGACCCTGGAGTCACTGCTACGGGTTCCAGCTCGTCAATGTCTTCTGGAAGAACGAGTTCTTCTTGAGGCTCAACAATGTTGAGTAGCGCTCGCACCGACGAGGCGAGTGGCGATGTGATTGCACTCGGAAGGGGTTCACCAGTACTGAGGGTCGCTTCCAGCGTCTTCTTGTAGGGGATGAAGACCACCGGTGCGACTGAGTCTGCGGTCGACATGCGAGCACTGAGCAGCTCGTTTACCGCCGAGGTGATCTCGGCCTTGGCCCGGGGGTTTCGTGGTGCGTGGTTGATCACCGGGATGATGCGAGAGGATTCGATGCCGATATCGGTTAGCGAAAGGATGGTGCGGATGAGGTGGTGAATTCCCCACGCACCGTCGCGTCCGACGACGAGCACGAGGTCACCTTGGCGTGTAGCCATTCGAGAGAGACGATTGCGGTCTTCGAGGTCGGCTGAGCCGGTTTCGTCGATGCCGTCGAAGTCACCGGTGACATCGCAAACGGTCGTTTGGTAGCGGTTCATCAGCGTGGTCCAAGCAGCCGAGAGCGCCCGTGCGGGTATCGACGACCAATCACGCTCATGGCGCAGGCCAAGGAGCAGGTCGTATCCGCGCTCGGGAAAGGAGTGGATCGAGCCGAGAGCTTCGGCCTCGTTTGGTACGCCAAGGCGGTGGCTCTCTACGAACTCCAGGAGTCCAGGAACCACATCGCGGGTGTCGTGCAACATGGCTTGGTTGGACCGTAAGGCCATGTCGGTCAGCGCAACGGGTTGTCTCTTGTGGTTCTCTGCGAGGCCCTGAGCCAACGCCATAGCCACGATTGATGTGCCAACGCCTCCGGCGCCAGTCACGGTGACGACCTTGCCGAGGTTCGAATGCTCGACCTTCTGGCTCTTCGACGGCATGGGGGCCTGTTCGCCCTGTCCGATCGGAGCGGCGAAGTCTTCGAGCACTGCGGAGAGGTCTCCGCGATCGAAGTGCTCAGCAAGGACGGCTGTTGCGCCGAGTTCTTCCCAGTCGCGGTCGACGAGGCCGTGATCGATGATGATCGGGCTCGCTCCCACCGAGAGGGCGAGGTCGATGAGGTCTCGGTCAACGCCGTTGGCCGAAGCATCGATAAGGACTGCAGAGAAAGGACGCCCGGACTCGAGCCTCGAAATGACCTCGTTGGAGGAGATGCACTTGATGAATTCGATCGGCAGCGCGGCTTCATTGGCCCACTTGCTGACGAGACCGAACCACTCCCGGCGTACCGGGGCGACTCCGAGGACTACGAAACGGTCCTTCATCCGACGATCTCGCTTGGGATACGAACGTCGTTTGCGCCGGTGACGCCGAGGACGGAGATGTCGCCAGTAATGGCTGCGGTGACGATGGAGCTGGCGATGTCACCACTACTTACGCCGAGACGTAGGACGGTGTCGCCGGTGGAGAAGTCGTCGCCGCTGCCGTTGTCGTAGGAGAGAACGACAACTCGATCAGCAATGAGCGCTGTCCGTGGGCCGTTCCCATCTTCGTAGGTAGCGAGCAGCGAAACGAGTTCGCCCGAAGCAATGTTTGCCGGTGCTCGGTTGGCTTCGATCTCGATCGAGACTTCAGCGAGTCCAGAGGGGAGCGTGTCTGGGCCGCTCGCAGCGATGTTCGATGTCTGTAGGAACTCCGACTGGCCAACCGGTCCAAGGACTACCGAGCCAATGACGGCTTCGGGGCTTGAAATGACGAAGTTTGCATCTTCGCTCAGTCGGATTCTTGCCTGTTCGACATGACTTGGTTCAATGACGGTTCCAGGGGCGAGGTCTTGGCTCGCCACGACGACATCTTGGAACGTTGAGTCTTCGCCAACGCTCGATGCAACGAGGAGGGCAACGACCGAGAGCGAGACCAAGAGACCGCCGAGCACGGCGCGGCCACTGGGAAGTCGCTTCTTTACACGAAGCACGGGCTGCTGAACATCGGTCACGACCGACCTCCTGAAGATAGACGAAATGTGGTCAAAAGCATTGAAAGAGTGTTATATTGCTGTCTATGACATCTGCAGACGGCGATTGGTTGTCCACTAAAGAAGCGGCCTCCGCGCTGGGACTCACGCCCCGCACGCTCTACCGGCTCATCGACGAAGGTCAGTTGCCCGCGTATCGGTTTGGTCGAGTTATTCGCCTCAAGCAGGGCGAGATCGACTCGTTTGTTTCCAAGAGTCAGATCACGCCAGGCGAGTTGGAGCATCTGTACCCAGAGGCTGTCGCCACCGAATAGCCGTTGCACTGTGTGAGGTTGTTGCACTGTGTGAGGTGAGTGCATTGCGGTCATCGGCTGGTCACCACCTGGTCGATTGCTGAGGTGGGGACGGTTAGGGTGTCTCCGCTGCCGTCTAGTGCGAGGACAACTTGGTCCTCGCCTACGCGCTGGACGGTGCCCATAACGGTGTTTCCACTTGTCGTCGTGGCAGCGATTCGTTCGTTCGTCTCGCTGTAGCGATCGAGTAGTTCAGCAAAGGTCGGACCGGTGCTGGTTGTGCTGTTGCTGCGGTTGTGTCCGCTTCCCGATTCCAACAGGCCTTCGATCGCTCCGATGCGAATGAGAACCTCAGACGATGAGCCAGCAGTGCGTATGGCAACGACGTTGGTTCCAACGGTTGCGATGGTGCCGCGCACGGCAGCCTCGGTCCTTGTCAACACTGTGACAGGTGCGTGAGTTTCTGCGATTTCGATCAGGGTGCCAACGAATGATCCGCTCAAGCCGTCCATGATTTTCCGATCGGCGCGCTGGAGGCGTGCACGTGCTTTACTGGCACGGCGCTCTTCGTCAGCAAGAGCCTGAAGTTCGCGATCGAAAGATGATGGGGTTGCGGGCACTGGGGTCCGTTCGGTTGGCTTCCACTTCGATAATGGATTGCCAGAACAGGGGTCGAAATAGGCCGCGGCGCCCACGTTGAAGAGACTTGGCCTAGACGCCGGAAAGGCAACGGGCCGATAGACCTAAACCACGTAGACCCGACGGGCAGAAACTGCTCCGAAATGGGGGTTTCTGGTGGCAGTGATACGCTCACACCTAAGAACCGCACCGTTTCCGCATCGAGGAAACCGTGTCCGATCACCTTGTATTCGAGCACCTTTTGACAGATCAATCCGTCACTATCCATGTCGCCGGAAACCACCTCATGGCGGGCCTACTCGGAGAGCGCGACGAATACCTACGGGTGATTGAAGACCGCTTTCCTGCAACTTCGCTTCACGTTCGAGGAAATCAGGTATCGATCGATGGAGCCCGAGCCGCCGAAGCTGGCAAGGTCGTCGAAGAGCTTGTGATCATGCTCGAGACTGGCCAGCGCCTCGACAAGCGCATCGTTGAACGGACGGTCGACCTCGTGGAGGCGAACGAACGACCGAGCGAGGTCTTCAATTCGAATGTCTTTCGGACGGCGAGCGGCCGGACGATCCGGCCGAAGTCCGCTGGTCAGCAGCGCTATCTCGAAGCAATAGCGAACAACGTCATTACCTTCGGTATCGGCCCGGCGGGTACCGGAAAGAGTTGGCTCGCTGTCGCAATGGCACTGCAGGCGTTGCAGGCCGGTCAAGTTGAGCGGATCATCCTCACCCGGCCAGCCGTAGAGGCGGGGGAGCGCCTTGGGTTCCTGCCAGGTGACTTGATGCAGAAGGTCGACCCGTATCTGCGCCCGCTTTACGACGCGCTGTACGACATGACCGATAGCGAAGGCGTGACCCGGCTCATGGAGAAGGGCACGGTCGAGGTTGCTCCGCTCGCGTTCATGCGTGGCCGAACCCTCAACAGTAGTTTCATCATCCTCGACGAAGCACAGAACACCACTCCCGAGCAGATGAAGATGTTCCTGACCCGAATCGGCTTTGGGTCGAGGGCGGTGGTCACGGGCGATATTTCCCAGGTCGACGTTCAGGGCGGGCGAACAGGGCTCGGTGGCCTCGAGCGAATTCTTGGCGGAATCGATGGCCTCGCCTTCGTCCGGCTTGGTAGTAAAGATGTCGTGCGACATTCCATTGTTCAAGCAATCGTTGATGCCTACGAGCAAGACGGCGACAGCATGGACAAGTTGCGCGGTCGACCGGGCAGCTCGAAGCCTGGTGATTCTCGGGACTCAAAACCGTGATCGAGGTGGGTTGGTGACCACTCCCTCGGCACCCCAGGTGTTCGCTCTCGACGAACAGTCAGAGCGAGCCATTTCCCTTGAACGGTGGGCCGATCTTGCTTGCTCAGTCCTCGTTGCTGAAGGTCTGGGGCCCGATTGCGAACTCAACCTTACGTTCATCGACACCGAAGAAATGACTTCGCTCAACGGAGAGCACATGGGTAAAGACGGGCCGACCGACGTACTGTCATTTCCCCTCGATGACACGCCGGACTCGAACTTTGCAGGCCAACCTCGGTTGTTGGGCGATGTTCTGATCTGCCCTGACATCGTGGTGAAGCAGGCGCCTGGCGAACCCGACGACGAGATGGCACTCATGGTCGTCCACGGTGTGCTGCACATTTTGGGGATGGACCACATGGAGCCCGATGAAGCAGCCGAGATGAAGGCTGCCGAGACGCGACACCTCTCGGCGTGGCGAACACATGAATCTGAGTCGACACAGTTTGCTGTCCCGCCTCCTACCAGTTCGGTGCTGACGACCGATGGGCATCACTCATGAGCGATGTGGTTTCTATCCTGATTGGCCTCGTGCTGATCCTGGTTCTCATCGGCCTGGCAATCGCCGAGAGCGCCTTGAATGGAATCAGTCGTTCTCGCGCTGAAGCGCTCGAGGAAGATGATGTCCCGGGCGCAGCACAATTGGTGGAGGGGCTTTCGGATCGCCGGCGTCTGCTCTCACCCATTCTGGCGTTCTCGCTCGCATCCCAGCTGGCGTTGGGTGCGATTGTTGCGGTCGTTGTCTCCGACCGTTTTGGGATCGGCTGGATCCCGGTTGCACTTCTCGTGCTCTTGGGCATGATGCTGATCGTCACCGAGTCGGTCCCAAAGGCTTGGGCGCAGCGCAACATCGACCGCGCAGCGCCTCGAGCCGCCACGCTGAGCCGAGGTCTGATGGCCTTTGCCCCCCTCCGCTGGGTTCTCACCGGTTTGGGCGGCGTCAGCAGGGTAATTCTTCGCAACACGTCTGGCAGTCTCACCGAGGTCTCTTCAGAAGAGCAGATCGTGGCGATCACCGATGCTGCAGTAGCTGAGCAGGTGCTCGAGAAGGACGAGGGTCGGATCATCCAGGAAATTCTCGAGTTCGGCGACACCATCGTTCGAGAAATCATGGTGCCTCGTCCCGACGTGCTTTCGGCCTCCACCGAGATGACGATCTCTGACGCGATCACGAAGATGGTGGAGCGCGGGCACTCTCGCATGCCGATCTACGGAGACGATGTCGATGACGTCGTTGGTGTGGTGCACATCAAAGATCTCTTCGCACGCTTGCAACGGGGTCGTGGCGACCATTTCGTTTCGATCGCCCAGCGCGAACCAATGTTTGTGCCCGAGACCAAGCGCGCCGCCGAGCTGCTCCGAGAGCTGAAAGGCCTGCCAACAACGCTGGTCGTGGTGATCGATGAATATGGATCGATGGCCGGGATCGTCACCATGGAGGACCTCATCGAGGAGTTCATCGGTGAGATTGTCGATGAGTTCGACGCGGTCGAAGAACCGCTCGTGGAAAAGCTCGCTGGCGATCAGTGGCGGGTGCACGGTCGAATGACCATCGATGAATTCAACGAGATGGTTGGCGCGGAGTTGCCCGACGACGAGTGGGACACCGTCGGCGGTCTGATCTTCAACGGTCTCGGCCATGTCGCAACCGTGGGTGAGTCGGTGAAGAACTCCGGCTTCGAACTTACGGTCGAAACTGTTGAGGGTCGCCGGATCACTCATGTCGTTGCCGTGAAGCTCCCCACGCTTCCCGGCTCGCCAAACGTCCAAGAATCGGAGCATGCATCTTGAGTACTGAGGCAACGAACGATGAACCGGTCTTCCGGTCTGGTTTCGTCACGCTGGTCGGCCGTCCAAATGTTGGGAAGTCGACCTTGCTCAACAAGATCCTGGGGGAGAAGGTGTCGATTGTTTCCGACAAGCCTCAGACGACGCGAAGCCAGGTACGCGGTGTTCTTCACCGAGAGAACCTGCAACTCGTCTTCATGGATACGCCAGGGATTCACAAGCCTCGTGGCCCGCTCGGCAAGCGCCTGAACGAGTCGGCCGAGTCGACTATTGGCGACGTCGATGCTGTCTGCGTTCTGGTCGACGCAACAATGCCGATCGGACCCGGCGACAAGTGGGTCATCGAACGGTGCCCAAAGGATTCGATCTTGGTTGTGAACAAGACGGACAAGGCAAGCCCAGAAGAGATCCTTAGCCAGCTCGGAACTGCGGGCGGCTTTGACCTCGATTCGTACTACCCGGTTTCTGCAGTCACTGGCGACGGCGTCGAAGCGTTGGTTCAACACCTCTCATCTCGAATGCCTCCTGGGCCTCCGTACTATCCCGAGGACATGGTGAGTGATGCCGCTGATGCCTTTTGGGTCGCCGAACTCGTTCGCGAGCAGTTGCTAAAAGTGCTGCGCGACGAGATCCCACATTCCATCGCCACTCGTGTCACCGAGATGGAGTGGCCGCATGTTCGCTGCGAGATTCTTGTCGAGCGCGACTCCCAGAAGGGCATTGTTATCGGAAAGAAGGGTGCGGTCATCAAGAAGGTCGGAATCGGTGCTCGCGAGCAGCTTCGAGAGGGCACATACCTCGATCTACAGGTCAAGGTAGCGAAGAACTGGCAGACCGAAGTCAGTCTTCTCGAGCGTCTCGGCTACTAACCCTGTTGGGCCGATGTGCCTAGTTTCGACCGTTGGTTCAACGGGAATCTTGCCGATGGCTTTAGATGGAGTCACCGCTGATCGTCGACATCGATAACGTCACCCGATCCTTTGGAGACGTCACGGCCCTAGAGAATCTGAACCTTTCCGTTGCTGAGGGCCAAGTAACGGTTCTTCTTGGACCGAATGGTGCGGGTAAGACCACCGCAATTCGCATGATCACCGGCGCTCTCGCTCCTGATACTGGAACGGCGAGGACTTTCGGGATGAACCCTGCGGGCCCCGACGGCAATGATGTCCGCCAGCGTTGCGGTGTCGTCTCGGCAAAGCCTTCTCTCTATGAACGGCTATCCGGACGCGACAATCTGCTCTATGCCGCAGAGTTGTACAACCTCCCGAAAGGGAAGGAGACCAACTCGCGAATGGAGGAAGCAGCATCGCTTTTTGCGATCGAGGGTGCACTCGACCAACTCGTGGGCGGCTACTCGACGGGCATGAAGACGAGGCTTGCACTCGCTCGAGCTGTTCTGCATGAACCTGACCTCCTCTTGCTCGACGAACCAACTTCTGGGCTCGACCCAGAGTCGGCCCTCGCTGTTCTCGATCTTATTGGGCAGATGGCCAACGACGGACAGTCCGTGCTGATGTGCACGCACCTCCTGCTCGAAGCCGAGGGCTTGGCCGATGAGATTGTTGTCATGCAAACCGGCACGAGCCTTGAGGCCGGCCGGCCAGCAGATCTCGCGAAGACCTATTGGCCGGACAAGAAGGTATCCATATCGGCGACGATTCCTCAGGCACTGGACTTCTTGGAGACGCAGCCTGGCGTGTGTGCGTTCACGAGATCGGGCGATACGGCAGTGCTCGATATTCGAGATTTTGACATCGTGCCGACCCTCGTAGCGAAATTGGCCGAACGAAAGGTCTCGATCACCAGCGTTGTTCCAATCGAACCTTCGCTCGAGGATCTGTACTTCGCGATCCGTCGAGAACATGGATCTGTGGCTGGCGAGATGGTTCCTCCGGGTGGTTCATCGGGTCGGCCAACACGAAACGATCAAGACAGCGGCATTGCCGCTGCTGCGTAGGAGAGTCGAATGAACTGGTCCCGAGCG
>CAZBTI010000007.1:49624-52471 GCA_964494395.1 uncultured Acidimicrobiales bacterium | reverse complement strand
CGGCGGTTCGATCATCGTGGCCCCCGACGGCACCGTGCTGGCTCAGGCTGACAAGCACGACGAGACGATCATCTACGCCGACCTCGATCTCGACTTGGTCCGACAGGCCCGCCAGAACTTCGATCCCGCCGGCCACTACAGCCGACCCGACGTGCTGCAATTGACCGTCGATCGTCAACGCCGAGAGCCAGCGGTATTCATCGACGAAGCGTCAGATTCTTAGTCGAGGATAAGCGCGAGCGAGCCGTTGTCGGTTGTGCTGACCGAAATCGAGGTCAGGTCTGCGACGCGAGCTGCCGGCTCGATCGTCCACTCTTGATTACCAACGGCGACGACGGTGGCTCCTGCATCTCGCCCAGCAATGCCACCCGATGGCGAGTCCTCGAACACGATGCACCGGGTTGGGTCGACGCCGAGCAGGCGGGCTGCGTTGAGGAAGGGCTCAGGGTGCGGCTTGCCGTTGGTGATGTCGTCGGCGGTGATGGTGGCCGGGGGAGGGGTGATCCCCGCGCCAGCCCAACGGGCATCGGCCAAGCGTCGTGTCGCCGACGTAACGACGGCCCACGCTGTTGGCGGAAGGGCGTTGGTGAGTTCGATTGCGCCGGCCATCGGTGGTGTATCGCCAGCAACTTCGACCTCGAGATCTTCAAGCCGCGGGAGCGCACGCTCGAGCGTGTCGCCTTCGAGGTGCTTCGCAAGCGTGTCGGCGGCAGGAACACCGATCAATTGCTTCTCCAGCACGCCGTAGTCGAGGGCAAACTCGGCTGCGAGTTGTCGCCACGCCACGTCGACGAGCACATGTGAATCGACGAGCACACCATCGTTGTCGAACAGAATCGCATCGAAAGGAATTTTCACGAGCCCAATCTACGAGGGCGGGTAGCTATCGAGTTGTGCAACACTTTGACCATGACCACCTACGACGCATCGCCGTATCTCGATGGCAACTTCGCCCCGGTGAGCGAAGAGGTTGTCGCGCTCGACTTGACCGTCACCGGGACGATTCCCGATGAGCTGAGCGGTCGGTTTCTTCGTAACGGTCCGAACCCACGCAGCACGCCAGGCGACATGGAAACACATCACTGGTTCATGGGTGAGGGCATGGTCCACGGAGTGCGTATCGGCGACGGTAAGGCGCAGTGGTATCGCAACCGCTACACCGGCGGCGACGAGGGGTTCGGCCCGAACACGAGCGTGATCGGCCACGCCGGCCAAACGTTGGCCATTGTCGAAGCTGGCCCGAAGCCGGTGATGCTCGACGACGAACTCAACCCGCTTGGCCCGACCGACCTCGGCGGCTTGCCCTCGGGGTTCACAGCTCACCCCAAGCTCGACCCGCTCAGCGGCGAGCTCCATGCGGTCTGCTACCACTGGCCAGACTCGGTCGACAAAGTGCACTACGTCGTGGTCGGTGCCGACGGGGTCGTGACCAAGAGCATTCCGGTCAGTACACCGACCATGCCCATGATCCACGACATGGCGCTCACGCAGAAGTACGGAGCGGTGTTCGACCTTCCCGTTGCGGTCGACTTCGAGATCGCCATGGCTGGTTCGCCGTTTCCCCTTCGCTGGTTCCCCGATTACAACGCCCGCATCGGCTTAGTTCCTCGCGCAGCGACGACCGAAGATGAAGTGATCTGGTGCGAGATCGATCCGTGCTTTGCCTATCACCCAATGAACAGCTACGACGCTGACGACGGAACTGTCGTGGTCGACATCTGTGAGTACGACTCGATGTTCGACCTAGATCGCAACGGCCCGTTCCGAGACTCGAAGCCGCGCCTCGCGCGCTGGACGATCGACCCTGCGACCCAGAAGGTTCGCCGCGAGACGCTCGACGATGCTGTGCACGAGTTCCCTCGGGTGAGCGATGCGGTCGGCACGCTGCCGTACCGCTACGGGTACACCGCTGGGGGTAACCCCGAAACGCACGACTGGTTCTACACGACGGTCAAGCACGACATGACTGCGAATAGCCAAGAGGTCCGAAGCTGGGGAGACAACAGCGAAGCTGGCGAGCCGATCTTCGTCCCTCGGGAGAACAACACTGCCGAAGACGACGGCTGGCTGATGGTGCTCGTGTATGACGCTGACCGGGACACGACCGACCTTGTCATCCTCGACGCCACCGATATCACCGGCGACCCGGTAGCGACGATCGAACTACCCCAACGCGTTCCCCACGGATTCCACGGAAACTGGATTTCAGACTGAGCAAGCCAACCCTCGCCTCATATGAGGACGGTTTCAGGGAAAGCCGACGCCTTCGTGGAGTAGCGTGCGGCTGGTATCCGCGGCAGCAAAGAAAGGCCTTGATAGTGAGAGACCCAAAAGAAGAACGCATCAAAACGATCCCTTTCTTTGCGAAAGCGAGCGACAAGGCAGTGCAAGCGCTCGCCAGAGCCGCCGATGAAGTCAACGTGAGTGCTGGAAAGGTCCTGATTGAGGAAGGCGATTTCAACCTTGTTGCCTACATCGTCGAATCAGGGGAAGCTGAGGTCGTTGTGGGAGGCGAGGCCGTGGCCACGATCGACGCCGGCGAGATGATCGGCGAGGTCGGCTTCCTGAGCCGCCGCGAGGCCAGCGCAACAGTCCGAGCGAAGACCGACATGACCGTTTTTTCGCTTCAGTACAACCGCCTCGATGCAGTGCTCGACGAGAACCCCGCAATGCTCCGGGCAATCGCCGAAGAGCTCGCCCATCGCCTTCGCGACATGGATGCCCGCAACTGCTGAGCTGCGACGCCTTTTGTTTGGGATGCAGTCGAGGCCGCCCTTGGGCGGCCTCGGGTCTGGTGTTCGGTTTTACGGTTGTCGGGCGGTAGTCCCGACGTGTGGTTTTACGGTT
>CAZBTI010000007.1:46593-49524 GCA_964494395.1 uncultured Acidimicrobiales bacterium | reverse complement strand
TCGGGCGGTAGTCCCGACGTGTAATTGTGGCGGAAGGTGAGGGATTCGAACCCTCGGTAACCCGAAGGCTACAACGGCTTTCGAGGCCGCCCCATTCGTCCGCTCTGGCAACCTTCCGTCCATGAGGGTAGTTCCCGCCTCCGGTGGCGCCAACCTGTGGATGTGGGCGGCGAGGAGCCAACTTGCGTAGAGTCGGGGAGTCGGCTGCGACAACTTGCTAAGGAGCCTCTATGTCTGAAGAACGTCCACCCTTTCCGCCTTTCGACGAAGCTGGTGCTTGGAAGAAGGTGCTCGGTGCCGAAGCTGCGTGGAACACCCGTGATGCTGCCAAGGTGGCTGGCGCGTATTCGATCGATAGCGAGTGGCGAAACCGTGACACATTCCTGCAAGGTCGCGACGAGATTCGTGAGTTTCTTGAGCAGAAGTGGGCTCGCGAAACCGAGTACGCACTCCGCAAAGATCTGTGGGCGTTCCAGGGCAACCGCATTGCTGTTCGGTTCCAATACGAGTCGCTCGATCTCGATGGCCAGTGGTGGCGGAGCTACGGCAACGAAAATTGGGAGTTCGACGAGCAGGGCCTAATGCGTCGCCGAGAAGCATCGATCAACGACGTGGCAATCCAAGACTGGGAACGCCGCATCTTTGGTCCTCGTAAAGAGGGCGACACCGACGGCATACCGTTGAAGTAGGCCTCGGCCGCTTCGGAGGTGGGCCTCCGGCATCAATAGGGCGCCAGCAGCGAGTCCGATCGGCTCAAATCGCTTTAGATTTTCGGGGATTCTCTCGAATTAAAAAGCGTGACTGCTGTGCCCAAATTGTCCGGCTTGCTCCGCCTCGCTGTTGTTTTGGTGATGGTCGGTGGTCTCGCTGCCCTAATGTTCTTGCGATCTGATGGGTCGGGGGGAGGCGTCGACCTTTTCACCGAGGATCTCGCGACCGAAGGAATCGATCCTGCAGCCTTCATCAACCCGCCCGAAGCGGACGGCGAGAGCGCACAACCGGTTGGCGATGACGCCGTAGGCAGCGCGCAGTTCGAAGGCACTACACAGTTCGAAGACATTGCGCAGTTCGAAGACACTGCGCAGTTTGGCGCCGCAGCCGGGGAGCTCATTCCCGGCGAGCTCTCGAACGTTGGTGGCGAAGATGGCGTCGCGATCATCGTCCCAGGTGCTGAGGATGATTCCGGTGCGGAAGCCGAACCCAGCGAGCTCTCCAATGTCATAGCCGGAGATTCTGTGGCAAACGTGGAAGGTCCAGTCGAGGTCGATCGCATCGAGGCGACGACTGCTACCAACACACCTTTAATCGCGAACGCCGACTCACCGTTCACGTCTCCCGGAACGTTCACGCAAATTCCACGGGTCACCCCATCGCTCGCGACCACGACCAACAGGTTCTCGCCAGCGGCACCGTTCTCACCTACGACGACGACGCCACTGTTCATTGGACCAGGTGCTCCGATCTTCTCGCCGGCACCAGCACCAGTACAAGCTCCGGCTGCTGTGACCCCAACAACCGGTGGCCCGAACACGGTTGGCACCGTCAACCCAACCGCCAGGACGAACCCAACCATTGGCGTAGGCAGCCCGACACCCCAGGCTCCCGCAACGACTACCTCTCCATTCACCCAAACCACACCAACGGTGGACCCGGTTACTCCGGCTCAGCCCATAGGTCCGGCACCTGCTACGACAACAACAACAACGACCACCACACCTGTCCCTGTTGCTCCAACGGGGCCTTGGTGTCAGGTAGAGGTCCGAGCAAACGACGGCATCATCCGGTGGGACGACGATGGCCGAACCACCGTTTTCCGCCTCAATGATCGCTGGTTCCATACCCCTGACGAAGCTGCACAGGCCGTACAGATCCCTGAAACCGTCAATACGAACGACCAATACGTCATGCGCCTTTGGGTAGGTGGCACCACCGACGTTCTATGCACCTTCGTGAACAGCGCGCAGGTCTTTCAAGCCCCAGCGCAAACGGCGACCCCCACGACTACGCCAGTCGCTGTCGCAAACGTTGCGGCGTTGCCCGCCCCCATCGGCGTCCCCGGTGGCCCTGTACAGATCGGCTTCTCGGCTGATCTCTGGGCCGAGGATCGTGCTCAATACTGGAGCGAACTCCAAGCGGTGCCTGGCGCTGGGCGATTGATCGCCCATGAGTTCAAGAGTTTCGACAAGCCAATCAACACCGACCTCTTCCGGTGGCACCAAGAGTCAGGACGCGATCTGCTCCTCACGTGGAACGGCACTGACGCCGAGACCATTCTCAACGGCTCGAACGACGACTGGATTCGCGAACACGCACGCCAACTTCGCTCGCTCCCCGACACCGTCATGCTCCGCTTCTGGCACGAACCCGACGTTCAGCACAAGCGTGAGTGGATCGACCACGACCCACAACAGTTCATCGACTCGTGGATCTACGTCCGCCAGATCTTCGCCGAAGAGAACGCAACCAACATCGAGTGGGTTTGGTGCCCAACGGCATGGAACTGGAACGAACAAGGTGCCCGCTACTATCCAGGTGATGCCAACGTCGACTGGATCTGCTCAGACGGCTACTCAGGCTGGGACCTCGATGCTCCGCTTCCTCACATTCGCGATGCGTACACCGACTTCCAAGCGTGGGCGAACCAACGTCCACACAAGCCAATCCTCATCGCCGAGTTTGGCGCCGGCCAACGAGGCCCCGGCGAACGGGCCGAGTGGGTCCAGGGCATTGACGACTGGGTAGCGGCATCGCCAAACATCCGCGCTGTCGTCTACTTCGACGTCGACCGTCGCCCGCACGGTGAGATCTACGACTGGCGCCTCCGCACCGAACCCGATGCTTGGGCCGCCATGTTGGACATCATCTCCTCAGCGCCATTCGGTCGCTAAGCAGGGTTGCGCTGCCCTAGGCAGTGCTTTCGCTGCCCTAGGC
>CAZBTI010000007.1:0-46493 GCA_964494395.1 uncultured Acidimicrobiales bacterium | reverse complement strand
GTGCTTTCGCTGCCCTAGGCAGTGCTTTCGCTGCCCTAGGCAGTCCGGCCGAAGAAGGTTTCCAGCGCACTGTCCGACAGTCGTACGCCTGGCTGATCGTTGTAGGCGAACACGGTGAGTAGACGGGTTGTGTCACCTACGGTCGGCGTCACCCGGTGTAGTGAGTTGCGGCCGCGAAACAACACGAGCGCTCCGGGTTCGAACTCGAGCACTTCGGGTTCAGCTGTGCCGTCGAGGACTCTTTGTACGCCGTCGAATCCCATCTCCCCGGCATCGGCGTTGCGCACGTCGGACACGTATTCGAAGCTGCCGCCGCCATCAGGCTTCTGCAACAGCATCGTTACGGCGAACGACGAGTTGTCGAAGTGCCAGCCCAACTCCCGACCCTCATCTGCGAAGTGCACGTTGATCGAGGACAACGAATCGTCATACGGATAGATGGCATCGATGCCCAGAACAGCGCAGAGGAACGCCTGAAACTCCGTCGAGTCGTACACGTCGCGCAGCGGCGACCCGTTGGGAATCTGGTCGTCGGCGATCAGCCCCTTGCTACTCGCTACCTGTTGGTTGAACGGGTGATCCCCGGGAAGGTCGGGATCAGAGGGAGTGAGATACACGTTGTGTGTCGAACCCGCGTAGAAAACCTCGTGCTCCCGAAGCAACGATTCGACCACGATCTGCTCAATCGACTCGGCCCGGAAGAAACCCTCGAGGACAAGCGCCCCCTGCCCGTCGAGCACCCGCTTGCATTGCGCCCCATAGGCAGTGTCGCCGATCGGGTGAGCATCGAAATTGATGTGCGAGGACACTAGGCGGTCACGCCCTTGAGCACTGACGGTTGGTTCCACGCAGCGGCGACCCGTTCGTCAGAAACCGCGGCAGCCACGACCCTACAATTCTCCAGAAACATCGTCCGCGTCCGATTCATCTCCCGACCCTACTTCGGCACCTCGGGCGCTCACACCGCTACTGTCGCAGCTATGTGCCGCAACATCACCACCCTGCGAGGACTCGAACCGTCTGCGACGAACGCAGAGATAGAGGCTGCCGCTCGCCAGTACATCCGTAAAGTGACCGGCGTGCAGAAGACATCAGCTGCGACAGAAGATGCGTTCGATCGCGCCGTGGCGATCGTTGCTGAGGCGACCGAACGTGCCCTCGCCGAACTACCTCCTCGAAAGGTTCCCCCCAAGACCGAGCCACCCTTGCGACGGTTGCAAAAGACTGCGGACTAGATGGCAAAGGCCCCCCACATCGGCACCCTCAACGAGGGTTCGCTGCACTCTGCGCTGAAGGATCGCTACGCCGAACCAGGCGACCGGTTCGAGGTTCCGCTCGACCGCTTCGTGATCGACATCAGCCGAGACGAATTGCTGATCGAAATTCAAACCGGCTCGTTTGCTGCGATGGGTAAGAAACTCGATCACTTGCTGTCAGACCACAAGATGCTGCTCGTCCATCCGATCGCCGTCGAAACATACCTCCAACGCCCCGAGAAGAAGCCTCGCAAGTCGCCAAAGAAGTCGTCGGTCTACGGCTTGTTCGATCAGCTCGTCAGTATCCCGACCCTGCTCGATCACCCCAACCTCACCCTCGACATCGTTCTGGTCTCGGTCACGAAGGTCCAGGAGCACGACCCGAAGGCGCGCCGGGGGAGAGGTGGCTATCGGACGACCGACCGGGTTCTCCGCGAAGTCAAAGGGACTCACCGCTTCGAGAGCGCCGAAGACCTCCTCTCCCTCCTGCCAAGCGACCTGCCACCCGACTTCACCACCGCAGACATGGCGGCCTCGGGAGACTTCGATCGGGATGTCGCCCGCCAGATTGCCTACTGCTTCCGTGCCTTGGGGTTCTTCGAAGAAACCGGTCGCACCAAAGCCGGCTACCACTACCGACTCACAGCGTGAATTGCTAGCCCGCTGCGATGAGAACCGTGGCGGCCAACGCGAGCACGAGTCCGGCGAACTGAAGCGACGATATCTTCTCCTTGAGCACTCGGTTGGCGAGGATCACGGTCGACACCGGGTACAGACTCGACAGCACGGCGATGATCGTGAGATCGCCCAATGTCGTGGCGACGAGGAACAGTGCATTCGCAAGTGTGTCGAACACTCCGGTCGCGATGATCGTCCCCGCTGCCGCCCGAATCGCGGGGAGGTCTGATGGTCGGCGAAGGAGGATGAACGGAACGAGCGGCACGGCGGTCACTAGCCGCGCTCCCACGACTGGCCACGTGCCCACATCGTCGGGCGCAAGGTCGAACAGGATGAAGAACGCGCCAAACCCGGCTCCTGCGAGCAACGACTCAAAAACGATCTGGGGACTGACGGTAGACCGAGCTCCTCCAACATCGCTGGGCAAGCTACAGAACCAGATGGCCACGAGAGCGACGAGCACCCCGAGCCACGCCAAGACCGAGAGGGACTCACCGCCCAGGAGGCCCCACAACGCAGGTACAAGTGCAGAGGTGATGGCGGTCAGTGGTGCCACCACCGCCATGACCCCCGTCGACAACCCCCGATAGAGGTAGAACACGCCAACGAGGCCGAAGAGGCCGGCGACCGCGCCGATGAGAATGGCGTCCCCGGCAATCGTCGCCGTCACCCGAAACGACAAGAACGTGATCCCGATCAGCCCAACGGCATGTGCGAACGCAATCACATTGAGCGCACTCGTCTTCTTCGCTGAGAGACCCCCGAAAAAGTCTCCGGTCCCGAAGGCGGCGGCCGATAGCAAGCTGAGAAAGATCGCCACAGCAGCACCGTATCGGGGTCGTTAGGGTTAGCCCATGACCGACATCGATGCTCAGCAGCACGACCATGAACACGAACACCACCACGGGCACGGGCACGGGCATGGCAACGAACACGACCAAGGCTTTGAAGCCATGCTCCGTTATGCGAAGAACGCGCGACGCATGTGGACGTCTGCGGTAAATGTGGCGGTGGTCGACGCACTCGAGTTGACCAGTATCGACCACCTCGCTGACATCGGTGCCGGTGTGGGCGCAGGAGCATCCGTCGCCGCGGCGCAGGCAGGTCAGGTCTTCGCAGTCGAACCGACTCCATACATGCGCCGCATACTCTCGGCACGGTCGCGTCTCTCGCGCCATCCCTTCGCCATCGTCAACGGCTCGGCCGAAGCTACGAGCCTTCCCGATGCTTCGATGCACGCCATCATGGCGGTGAACACCATGCATCACTGGGTCGATATGGACGCAGCATGTGCTGAGTTGGCTCGCGTCCTGCGACCCGACGGTCGGGTGCTGCTCGTCGATGAGAACTTCGAAGACCCGACCCACCCCGATCATGAGGCGTGGACTTCTCGCCATGGACCAGAGAACGAGCACAGCCATCACTTCCACATGGTCGACACCGAGGCGGTAGCCCAAAAGTTCGCGGCGAATGGCCTCGCAGTCAGTAATCACGGCGAGCGCCACTTCGCCGGTAGCCCCAGCTGGTTCGTCGAAATTTTCTGAATTCAGGGAACTCAAGGCCGATCAGGTTCGTAACAGGATTATGAGACGCTTGCTTACCCTCCTTACATTCGCCATCACACTGACGCTCGCGGCGTGCGGTGGCACATCCGAAGTCGGCACCGGATCTGGCGACGCCGAAGGTGAGGGCACGCCGACAGAAGAGCCCGCCGAGCCGGACGTCGCCGAATCACTTCCTGTAGAAGAGCCAAGTGATCCCGCTGTACCTGTGGGTGACGAAACCGTGATCACCAATGATGTGATCGTCGACCCCCAAGTCACCTCGGCGACCGAACTGCTCCTGAACCCCGATGACGACACTGAACTGTGGGTCCGCTTCATCGGCGGCGACCCGAACTGCACCGCAGCGTCAGTCACCCTCCTCACCGAAACCCCCGACATTGTCGAGGTCGAGCTCCTTGTCGGCATCACCGAAGATGCCCTGGCACGCAGTTGCATGGCAGGCGAGTTCGCGCTTCGCGTCGACCTGCAGCTGAACGAGTCGGCCACCGGCAAGACGCTGTTCGCCGTACCGGGCGCAGACGATCAGCCAGTGCTCCTCACCCCCGACCTTTCCGTCGATGACTTCGTCGGCCTCACCGAAGACGAGGCCACCTCACTCGCAAACGAGAATGGCCTCGATAATCGCATTGTCCGAGTCGACGATGAGTTTTTCGCCGTTACCAGGGACTTCCGCCCCAGCAGGCTGAACTTTGAGATCGATGACGACACGGTCACCGTGGTGACGCTCGGCTAGATCGGTTAGAAAGGTGCATGCAGCCGAACTTCGAGACCATCACCCGCTCGACTCCGGAGTTCGGTGACATCGAACTCAGGGTCGCCATCGTTGGCGACGCTGACGCCCCGCTCATCGTGTGCGTTCATGGCTGGCCGGAGATCTGGCACTCATGGCGCCATCAGATGGAGTACTTCAGCGGTCGTGGGTATCGAGTCGCTGCGATGGATGTGCGGGGCTACGGAGGCAGCTCACGACCCGAAGCGATCGCCGCCTACCGGCTCAGCGAGCTCGCAGGTGATACCGCTGCGGTGATCGAGGCCCTCAATCCCACCTCGCCCGCAATCTTGTTCGGTCACGATTGGGGGGCGCCGATCGTGTGGAACACCGCACGGCTGCACCCCGACCGAGTGCGTGCGGTCGCAGGTATGAGCGTCCCGTATATCCCCGCGACCAAGGGAGACCCACTCGACCTCTGGCGTTCGATCTATGCCGACCGCTACTTCTACATGCTCTACTTCCAAGAGGTTGGCGCCCCCGAGGCCGAGTTTGAAGCCGACATGGCAAGCGCACTCCGCAAGACGTACTTCTGTGCCTCGGCCGACGCGCCGGCGGGAGCGTGGCTCGACAAGGGCCCCGGCTCGAACTTCCTCGACACTCTCGTCGAACCCGACCCCACACCCGAGTGGATGTCTGACGAAGCTCTCGCCCCCACGATCGAAGCCCACGAGTCAGGATCGATGCACGGAGCCTTCCACCGCTATCGGGCTCAGTACCTCGATGGCGATGAGATCGAAGGCGTCGGCGACCCAATGCTCGCTCAACCGACCTGCTTCATCGCTGGCGTTTCCGACATGGTTCGTGTCTTCGTGCCGGGAGTCGATGCGTTTGCCAAGCCCGACGCGTTCCTCTCCGACTATCGGGGGACGACGCTGATCGAAGGTGCCGGTCATTGGGTCCAGCAAGAAAAGCCCGCAGAAACCAACACCGCACTCGAGGCGTTCCTGCGCTCGCTACCGGCGTAATTGAGGTCGGACCCCAAATTGGTGGGTAGCGGTTAGTCGAGTCGATCCATTGCTGCTTGGACCGGGGCGTAGTGATCGGGGCCGATCTCGACCAATGTGGTGAGGCACGCTGCTTCGAGTTCGGCTTGGATTTCGGGACGATCTGCTGCATCGAGGAGCAGGCGACGAACGTAGGAAATTTCGCCCGCACTCATCGTCGATCGAGCGACCAGAGGCTGTACGGGCCACGGGCCGAGACGTTCGATGATTCGCAGGTTCGCTATTCGCTCATCTGTTCGTGCTCGTGCGGTGCGAACCACCGAGTCGACGAGGGCAACGTCAATCTCACCAGCGAGGAGGTGATCGAGAGAGTGATGATGCCCACCGGTCATAACGCGATCAATGAAGTCCGGCGACAGGCCACGATCTTTGAGAGCGAACCTGAGCGCGTAGTTGCCACTGAGGCTGACTTCGTCATTGCATCCAACGGTTCGGCCTTCGAGGTCGTCGAAGGATTCAATGCCGGAGTCGGCGAGCGTGACGAGGTCGCCGAAGTACACGGGCCGACCATTGGCATCCGGATCATCGGGAACCCATGCGACGCCGGCCAGTTCGATCGTGGGATCGGCGCTACGAGTGCAAAGGTCGACAAAAGATGTCGAACAAATCCAGCCCAGATCGGCCTCGCCATCACGGAACGGATCTACACCGGGCGCCGGACCTGAAGCACTCTCGTCAAAGTGGACTTCAGCGTCCACTACGTTGGCGAGCGAGATAAAGAGTGAGCGCGGAAACCCCGGTGACATATAGGAGATCAGGCGCATAAGGAAACGGTAACGGGGGTGTCGAGCAGCGAATGGTCGCGGACCGATACTCGTCCGTCTCTTCACTTCGGTTCGCGGGCTAGTTACCCCAGCGCTGGCCCTCAGGTCGGGAGAAGTGGTCGATGAGCAAAGAGGTCATCGCCTCCGGGTCGAGAGGCTTCGAAAGGTGATAACCCTGCGCGTACGTCCACCCCTTCGCTCGTAGCCAATCGAGTTGCATGTCGTTCTCCACGCCTTGAACGATCGGGACATGGCCAATCGCCCTCGCCATGTGCTGGATGGCGTCGAGCAACGGTTCGTCCTTTCCTTGCGCAATTCGGTCGGTGATCGAACGGGCGATCTTCACTACCTGAATCGGAAGGTTGGCAAGCCCTTCGAGAGTCGACGATCCAGCGCCGAACTCATCGATTGCCACCCGAACACCGGCTCTTTGCAGGCGGTCAATGTCAGAGATGAGCTTGTGAAGGTCATCTCCAGGGGTGAAGTCGGCGATCTCGAGGGTGAGGTGCTTCGGGTCAACAGCGTGCTGTTGCAGCGTGGTGAGGACGTCGTCCACGAGCGAATCGCTGCTGAACTGTCGGCGAGAGAGGTTGATGAAGATCGGAATTGGGCGGTCGATCTCACTTCGGGAACGCCAAAGGGTGTGTTGACGGCACGCGTCGTCGAGGACTTGGCGGCCCACGGGAATGACCAACCCGGAGTGTTCGAGGAACGGGATGAATTCCGCTGCTGGATGAGTGGCAGCGCCGCCAGCTGGTTGCCAGCGAAGGAACGCTTCAACACCAGCGATGTTGCCAGATTCGATCTCGATGATCGGCTGCCAGTGCAGGCTGAACTCTTTGCTCGCCACGGCTCGACGCACGAGCATTTGGCGCCACAGTTCATCGTCGGCGAGTTTGCGTTGCTCTCGGCTAAAGACGACGGCTCGGTTTCGGCCACCATCCTTAGCTTCGCGGATCGCCATCTCGGCGTCTTGAAGCACTTCCTCAGAATTCTCTTGGTCAGCAATAGGTGCAATCCCGATGCTGACACCACCGTAGATTTCGATGCCGTCGACGACGAGTGGTTGACGCCACCGCTGGAGGATCTGCTCGGTGACCACGTCGAGCTGTGCTCGCTCGTTCGTCGGCAGGAGGATGACGAACTCGTCTCCACCAATGCGAAAGAGACGAGAGCCGAAGACATTGATGAGTCGCTTTGCTGCCTTCTGAAGCAGCTGGTCACCAACGTCTCGTCCCATCGAGTTGTTCACGACGTGGAAGTCATCGAGATCGAGGAGAAGCATCGACATGGGTTCGCCGGCAGCGAGTACTTCAGTGAGGTATGTGTGCAAAGCTGCGAGGCTGCTGGCTCCGGTGAGCTGGTCGACATCGGCCTGGGCAATGGGAGTGACGCCTGAATCGACGGTGATCTCCTGAGGGGTGATAACACCGATCAGGCCGATCATGTCTCCCTGCTCGAGCAAGGGCATGCGCACGCTTTGGAACGAGCGGCCTGATTCGTCGGTAAAGGCCGAAACGGATTCTCGACCCGTATCGATGACATGAATGTCTTCGTTGACACTCGCGCCAGCAACTACGGCGTCGAAGACGTCATGGGCTGTCTTGCCAACAGCTTCCTTGATCGATTCGAAACCCCGCGCCTTGAGCCAGGGGTCGTTTGCGCGAATAATTTGACCGCTGAGGTCAGTTACCCAGACCTGCGCGTTAATGACGTTGGTGACACGCTCGGAGTTTTCTCGCCTATCAAACGCCTGATAGAGGCGGTTGACAGAAGCTCCATCAGCGAAGACGGACGTGTTTGAAGATTGATTTTCCGCACCGCTGCTCATGGCTTCAGTATCGGCAATTCGTCTTCAACCTTGAGCCTTGCGACTCACGTCGCACGTGACGGTTTGCACGCTCTGCTTAGGCGAGGATGAGCTCCACAAGCTGCACGATCGCAAGGGAAACGATAATGCTCAGAATAACGGTAACAAGGCCCAGAGACAGTGCTCTCCAGCCAAATTCAAAGGTCTTGCGAACTGTTGCGGGTTCGTCTTGTAGGAATTGCATTTTTCTCCGTAGGTGCTCAATGTGGCACCCGCCTCGATGGTTGACCCAGCCAGTCGGTACGAACTAGTTACCCATCGGTAGTTCGGACGACCCAAGTGAGCAAAATGTCGCGGTCTTTTCCAAGAGAATTGTTCTAGAAAGACAGAACGGTACGTCGCCGAGGTCGACCTCGAACGTGAGACCTCGAGCTAGGACAGCGCTGGCAGGATGTCGAGCCCTACGACGTAGAGCAGGCCGAGGGCGATACTGAGCACGCTGACGATCACCGCGATCGTGGCGTAGATCGGGAAGCTGCGCTCAGCATTCAGTAGACCAGCGCCAGCGGCTACGGCGAGCACGGCATTAGCGATGATCAGCCCCAGCACCCACGTTCCGAGCAGTGCAAGCCCAAAGCCAACTCCGGCAGCCGCCGATGAGGCGACGAAGATTGCAATCTGCGTGGGGCTTTCGATTCCTACGCCATGAAGCATGCCGATTCCGGTCGCTGTCTTGTTGCCATACGAGGCGCCCGCTTGGTCGGGAAGTGCAAGGTCGTGAGAATGGTTATGTGAATGGCTCGAAGACGGCGCGTGTGAGTGACCGTGGATGCGGTCGCGCAAGCCGCGCCAGCCAGTCACTTCTGACTCAGTCCCTACTCCAACCGCGGTTGCCGCAACAGTTGCTGGTTCCCGAACGTGGGAGTGGTCATGAGCGAAGCGGTCTCGAAGGTCGATGACGTTACTTTCCTCAAGGCCGTGATCCTCAGCTACAACCGCATCGACGTGTTCGTGTTCGTGGTCGTGCTCGACGCTGATCTTGCGGCCAGCTATTCCATTGCGAACTTTGCGAAAGCCGGCGAAGGTACCGTCGATGACGAGCATCCAACGGCTCCTCAAGCGGAAGTCCTGGCCCTTGCGCAGCAACTCGGCGATGATCCATAGCCCGAGCAGGATGAGGGTGACGCCGACGATGCGGCCCATGAGTTCGTCGAATCCGTCGGGGATGGCGAGCCCGAAGGCGATCGCGGCAGTACCGAGCAGGAAGACCACGGCACCATGGCCAACGGCGTAGGCCATGGACAGAATGAAACCTCGACGCCGGTTCTCGGCGTTGCCACTAAGGTCGGCAATAGCTGCGATGTGGTCCCAATCGACGCCATGGCGCAATCCGAGACCGAGTGCTGTGAGAAGAAGTCCAATCGACACATCTCTCGTTTAGTTCGTGTGGGTGACCTGTGGCAAACCGTCCCCACCTCGTTTGGCGACAACTCGTTCGGCTTCATTCATGAACAGCCCAAACCGATAAAGAGAATGTTCGGGAACCAGAAAGGCTTGGCGGACGTATACCTATCATGTTGCGACTACTCACCCCCCTCGTATTTATCCTTCTGCTCGCCGCGTGCGGGTCGACCTCAGAGGTCGGAACCGGCTCTGGCGACGCCGCAGACGACACCGTGCCGGCTGAACTCCCCCTGGCCGATAGTGAGCCTGAGGGCGAGGAAGCCCCGGACGTCGTATCGAGTGATGATCCAGACACCGTCGTCAGCGACGAAGTTGATGACGCCGAGCCAGAACAGGATCCGTTACCCGTGTCTTCCTCCAATATCGATCTCAATGACGCTCAGGTCATCCCGAACGGCGCGAGCGTGGATCCACGCATCATTAGCCCCGGTGAGCTACTTCTGAACCCTGATGATGACAGCGAACTTTGGGTGCGCTTTGTAGGTGGGGACCCCAACTGCACGGCCGCCTCAGCGGCGCTCATTATCGAGACGCCAGAGGTCGTAGAGATCGAACTCATGGTCGGCATCACCGAAGATGCATTGGCTCGAAGCTGTGTTGCTGGTGACTTCGCCCTGCAGGTCAACGTCGCACTCAACGAAAGTGCCGCTGGCAAAACCCTCGAATTCGTGCGAGCACCGCAGCCTGGTCCCGCTCAGATAACCCCCGATCTCACCGTCGACGATTTCGTCGGGCTCACCCAGGACGAAGCGACATCGATCGTCGAAGAGAACCTGCTCACCGCCCGCACGGTTCGAGTCGACGATGAGTTCTTCCCGGTCACCGAAGACTTCCGGCCGGAGCGGCTCAACTTCGAGGTCGACGATGGGATCATCACCTCGGTCGGCCTCGGCTAACCACCCGTCTTTGACCCACGCGGCGCCGAGAAGGCAAACAGTCCTGCGCCAACCGGAATCAACGCCAAGATCAGCACCGAGGTCGCATACGACCCGGTACTGGATTCGAGCACTGCCAAGGTGACCGGACCAATCGCAGACAAGCCGACGTTCGTGGTCGTGAGCGTTCCCTGAATCGACCCGATTTCCTGAGTGCCGAACCACTTCGGTAACAGCGCCGAGGTCACGGTTCGACTCGCGCCACCGGCCGCTCCGAGCATGATCGCATAGATGAAGACGACCAACCCCGGCGCAACGATCGCCGCGAGCAGGTGGGCGCTGACCAGTAGCGCGGCGGCCGCTGCGGGCAGCCACGGTCCATCAACCCGGTCGACGAGCACGCCAAAGCCGAACCCGGCAATGCTCGAACCAATGACCTGCGGCAAGAAGAGCGCTGCTGCGGCGGTCGTGCTCAGTCCGGCGGTGGTCAGCAGGTCGATCTGGTGAAAGTTGAGTCCGGTTGCGAGCATGCTGGTCGAACCGCTGATCGCCACCAAGATCCAGAACCCTCTTGTCCGGACGGCGTCGGCACGCGTGACGGCGTTCTCGGTTGGGTTTATTGACGCATCTTGTCGGCTAGTAATAGGAGGGGCTTTCGATGGCTTTGCCACCGTGCCTCGAGGCATCGAAGCCAGCCCAAACCACGCCAACGGAATCACGGTGACGAGAATGGCTACCGCCGCGGCAAGCCATGCGCTTCTCCAGCCCCAGGTCGAGATCGCAAAGCCGAGGAGGATTGGGGCAAGCGCGAGTAACGCTGCCGAGAAGGTGGAGAAGACTCCAAGGGCTGTGCCTCGATCCTTCTCGAAGCGGAGTGAGACGGTCACGGTGCTGACTAGCGACAGCGAACCTTGACCGAGGAGGCGAATCCCGATAAAGCCGACAGCGAGGGTGATCACGCCGGTCACGAACGACATGTTCACCAAAACCAGGGCGAACGCAAGGCCGATCACTACCTGTGATTTGCGAACACCGTGCCGATCGATGAAGCGTCCAACAGACGGGAGGAACAGTGAGGCCGAGAGCGTGCCGACGAGATAGGCGCCAGATACCTCGGACCGCGTGATTTCGAGGTCGGAAATGAAATGGTCGATGAAGACCGAAACGCCGATCGTTTGGCCCGGTCCGGTGAGGCCCGATGCCAAGATTGCAAACAGCAGGATGCGACCGCCATCACCAGTGAGTAGTGAGCGACGGTTTTCCACCCGTGTCTTGGTCGAAGTCACTGTTAAACGCTAGGTCTCCAGCGCTTGAAAGTCGCGCTCATCGTGCCGATTGGAAAACCATGGAGTTGAGTTACGGACTGGTTCTCGGGCAAGGTCGCTCAGGAACGAATTGGGTTTTGGACGTGCTTGACGCGTCTCCCCGCACCTTCTGTCGCAACGAACCCGACCTGTGCGTCCCGTCCTTCATGGACCCGTTGCCCAACAACTGGCGCATCGGCGCAGATGGGGCCCGTCTCGCCAAATGGTGGGACGCCGTCGCGGAACAGACCGCAACGCATATGGGTGAGATGGACCACCGCCTCGATCACCCAAAGGACTTCGTGCTGCCGATTTCGCAACGACTCGGTATCGCACAGCTTTCGGCTCGGCCTCGTATTCGACGTCTGGCGTCACGAGTGCTCTGGTCATGGGCTGATGGCGAGTGGAAGATGCCTCGTTGGGTGGGCAGCCTCGATGGCGTCGACAGCGTTGCGTTGTTCAAACTCGTGCAGGGCTACAACTGGGCGACGTGGGTCCTCGATAACCGGCCGCACGTTCCTGTCGTACAGGTGGTGCGGCACCCGGGCGGGCGCCACGAGAGTTTCCTTCGCCGCTACATAGATAGGGCCGACCCGCAAGAGGCTCTGCGTGAAAAGATCGATCAGCTCCGACTACTCGCTGGCGACGCCGCCTTTGCTGAACGCATGGGTCCGGTCGACGAACTGACACTCGAAGAGGCTGAGACGTGGTTCGGCGTCTACCAGATGGAACTGATCGAGCATCGAGCGGCCAATCTGACCCAGTACCTCCGTCTTCGTTATGAGGATCTTGTCACTGAACCGGAGGCGACGATCGCGCAGCTCTACAACCACTTTGGTTTGGCGCTAACCGACGACGTTCGCAATCGGATCGAGACAGCGAAGAACAGATCGGTATTTGGTGCTGTCAACAATGACACGGACGAGCGGGCAAACGGTTGGCGAGAACGGCTCGACCCAGAGGTCAAAGAACGCATCGAGGCAATTCTCGCAACGTCATCGATCGCGTCGTGGTGGGACGACGAAACCTACGAAGAGCAGGTCGCTGCTTAGATTGCTGAGTTCGCCTCTGCGAGCTGGGCTTCGTCGTCGCTCCGACGTTGCCAAGTGAGAAGCCGTTCCGTGCCGAGCATCAGCAGGACGAGTTCACCAATGACGGTGCCAATAACTGCGCCTACCCAGGACAAGAACGGGATAAGCGCAATGTAGAGCCCGAGGCTCACCGCTGCGGCAATGCCCATGACCCACGCTCGGGTAGTGGTGCGTCCGAGGCCGAGCAGTCCACCGAGTGGCACGCTGCTCAACGCCTTGATCGGCATAAAGATCAGCAGCCAGCGGGCCATCCGCTTGCTCTCCGCGAAGTCGTTGCCGAGGAGAGGCTCCAATAGTTCGACACCGAAGAAGACAACGATGCCGATGGGAATGATGGTCACGAGGTTCAACATCGCGAAGCTCTTCGCGCGGCGAACGTGCAAGCCGTGATCGTCGGCGTCATGTGGAAGCAACCGGTTGTGCATTGCGCTCTGGAGTGCGCGGATTGGCGTGAACGCCATGTTGATCACGCGAAAGGCTGCGCCGTACACGCCGGCGATGTCGTTCATCCCATAGGCGTTGAGTACCGTCTTGTCGCCATCGAGTTGGAGGTTCGATCCAACCAACGGTACCGAGAAACTCAGGGCCATACTTCGGTCGTCCTTGCTGAAGCGTCCGGGTATGACAGGAAGCCCTGCTGCCGGTAGCGATCGTGTGAGGACATACACCGTGAGCAGCGAGAACAACACGCTGGTCGAGATGCCGAGTGCAGCAATGGTGAGTTGACCCGTCGCCCACAGCGTGAAGACCACTGCGATACGAATGACGACTACAGCAATTCTGAGTCGGCTGGCTGCTGGCACGCCTTTCACGCCTTGGAGAACGAACGACGAGATCATGACGATCGTCAATGCCATCAATTCGGCGAAGACGACCGACCCGATCTCGAGTAGAGAAAGGGTTCGCACGGTCAGCATCGCGACGATGGTCGCCAAGATCGAACCAGCGGTTGCGAGCGCAATACCTTGACCGAGCATGGCTCGAGTGACCGCGGCTGGGTCTTGATTATCTCGAACGATTCTTTGCAGGGCTGCGAGCCCAACGCCCGCCCAGGCCAAACCGCCGAGCGGGCCAATGATGCCAAAGAGGCCGAGGTAGGCGCCATACCCCTCGTCGCCGAGGATCGGGATAAGGAGGAACACGGCAAGGATGTTGGCAACGACGGTCAGACCGTCGAAACCGAGCGACCACATGACATCGTTTGCGAAGGACATACGATCCTTGCGCTTCGCGTCTGGATCGGATCCATTACCGGGATCGGTCTGAGAATCTGCGTTCTCGTTCTCGGTGGCGGTCATGCCGCCTTCCCAATTTGTGGGATGTCGCGGCCGCTAATGGGCGTCGGTGTGGCGCGATCGGAAAGCTCGTTGAGGGCTGCGACTCGATCGAGGCGAATCGACACGATACGCAGCATCGCGAGCAGGCTGGTGTACGGGCCGAGGAAGACCGGTTCGGAGAGCGATGCGACGGCCAGGGTCGCAAGGAAGACCAGCGCGAACTCGCCGAACTGTTCGTCCCGTCGGTACGAGTGAAGCGCAGACCGGAATGTCGAGAAGAACAGCGCAGCGAAGATCAAGAGACCGACCACGCCGATCTGGGAGACGAGGTCGAGAGCGCCGTTGTGTGCATGGGGAGCTCGGAAGCCAATCTGGCGCCACAGGTCGACGGAGATGTCGTTTGGCGGATTGAAGAAGAGGCCGCCGCGTCCGTATCCGAGGATCGGCCGATCGACGACTGCGCCCCATACCGCCGACCAGATGTCGGTACGGCCACTAAAGGTTGGGTCCTTGCCTGTCGCTTCCAAGAAGATCGGCAGGCCAGCTCGCGCACCAAACGCACCGGCGAGCGCAATGGCGGAGGTAATCACGATGGCGATCGACATCACGCGGTCGTCGTTGCGTCGGTTTGCTCGCAACCAGGCGAGGGCGGCGAAGGCAACCATCGCTGCGGTAATTCCGGTGATTGATTGGCTGCCGATAAGCATGATTGAACTTAGCAAGAGCGTGGGCCAGCGAGTCCAGCGGTTCTGATCGGCCACGATGACGACGCCCATGAAGATGGCGAGGAACGGTCCGAAGTCATTCTTGTGCGGAAAGAGTGCGTGCCAGCCTTCGAGCACCTCGCCGTTCAGGAGCGCTCCCTCACGAGTCGATGGGATCGCAACGGTAGCTACAACGCTGATGAACAGCACAAACTGTCCGGCACGAAGCAACCACTTCATCACGTCGCGGTCGGACAGCACGGCGCCAACGATCATGAATCCCAATAGGAGCGGTAGCTGCAGTCGGATGAGGAAAGCGGTGCGCTCGGGATCCTCGGTCCAAGACGATGAGAGGAAGATCCAGACCATCAGGAGCATCGGAGGGATCGAGATGGTCAGGGTCTTGAGTGCGTCGACCCGAAGGAGAAAGAGCACCCCGATTGGGATGAGCGCCGTGACGCCGGCCAGCGTTGGTGGGTGAGGGACGGCTTCGAAGTGCAAGAGCACGCCGAAAACGATGAACACTGCGCAGGCCATCATGGCGATTGGGCCCGCGGAAGTACGCACGCCATCGATCGAATCGATGTAGTGCTCCTCGGTCACGGGGCCGTCGGGAAATTCCTTCACCTTCATCTATTCGGCCACCAAAGCGTCATCAGAAGTGAAACCTACAGTTCCGTTCAGCACGCCGAAGGTCCAGATGGCCTCGCCATGGGACTGTTGAACCGTGAACTCGCTGTGTCCGGCAAAGACACCTTGATCGACGAAGTTGTGCAAAGTGGGCCAACCTGCAGGGTCTGGCGTCGCGCCGGCATCACGTAGGAAGAAGTTGAGATACCAGTCGGGCAACTGCCAAGAGGTGAAGACGCCGTAGATGGGCGTCCCTGGCCAGATTGGAAGACCTGCGTTGCGCTGGTCGACGAGTAGTGGCTGGCGAGGATTCTCGGCGCCGACGCCGGTGATGTAGGTGATTCCCGCTGGGTTTCCGCCGAGCGCGAAACTGGCGTTGCGTACGGCCTGATCTCGGTACTGCTGTTCTCCGGTGAGAAGGAAGGCTCGCATGATGCCAACCGAATGCGGGATGCTCGGACCATTCGACCAGATCAGTTGGATATTTGGACCTTCGGGCGTCCAACCGAACGCCGTGGTTTCACCAACGAACAACAATTGATCGGCAATATCGATGATGCTGGCTGTTGCTCGATCTCGAACGTCTGCTTGTCCGAGTTCAGCGGGAAGTGTGGCATAGCGCCAGTTGCTCTCACACGAGGTTGCGAGCACGCACGGTGTGGGGTCGGTGCCTGAGGCGAGCGGGCTCAACGCCAGAAAGAGGTCGTGCCACCGGTCGTCGCCGGTAGCCCGGTAGAGGCTGACGGCGGCAATCGAGCGCTGGACGTTGAGGTCTTCGTCACCCTCGGGGACTGTGCCGAGGTTGCCCTCGGCCCAATCCATTGCTCTCACAGCTGATGCGAGGTACTCGTTAGCTGCCTCGGGATCGTAGTCGTTGAGCACAAACGCCATGTCGGCTGCGACACCGGCATAGATGGCGCTCGACCATGCGTCTGGAGCGTACGCGAACACGTCGAGCGTCTCTGTCCACGAGGTCGCGCCGTCGAGTGAATAGCTCTCGGCCTCGATACCGCCGCGCACTGCGCCATCCTCGGTTTGGAGACGAGCGAAGAGGTCGACTGTCCAACGCGCTTCGTCCAGCAGGTCGGGGATCTCGTCGCCCGACTCAGGGATATTCAATTCGATTGCGCCGGTGGTGTCGGGGAAGAGTTCGACGAGGTCGATGAGTCGACGCGCGGCCCAGAGGTGTTGGACTCGACGATCCCAGTCTCCAGCATCGAAATGGCCACCCCATGCATCGATGACCGGATCGCCGGTGCGTTCGCTCACGAGCTCGAGGAAGGGCTCTCCATCGCCGCGCCCATTTGGGTCTTCGACCAGGGTCTGTTCCGATGCCTCAACCGCAATGCCATCGTCGGGGTGGTAGCCCCGAGGTCGAGCAAAGGCGGTGAACGGCTGTTCGAGTTCGATGCCGCTGCGCTGATGGAACAATGCACGTGCGACGGTGGAGGTCATGGTCTGCCACGGACCGTCGATGGTGACTCCGAAGGTCAGCGAGCATCCAACTCCGTCGATGCACACTCGATAGGCGCCGGGTGCTTCGAGATCAGAGAAGTCAAAGACGGTGGTCGGTGCGCCGGTGAGATCTCCGCGCCACAACTCGCCTTCTTCTTGGGGCTGTTCGAATCGACGTCCGGTAACACTGAGTGCAACTTCGCCGGTGTTGACGTTGATGATGCGAGCGGTTGCCCCGTCGATGTCGGCGATCGGCTCGCCAAATCCGGTCCAGACCGTGACAAAGCCAAGCTTCTCGTCGGCGCTACCCCAGCCCTGCTCGGCTAGGCGGATCGCTGGACTGTACGAGTCGTTTCCGACACCTCCTTCGGGGGGTGTCTCAAAACCGACGAGGCTGACCGATGCTGTTTCTCCATCGATCGGCTGGCCGAGACGTACGTGCAGTCGGTGGCGAAGGGCAAAAGTGTCGCCATCGATGTTTCCAACCGGCCAACTCTGACGAGACATTTCGACGACCTGAACCGACTCGCCGTCGATCAGTACTTCAGTTTCCTCGGGCCACCAACGGTCGACGGGAAGGTCTGGGCCGGGCAGCCACGCTTGGCCCTCGTCCTCGAAGACGACCTCGCCAACGATGAGATCGACCTGAAGCACGCTGTTCCCGACGCGAGTAACTCGGACGTTGTTCGAGTCGGCCACCTCGCCGGTGAGCGGGGTGATCGGCGCGAGGAGGGAAAGTGCGAGCGTGTCGAGTTCGCCAACTGCGGCGCCATCGGAACCGCGATATCGAACGAAGAACTCCTGGACTCCGGTCGAGGAACTTTGCACGGCAAAGTCCTCGACGGTTTGCCACTGGCTGTTCGCAAACGTGGGTTCGAAAGCGATTTGCACCTGGGCGGCGTTGGTCGGTGCGACGAGGTCGACGTCGACGACGCTTGGAGATTGTTCGTGAGAGACCGTCACCGTGAAAGGTCCTGAACGGTCGACGTCATCGTCGACCAACTCGGTTTCTGTTCCGACAACTCCGTCCTCGGTGGGACCGCTGGCTTCCTCGGGTCCCGAGCAGGCCGCGGCGATCAACGAGATCGTCAGCAAGACAGCGATGATTCGAATTCGTTGCAACATGGTCACCGCGCCACGACAGTGAGGACGGAATCGCTGATCTCCACCGAGTCAGAAATTTGCTGAGCGACGAGTTCTTCGGTGTCGCGATGTTCGTCGATGGCGACCACGGTCATGATCCGCCCGGTGAATCGCTTTGACTGAAGTTCGCTGAGGTCGGCAAAGACCACACTTTCCTCCGCGTGAAGTAAGTCCAGCATCCCATCGACGGTACGTGACTGATTTGCTGAGCGTTGGTCGCCCATGAGCGACACGGAGTACCCGCGTGCCTGAAGATCTTGTGCAAGTGCAGCCTTGAGATCTTCAGTTCGTTCCTTATCGACACCCGCAAACGACACGACCTGGAGACGTGTGTCTGGCAGCCGGGCCAAAATCTGTGCGCCGACAGCGGATACATCGCGGGCCATCTTTCGCCTGCGCCATGGAAGGACGAAACGGTGTCGCGCGAGTCGGAGGCTCGTTGGCCACACCGACCCAGTGATCTGACCAGCGGCGCGGAGCGACATTCGGCCTTGAGCATCGATCGCGACGAGGGCCACACCCAACGAAAGAGCGATTAGCGCTCCTTGGATTGGTCCGAGCCCGTTACCTTGCTGTAGCGGATCGATTGGACCTGCAGCAGTCGAAACGATTCGGCTATCGAGGACATTTGCAAGACGAAGTTCCGCTGACGATCGTTGCCCGAAGAAGAGCTCTATCTCTTGATCGAGTTTGACGATGGAGTCCCATAGCGCTGGTTCACGAAGGACTGTCTCGTTGTAGGTCGCCACGGTGTTGCTTGGTCGCACGACGACGGCCTCGCGCAGCTCAGCGTCGAGTAGGAGACGATCCGTTCGGGCTTGATCGAGGTTGTTGTTTGCTTCTTCGAGTTGATTTTCCAACTCAGCGCGTTCACGTTCACGAACGAAGTCCACATACGTCTCCGCCCACCTGTTCGCAGCGGTGATGGCGAGAGATTGGTTCGATGCCGAAACGGAAACGGCGACGAGTTCGGTGTCGGTGACCTGTTGTGCGTTGAGGTCTTCCACCGGGTCGATATCTTGGCCGACCGTTCCGAGGCTTGAGACGACGTCCTCTCGCATTTGGAGGCTTTCGATCGTTCCAAGTTCGTTGACGACGATGCGGTTGAGCACCGTCTCTGACCCGTATACGTTGCGGTTCGGGGCGACTTCGACAGTTGCTGTTGCCGTGAAGCTATCTGGTCGCGAGGCGTCCGCAGCAAGGCCAGCGAGCGCGCCAAGAACTCCAAGGGCGGCAATGAGCCACCAGCGGCGTTTCATGGCGGCGAGCAGCCGTTCAAGCTCCATCTGGCTATGCGTCCCGCGGGTCGGTTGGGTCTACAGAGCTATCCGATTCGGGTGCAGGATCGACGGAGCGGTATTCGACCAGGTCCTGTCGTGTGCCCAAGAGCTTGTTCAGGCGGTACTGGAGCACGCCGCGCAATTCGGCAAATTTACCGATCATCACATGGGTTGCATAGAGCTGTGCGTCTTCGACACTGTCGTCGACCGCAAGGCGGTGACCGCGAACTCGCCACCACTGCAATGGGTAGATGGCTGCGGCACCGAGTCCGAGCCAGGCGAAGCGATTCTTGAAACCGAGCATTCCGGAGGTGGCGATGAAGGCAGGAATCACTCCAGCCCAAACACTGATGCTGCGAACTTCTTTGCGGTAATGCCCGGCAGCTCGATGCATGTCTGCACCTTCGGCAAAGGCGTGACCTGTTCGAGTGGTGCGAGTCCACCATTGGGCAAACGTGTGCATGTCCGCGTCATGGAGTCCCATTTCGGCGTCGATGGTGCGGATCCTCCATCCTTTGCGTCGAACCCGAAGGCTGAGCTCGGGGTCTTCGCCAGCAATCAGTGTCTCGTCATAGCCGCCAGCATCTCGCCAGGTCGCGACTCTCAAGAGCACGTTTCCACTGAACGTTTCGGATTCGCCGGGTTGGTGGTTCCATTCCATGTCGCAAAGACGATTGTATTTTGAACCGGCCGCGAATTTCTCGCGGAGCCTGCCCGACACTGCCCCGATGATTTCGTCGCTGTGTACCTCGAGGACCGCGGCGGCAATGAAGTGGCGATCTATTTCGGTATCGCCATCGAGCAGTTGAACAAAGGAGAGGTCCGGATAGTTCTCGGCCAGGTAGGTAATACCAGCATTGCGGCCCCGAGCCGCGGTAAAGGGTCTGCTCGTATCGAGTGCGATTGCGTGAACACCGAGCGATGTTGCGAGCTCGACGCTTCCGTCGGTCGATCCGGAATCCACATAGACGGTGGTCAGGCCCTCGATGCCGGGCGCGGTCAGACAGCGTCGAAGACGTTCGCCTTCGTTGCGGCCGATGACCACAACGCCGACGTCGCCGGTGAAGTCGGCGTCGCGACCGTTCGTGCGGTCCATGTCTGTCGCGCTCACGTGCTATGCCGCGTCGAGCGATAGAGGGGAGCTCCCGCCCGACGTCGTGCGGTTTGCGGTTGGGCCGGTGAGAGAAGATGTCGTTGATTGACGTGAAGACGGAACATCTACGACGACGGGGAGGATTCGGTCTGATACGGCGCTGTAGGTGCGTGCGACTTGATCGAGTCCGGCTGCTGGTTGACGTCCCTTCGGGAACGCCATGACGATGAGGTCGAGCTCATCCATGAGCTGTGATGCGCTCGTCGACGACAGCATGGGTCCGAGGTCGATGACGATGATGTCTGTGCGAGAGCGCAAACCACGTCCAAGAGCAGAAGCACGAACTCGTCGAGTCCGGTCGGCCCGATCGATGCCGAGTGTGATGAGGTTGCCGTGTTTGGTCTCGCCGTAGTCGGCGGCGGTGGCGCTTTCGAAATCGGTGCGATGCAACATGGGCGGTGCACCGAGTTCCTTCGTGATGCGAGCCTCGATCGAGTCGGCATCGACGAGAACGGTGCGGTTGCCGCGCTCGGCAAAGCGTGCGGCCAGTGCGGTTGCCACTGTGGACGAACCACTGTGAGCTTGCGAACCGCCAACCCCGACGATTCGGGCGCCGCGGATCTCTGTGGAGAGTTCGATGCGTGATGCGAGGCGATCGAGAGCTGACGTGACCGCGGTTTCGGCGCTGTTGACCGTGAGGGCGTTGTTGAGGTCGCCAGTAAGGGACTTGCTGCGGGGAAGGCGAGCTTCGATGGGTCGACGAAGTCCGGTTTCGATATCGCGTTCATCGAGGACCACCTTCGAGAAGCGAGTCACGATGAGTGCGACCGCAACGCCGAGGAGGGCGAACACGAGGGCAACGGCATAGCGCAGCGGTGCGAGGGCATTTGCGAGTGGTTCCTCGGGGACAACGGCTGGCTGGATCAGCTCGGTGTTCACCGCGTTTGCGGTGGCGAGCTCAAGAGCGTCGAGACGAGCACGGGCCGTAGCGCGCTCGGCGAGCAAGGTCGAACGCTCCGTAGCGGCAGCCGGATCGAGCACCTGGATATCGGGGACAGGAATTGGGGATTCGTCACCCAACTGGTCGAGGAAGGGCTGGGCGGCGATCGAAAGTTGTTCGTTGACGCGGAGGAGACCGGCGTCGATTACTTCGAGGTCTCGGGTCAGTTCGTTCTGTTCAGGAGCGAAGAGAGATTCGACGCGGCTTTCGAGTTCTGCGATGTACGCATCGGCGGTGTTTTGGGCGATTGCTTGGGAACGCTCGGCCTCACTAGTGGTTGCGATGATCTCGACGACGTCTGACTGTTCACGCTGCTCAAACTCGAGTGAACGGGAGACGGTGAGCGCTGTCTCGTCGCCGCCGAGTTCAGCAGCGACGGCTTCGCTGATCAGGTTGCTTTCGAGGAGAGAGATCTGGCTTGCCACGAAGCGGTCAGGCGCAGTGACCTGAGCGGGACTGATGGAATCGTCGGACGGCTGAACGAGGACCAGGGCGGTTGCTTCGAACTCCTCGCCATCGGACGCGGTAAGACGTCCACCGACGACGATGCCAATGAGGCCAAAGATGACGGGTAGCCACCAGAGACGTTTAAGCGCCAGAGTTACAAATCGCAGTTCCACGGTTGGTTCCTTTACACGCGCGGATCGCCACACGTTTCATGTCTCGATTTCGGCTTTTAAATTACTTGCCTTAAGCCCCAAGATACGTATGGTCCATATGACTGGGTAGGGTCGATCGAACCTTTGCTGCACCTTCATTTGCGTTGCGAAATGGCCGATAGGAGGCCCATGCCCGAGATCTTAGGAACACGCGGATCACTTTGGCGTGTCGCGTCTCCCTATTTCACGACGCAAACGGTTCGGTGGATCAACGAATCCATTCCCGAAGACGTGTATCGCTTTGAACGGGTAAATGAAGTGGGAGGAACCCTGGAATGGCACTCTCGACGCACTGCGCGAAGTTCCGGATCGGAGTGGAAGGACTACTTCCGCCAGGCGAATAACACCCTTGCGAGCCCGAGCGATGGCCTGATCTCGGTCTTCCCTCAGCTCGCCCTGTCGATGTCGGTCGTAAGCCGTGCCCGCCGTGACGAACGACCTATCGTCAGTTGGTTCTTCAACACCACGCTCGAACGAGGCCCACGACTTCGGGCAGCGAGTGCTGCCCTGTCGAGGGTCGATCGTTTCGTCGTGCACAGCACGGCTGAAGCAGAGCAATATCCGCGACAGCTCGGACTTCCCGCCGATCGATTCCGGTTCGTGCCTCTGCAGTACGGTTCAACGATCGAAACCAAACGCCCAGCTACCGATGAACCGTTTGTCTTTGCGACCGGTTCTGGCTTTCGGGACTACGCAACCTTCTTTGCAGCTATGGAGGTGCTCGGCTACCGGACGATCGTGCTGGCAGGACCGAGAGCCCTACATGGGCTGACGCCACCGCGCAATGTCGAGATCGTCGACTCGATGTCTAAGCCCGAGATCCGCAGACATGTTCGTCATGCTGCTGTGAACGTCATCCCACTCCGCACGGTCGGTGTTACCGCTGGTCTCGTCACGATCGTCGAGTGCCTACGCCATGGTCGGGGAATAGTCTCCACCGAGCGATCCGGTACCGAGGATTACCTCACCGACGGCGAGAACGCTCTCCTTGCCCTACCCGGGAATGTCAATAGCTTGGCAAGCCGAATCGAAGCCGTATGGACCGACCCGGATCTCTCCCAGAAGCTCGATACACATGCGCTTGAATTCGGCGAAGAGTATTGCACCGATGAAGCTGCTGCTCAGGCACTCATTGAAGTCCTCGACGGAGTCCGCATGGACCATGAGGACAAGGAAGTTGCCCGATGAAGATCGGCTACCTCATCAACGAATACCCGAAGGTCAGCCACAGCTTTGTTCGTCGCGAGATTGATGCGGTCGAGCGGCTTGGAGCCGAGATCGACATCTTTTCTATCCGTCCCTGGTCAACCGACCTGACCGACCCCACCGATATTGCGCACGCCGAGCGCACGACCGTTCTCTATGGAGAGGCGAATGACCTTGCCGGTGCGCTCAAGGTCGAGGCCATGGAAAACGGAAAGCGTCTACGGATGACCATGGCGGCCGCGGTCAGCTTTTCACGGAACTCCGAGAAGTCTTCTGCGTACTGGTCCGCGTACGTGGCCGAAGCTGCTCGACTTCGTCAATTGGCCGCGGCCAAATCAATCGATCACATACACGCCCACTTTGGAACGAACTCGGCGGCGGTCGCCATGCTCTGCCGTCTGCTCGGCGGACCGACCTACAGCTTCACCGTGCACGGGCCCGAGGAGTTCGACCGCCAGGTCGGGTTGTCTCTCACCGAGAAGATGCAGCACGCGGCCTTTACCTGTGCCATTAGCTCGTATGGGCGCAGTCAACTGCTCCGGCTTGCTCCAGCGGATCGCCGCGACGATATCCACGTCATTCATTGCGGTCTCCAAGACTCGTTCTTTGCTGAGGACGCTCGACCGATCGCTGACACACCGAATCTGGTCACCGTTGGTCGACTTTCCGAACAGAAGGGCCACTGGGTTCTTCTCGACGCTGCTGAGGAACTTGTACGGCGAGGGATCGAGTTTCACCTAACCCTCGTGGGTGATGGCGAACTTCGCCCAGAGATTGAGCGCCACATCGAGCGGGCTGGTCTTGGCGATCGGGTGACGATCACCGGCTGGGCGAGTGAGAGCGAAGTCCGCGCAGAAATCTTGAAGAGTCGAGCGCTCGTCCTTCCGAGTTTCGCCGAGGGTCTTCCCGTCGTGATCATGGAGGCGCTGGCCCTGCGTCGTCCAGTGATCAGCACTTACGTCGCAGGAATCCCAGAACTCGTCGTCCCCGACTGTGGCTGGCTAGTCCCCGCTGGCGAGAGCAACCTCCTCGCTGACGCCATTACTGAAGCGCTTTCGGAGTCGACGAAGACGTTGGATGCTATGGGCGCAGTCGGGGCGCAACGAACCGAGCAGATGCACAGCGTCGACACCGAGGCAAAGTACCTCGTCGAGTTGTTCGCCAAAGCTATCGGCTGAGGGCTCTTAGCTGTCGATAAGCCCGCGAAGGCGTCCAGCAGCGATCGCGCCGCGCCGCATCACGTTTATCGGGCTCTGATTCTCGACCTTCTGCCCATTCGCTTTGAGCATCCGAGAAGCTCCTTCGTGCTCGGTGCCCGGAGGTTGCCTGCGTGAGAGGACTTGGGCCATGCCGCGTCCGTAGAGATAGTGCTGCTGGAGGAGCGACTTAAGCCCCGCTCGATGGCGATAGTGGATTATGGCGTCGGCACAGTAGCGGAGTTCGATCCCCCGCTCGCTCAGCTTCCAGGCAAAGTCGATGTCCTCGCCTCGGATAAGAGTCTCGTCAAAGCCGCCCACCGCAGTGAAGTCTTCGGCCCAGATCGCCATGTTGGCCGATACCAGATAAGGAGCGCTGAGAAAGGAGGGGAGGTGGCCCGGTGTTGCTGGGGGTCGCCAGCTTTCTTGGCCCTCGACGACGAGCCGTTCTTCGGCGAGGTGACCACCAATGGCGGTGCCTTCGTCATGGGCAGCGACGATGTTCTCGAGCCAGTCCGGCTCGGCTTCGTCGTCGCCATCGCAGAAGACGAGGCGTTTGCCGAACGCTTCTGCCGCGGCGGTGTTGCGTGCGAACGACGCGCTTCGGACGCTGCTGGCGTCGATGATTCTTGCGTTGAGTGAGCGGACGGCGAGAAGCGATGCGAGTAGGTCGAGTTCGTCTTTGCTATCGGTGTTGAGTCCAATGACCAGCTCCCATTCGAACGGCGCGGTCTGCTCATCGAGCATGCGAAATGCCGAGCGGAGTGGCTCGTCGACGCGGCCGACGGGCATCACGACGGAGACCTCGAGAGTCGGGGCGGGTTCGGACATGTGTACCTATTTTAGGATGTGTCGGCCGAGGATGAGCAGAAAGCGACTATCGCGAACGAGGTAGCGCTTGGCGAGACGTCGGGGATCGCTCAGAAGGCGGTATACGAACTCGATTCCGAAGCGCCGAAAGAACAGCGGCGCACGCTTTTTCATTCCGGAGGTGAACTCGAGCGCTGCTCCGACGGCGAGAAGGAGTGGTGGTTCACCCATGGACGGCGGCCACTGATCGATTATCGATCGTGCGAGCAGCACGTCCTTCGGGAAGCCGATACCAACGAACACGAATTCGGGCTGCTCCTGCATTTTGGAGATTTGGTTGATGCAGGTCCAGGCAAAGCGATCGATCAACGACCCTTCTTCTTCGGGGAGCAGAGGCGCCTCGAGCCATCCAAAATTGAGATGGTCGGTCGCTAGAGCAATGCCGACTTCGGCGCGTGACACCACGGCAAAGACCGGCCGGTTCTCGTTGAGGAGCGTGGGCCACATTGTTTCGGTCATGTCTGAACCAGCGAGCTTGGTGCTCAAACGTTCGCCGGCGAGGTGGCTGAAACTGACGAGTGGTTGCCCGTCCGCGAGGACGACCGCCGCTTGATCAACGGACTGGCGAAGGTACTGAGAACCCTCCTCAATAGTGATCAAGATATCGACGTTTGGTGTCACGACGAGCGGAAGTTGACCGGGCCTCCCGCGATAGCCCTCGAGAATCGCGTCGGTGACGTGGTCGATCCGTTCCGCATTCGTAAACCGCAGACCCCACGTATGAACGTCCGTGAGCTTCTGATGATTGCGCATCTCTATAGTTTCGCCAAAATAGGCAACTTTCTGTATAGATCGTTCACCCGAGACGGTGGGACGTATGGACTATCCGATGTTGCTGTCTACCACGATCTTTGTCATGCGCTTGGCGATCCGTTGGGCGTCTATTGCTTCGACGATGCTGGCGAAGTCACTCGTTGGCCCCGTCCATTCGAGTGCGTCTACCGAATCATCCACCGGAGCGTCGAGTTCGATCGTCGCTATTCGCCGAAAGAGGAGCGCAAGTTCACGGTTTTCGTCCAGCGTGTTCGCCAGCTTCGCTCCGTTGCGGATGGTGATGTCCCACTGGCCAGCAGCGGCCGGGATCTGATCGATGCTCCCGTAGCGGTCGAGTACCGTACTCGACGACTTCGCACCCCACCCGGGCAGTCCCGGGAAACCATCGGCGCTATCGCCGACGAGTGCCAGGTAGTCCGGGATCGAGGTCGGGGCCACACCAAATTTCTCGTGGACTCCAGTTTCGTCGTACCGGGTTTCCTTTCGACGGTCGTATTGCACGATGCCCCGAGCATCCGACACGCATTGGGCTAGATCTTTATCGGGAGTGCAGATCATCACCTCTTCGACGCGAGGGTCGTCTGCATATCGGTTGGCCGCTGCGCCGAGCGCATCGTCGGCCTCGAACTCGACCATCGGCCAGACGACAAAGCCCGCCGCACGCAAAACGTCTTCGAGAAGCTGAAATTGGGATCGGATCCCGTCTTCGATTTCGGAGCCGTCCTTGTAGCCGTCCCAGAGGTCATTTCGAAAAGAAGTAATGACGTGATCGGTGGCGATCCCAACATGGGTTGCCCCCTGCTCGAGGATCTGGACCATCGACCCCAGCACTCCCCGGACAGCGCCCACTTCTTGGCCTGATTCGGTCACATGGGACGGAGCTGCAAAGTAATAGCGAAAAAGTTCGTAGGTGCCATCGATCAGGTGGACTTGCATACGTTGATCTTTGTCGATCTGATGACAAATGCACCAATTCGAAACGATTCGCGCAACAGATTTCCCGCCCCGGGGACCGCCACACAGCAAATATGACCACTAGTTGTGAGATGATTTGATCCAAACGTCACTTTGCGGTTTCCTTATCGCTCCTCCATCATCGTTAGTACTTATGCATTTGACCCCCGAACAGATCGATCGCCAGCCGTTCCGTATGACCCGACGCGGATACGACATCGTGCAGGTTCGCGACTTTCTTCGCGAGGTCGCCACGGAGATGCGCGAACGCCAACACGTTCGGGACCGTTTGGCAGAGGCCGATGACGGCGAAGCAGCAGCTGAAGAGAAGGCCAACGCCATCATCAGCAGTGCCCAAGGAACAGCTGCGGGCATTATGGCCGAAGCCGAGGAGCGTGCTGGCTCAGCTGAAGCTCTCGAACGAGGACGCCAACGCGCTGCGGAGATTGTGGCTGAGGCTGAGGCCGAAGCCGAAGCCCTCGCCGACGGGGCCGAAGAACGCGCCCGCCAGCGGAGCGGCGTGGTCATTGCCGAGGCGCAGTCACGTCTCGACGGACTACTCGCAGAAGAAAAGCAAGTGCGAGAGCGGATCGAAAGCCAACGGGTGGCCGCAGCGCCGATCGCCTCTGCGTCAGCGCTGGGATTCGATTCCTCATCCCGTCAAAGCGATCCACTTGCCGATTCGCGTGACCGAGGCGAAACAGCGAAGCCGGACACGTCGCTCGCCGACTTCATGAAGTCGACCCTTCGTCAGGAAGTAGCTCGCGACTGACATGCCCTAGGTTTGGGCCATGGACCTACCGGTGATGCCGCCGATCAAACCAATGTTGGCAAAGGCCCTCGATGCGTTACCCGTTGGGGACCTTGCGCTCGAACCCAAATGGGATGGCTTCCGCTGCATTGTGTTTCGCGACGGCGACGAGATCACCCTTGGAAGCCGCAATCAGAAGCCGTTCGATCGGTATTTCCCTGAACTCTTCGAACCACTTCGAGCATCGCTTCCCGAGAGATGCGTCGTAGACGGCGAGTTGATTGTCGAGATCGATGGTTCTCTCGACTTCGATGCGCTCGGCCAGCGGATTCATCCAGCCGAGAGCCGCGTAAACATGTTGGCCGACAAGACACCGGTGTCGTTCGTGGCCTTCGATGTCTTGGCGCTTGGAGACGACTCATTGCTCGATCGGCCGTTCGTCGAGCGCCGTCGACACCTCGAAGAGATCGCCGAGGGTTTCGAACAGTCGATCTTCCTCGCCCCGATGACCACCGATCGAAACCTTGCAATGGAATGGTTCGACACGATGGAAGGTGCGGGTCTCGACGGGCTGATCGCAAAGCCGTTGGACGGTACCTACATCCAGAACAAGAGAGTCCAGTTCAAACTGAAGCACGTCCGCACTATCGATTGCGTGGTGGCCGGCTACCGAATTCACAAGAGTGGCGACGGGGTTGGTTCGCTCGTGCTCGGGTTGTACGACGAGCACGGAGAGCTTCGTCATGTGGGCGTATCGGCATCGTTCACCGCAAAGAAGCGGGTCGAGTTGCTGGAAGAAATGCGGCCGTATGTCCTCGAGAACTCGTCGACGCATCCGTGGGCGAGTTGGATGGACCCCGAAGCGCACGCGTCCGGTGCGACAATGCCAGGTGCTCCGAACCGTTGGAGTGGAGCAAACGGCCGGGACCATTCATGGATTGCGGTACGACCGGAGCGCGTGGTCGAGGTCAAATACGTGCTGGCGACAGACGGGCGCTTTCGAGGGACCACGCGATTCTTGCGGTGGCGCCCGGATCGAGAACCTGAATCCGCGACGCTCGATCAGTTCCCGACGCTCGAACCGTTCGACATCTGCACGGTGTTGGGCAGACCTCCTGAGCAGTAGGACGGTGCTACCGATCGGTAATACGCCAGTAGAGGTTAAAAAACCAGGGTCTAGATGCCGATAGCGAAACTAGTTAAGCGCCCGTTCCGGCCTCTCCATCAGGCCGATGGCTTCTAAGGTTTCGTCATGGTAGTAGTCGCTCGTCCCTCACGGTTCATTGTCTTCGGCGTGGCCCTTCTGCTCGTGCCGACGGTTTTCCGAGCGGCACTCGACCCGTCGATGGTCAACTTTGCGTGGGCGCTCTTTGGTCTGCCGATCGTTATCCGCACGAGCATGCTCACCGTTGCGGTCAACAAGGATTGGGTCACCGTTCGCAACTTTCTCTCGACCACCCACATCCCCCTATGGGAAGCCGAGGTTGAGTTCGGCGAGATCGAAGGCGGAGGCCTGGTCAGCGACTCCGGTGGCAAGCTCGACCAAGGTGGCCGTACGCTCTACGTTCGCCGCAGCTGGCATGAAGACAGTCGGGTTATCGTCACGATCGCTCCCCGGTACGGCGATGAGTCGCAGCGAGTCCACGACGAACTCTCTCGTCAGATCCTTCTTCACCGAGCTCTCTAAATTCGATCTTTCCGAGGTGTTGCCGGCTGCTTTGTCCGCCGACGAGTGCGATTGGCCCCTCCATCGAACGTGCGCGGTCGAAAACTACTCACCGCCTGCTGGCGGCCCCGGCTACTATGGCTGGACACCGAACACTTGAGGAGCACTCGTGACCGATACCGCTGACTGGAACTTCGCCGACTTCGTCGCAGGCAAGACCGAACTACCTCCAGCAAATCTCGCGTGGAATACCTACGGCAAGGGTGTCGAGGCAATGGGCAAGGATGGAGCTCCTGAATCGCAGGATCTTCCCATCGAACCAGCCGACGATCAGCTGCTCATTCGCATCGATGCTGTCGGTCTGTGCTTCTCCGACGTGAAGCTCATCAAGCAGGGTGGCGATCACGCAAAGCTCTATGGCCGCGACCTTCGTACCGAGCCGACCCGTCTCGGGCACGAACCATCGGTCACCGTTATCAAGGTCGGTAGCGGCCTTGGAGGCAAGTACTACGAGGGTCAGCGTCTGGCGATCCAGCCCGATATCCATGTCGACGGCAAGAGCACCGCATACGGCTACACCATCCCGGGCGGGCTGATCCAGTACCACCTCATAGGTCCGGAGGTCCTCGACGCCGACGATGGCGCCTATGTGGTTCCTGTCGACGATGACATCAGCTACGCCGGCGCTGCCCTGTCCGAGCCATGGGCGTGCGTCGTTGGCGCATACACCCAACGCCGTCGCCTTTCGCCAATGGACGGCGGCACCATGTGGGTCATTGGTTCCGCCGACGACAGCGTCGAATACACGAGCAGCCAAGGCATCGGAAACCCATCGACAATCGTGCTCTCCGACGTTTCCGAGCACGTTGCTAGCTGGATCGAAGAAGCCAGTGGCCAAGGAGCGACGATCGTTGTCGATAATGGACTGACCGCAGAGAACGTCGCCGCCAAGTCTGCAGCACACACTGGCGAAACCGGCTTCGATGACATTTTCACCCTCGGCCAGACCAGCGCTGTGCTCATCGAAGAGGTCGCCAAGACCATCGCCTTCCGCGGCACCATGACCATGGTCGGGACCGAGCCGCTCGACGGCTTCCCCCAGACCGACGTCGGCCGCCTGCACTACCACTACACCGCCTACCTCGGCACCACCTCGAACGACATCTCCAAAGCATGGGGCGAAGAACGCAACCGCGCCGATCTCGTCCCCGGCGGCGTCACCGTCGTCGTTGGTGCCGGCGGTCCCATGGGACAGATGCACATGCAACGCGCTATCGAGATGGAGAACGGCCCAAGCACGATCATCGGTCTCGACCTCGACCAAGAGCGCATGGACCGCGCCGAACTGATGCTCGGCCCAATGGCCGAAGCCGCTGGCCGGAAGCTCATCATCTTCAACTCGGGACAAGGTCAAGACGCAGTCGACGCCCTCATTAGCGAACACTCCAATGACGGTGGCGCCGACGACGTCATCGTCTCCGTGCCTTCCGGTCCACTCATGGGCGAGTCCGCAAAGATGATGGGCAAGAACGGCATGCTCGTGCTGTTCGCCGGCGTGCTCAACGGCACGATGGCGCCGCTCAACCTCAGCGATGTCTACCTCCACAACGCACAGTTCACCGGAACGTCGGGATCATCGATTGCCGACCAAGAGTCTGTTATCTCCAGCACCGTTGATGGATCGCTGACACCAAGTCACAACCTCGCCGCCGTCGGTGGAATTGAAGCGGGTGCGGCTGGTGTCCAGTCCCTAATAGACGGCGACTACGCCGGCAAGGTCATGATCTTCCCGCAGCTCGTCGGACTCGAACTCACCGGTCTCAATGAACTTGCCGAACAGCACCCGGACATCGGCGAAAAGCTCGGCCCAAACAACACCTGGACCAACGAAGCCGAACAGCTCCTCTTTGAGAAGTATCACGCCTAGTTGATCTTCGGCGCCAGCGGCTCCGCCGCGATTTTGGCGCCTCGCTCAACCAGTCCCACGCTCCCCTTCGGGGAGCGTTTTCTGGAGCGGAGCGGAGGAAAAGGCGCAGTTTGGGGAGGCCCGCTAGGGCCGAGCCAATACCGGCACGCAGCCTGGGCGTCGGAGACGGTGTTGGGGTAAATCCTGGGGTCAGACCCTTGGATTGACCTTCGGGGAGCGTTCATACGCCACGCAGGCTTAACGCCCGAGGCGGCGTTGGGGTAAATCCTGGGGTCAGACCCTTGGATTGACCTCTGCTTTGCAGGGACGCTCTCGTACCGCTAGCGCGCTATTAGGATTGCCTCTATTGTCTCGGCATGATCCTTACCGTTACGCCGAATCCGAGCTTTGATCGGACGATGCATACCGGGTCTTTTGCGGTGGGGATGGTGAACAGGGCCAGTGCGGTCACTGTGGAAGGTGCTGGTAAGGGCATCAACGTTTCACGAGCGCTTGCACTTGCGGGCACACCGAGCACCTCGCTGTTCCCAGCGAAGCCTGATGATGCGAATCGAATGGCCGAACATTCCGAGTCGGTCGACGGTTTTATTTGGCATCCCGTCGACACCGGTACGGCTGTGCGGACGAACATCACCGTCCTCGACGAGGCTGGGCGTACCACGAAGATCAACGAATCTGGCGACACCTTCGGAGCGGACCAAGAAGCGCAGTTACTGTCCGCGGTTGCCGATCTTGCTAGCTCGGCAGATTGGCTCGTCGGTTGCGGAAGTCTACCGCCCGGGTTGAGCTCGAACTTTTACCGATCACTCGATGAAGTGGGCAAGAACGCAGGAGTTCGTATGGCGATCGACGCCAGCGGTCCGGCATTGAAGGCAGCGGTCGATGGCAACGTCGCGCTCATCAAACCCAATCGTGACGAACTTGCTGAACTCGTCGGCCGCGACCTGCCTACTCTGGGCGATGTCGTCGATGCCGCTACCGAAGTACGAGATGGAGGCGTCGGGGGCGTGGTGGTCAGTCTCGGGTCGTCTGGGGCCGTGCTTGTCGACGCTGAAGGCGTCGTCCATGGTGTTGCGCCGACCGACGACGTCAACAACACCGTCGGTGCTGGTGACGGATTCCTCGCTGGCTTTTTGGCCGGAGGCGGCGTTGGCCAGGCAGCGCTCGCCGAAGCTCTCGCGTTCGGCAGGGCAGCAGTGCACTCAGACTCCACGTCGTTCGCGCCTGCGACCGATGCCGACCGGGCTGCGGTCGCTCTGACCGACGAGATCGACCGCTCCCTGCCCGTGGGGCACGAATGAGCGACAAGTCGAAAAAGAAGTCGTCGGGGAAGAAGGGCAAGGGGCCGCAAGATAAGAAGGTCGTGCCCAAGAAGGCCACTGCCAACAAAAAGGCGGTTTCCAGCAAGAACGGCTCAAACGGGTCGTTCGGCATTTCTATCGCCGACATCTTCACGACGGGGTTCAAGGGTTACTTCAACAACATCGTCATCTTGACGCTGGCAGCCTTGCCGGTGTTCATCGTCTTCACGGTCGCATCCACGCCGTGGCGATCGTTCAACAGCGAACTCCAAGATAGGGTCGACGCCGACCCCGAGTCGACCCTCGCAATCCTCGAACAGCTGCAATGGGTTGGCCTATTGCTCTTCGCGTCATTCCCGGCCGGTGTGGTTGCAGCCCCTTGGTTTCGGTACGCCCTCGACGTCGTCGATGAGAAAGACATCAACGTCATGGCCCCGCTGATCGACGGGCAGAAGTGGTTGAACCACGCCTTTGCTACGTTCTGGTTTTGGGCTGGTATCACCCTCGGCTTGCGCTACTCGGTGCTCATCCCGGGGCTGCCATCGATCATCGTGCTGCTGCTCTATCCGTTCTACGGCTACATCATTGCTGGAGGCAGAGAGATCAACGGCTTGAAGGCGTTGGGAGTTAGTGTGCGACTAGGTGTTGGAAAGAGGCTTGGACTCTTCGCGATTGCGGGTCTGATGTTTATGTTCAATATCTTCGGAGTTCTGGGCTTCGCTGTTGGCCTGGAGGACGGGACGCCATCGATCCTCGGGGTCGTACTCGGCATCTTGGGTATTTCGGCTACGGCGAGCATCACGCTCGTCAGCGGCGGTGCAATTTATCGAACACTGGAGGGAAATCTACATGGATAACGCCTACGAGGGCATCAAGGATCAACTGATGGATGGCGTGGGTGCGTCTCCGGGAGTGGCCATCGGCCCTGTCGTATCGGTCGCCGTGGAGTCGGTCGAGTTGACCGATATTCCAAACCCCGTCGAGTCCATTGGTGCGTCGGCGACGCGGGTTAGCGCCAAGCTAAAGGACCTCTCCGAGCAAACTCGTGCGGCCGGGCGTGATGACGCGGCCGACGTGCTTCAAGCACAGAGCCTCATGGCCGAAGACCCAATGATTCCCGACGCTGTCTCTGAGCAACTCGACGCCGGGCTCGCGCCAGCCGAAGCATTCGAGACCGCAGCTGCTGGGCTATCTGCACTCCTCGCCTCCCTTCCAGATCCATATCTTGCCGCTCGCGCCGCAGACATTGGTGAGGTCATGGCTGCCATCAAGCGCGATCTCGCCGGGGTCGACTCGGAGGGCCTCACGATCACCGAACCGAGTATTTTGATCGCACATGAGTTGACCGCTGCCGAAACCGCAGGTCTCGACGCTGACCTCGTCCTCGGCTTTGCAACCGAGACCGGTGGAGCCACGAGCCACGTCGCGATTATTGCTCGCTCGCTGGGCGTGCCCGCAGTGGTCGGCGTCTCCGATCTGCTCCAGGCAGCTCCCACCACGGCCTGCCTCGACGGAGGTACTGGTGCCTTCGCCGCCGACCCCTCCGACGAAGTGAAAGAGGTCTTCGAAGAGACTGCGGCTGCACGAGCGTCGCTTCAGCTCCGCCTCGACGAAGTCCAGGGCCTCAAGGCCACATTCGGCGATACCCCCATTGAGGTGCCTGCGAACATCGCTGGCGACGACGACATCCCAAAGGCTGTCGAAGTGCAGTCCGATGGCGTCGGGCTCTATCGCACCGAGTTTCTCTTTCTCGATGTGGCGAAGCCTCCGACCGAAGAGCAGCAATTCGAGGCATACAAGCTCGCTGCAGAGTCTTGGGAAGAAACGGTCGTCATCCGCACCTTCGACATCGGCGGCGACAAGCCCGCCGAGTATCTCAACATGGAGGCAGAAGAGAACCCGTTCCTTGGAATGCGCGGCGTTCGCATCTACGACGAGTTCCCCGAACTGATCGACAGCCAGATTCGTGCTGCTCTACGAGCGTCGGCATTCGGCGATATCTCCCTGATGGTTCCGATGGTAGCCACGGTCGACGAGTTCCTCGGCGTCAAACAACGCGTCATCGATCAGCGGGCCAAGCTCGATAGCGAGAACGTCGAGATGGGTGACATCAAGCTCGGGGTCATGGTCGAAGTGCCATCGGTTGCACTAAATGCACACCGGTTCGCCGAGCACGTCGACTTCTTCTCGATCGGCACGAACGATCTCACGCAGTACACGATGGCCGCCGACCGAATGCTCGGTTCGCTGGCACTGCTACACGACCCGCTTCACCCGGCGGTCGTGAGATTGTGCGAGATGGTTGCAGCGGCAGGCAATGCCAAGGGGATTCAAACCTCCGTGTGTGGCCTCGCCGCCGAAGATCCGCTGGCAGCGATTATCTTTGCTTCGGTCGGCATCACCAAATTGTCGGTATCGGCGAATTCGGTGAATTTGATCAAGGCAACGATTGCTGCTCAGGACGTCTCGATCGTCGAAGTGGTGCAACGGATACTCGACTCGGCCGAGTCTGCGGCCCAAGTACGTCAACAACTTGGGCCACACGTGGTCAATCCGTGAGCGCACCGCTCGACAGTCGAGTCACGCGTATCGTTCGCTGGCTCATCAGTCAGGACGAGCCTCGGAGCACCTCCGATCTCGCTGTTGACTTGGTACTCACCGAACGCGCTGTCCGGTATCGCCTGTCGGCGGCGGAGAACTACCTCGAATCCTTCGGCGCAACCCTGGTGCGCCAACGCGGCACAGGCCTGTTCGTTGAAGTGTCCAATGAAGCTCGACAGGCGATTCTCGACGATCTTGGTGAACGTTCAACGACGCCCCGGGTGTACGCGCCCAACGAACGTGAGCACCTACTCCTCGACACGTTGTTGTGGAATCATCCAGGAATTATTGCGCTCGACCGGCTCAACGAAGACCTCGAGGTCTCAAAGACCTCTGCTCGCCGCGATTTGCGGCGCTGCGAACCGTGGCTCGAGCGAATGCGATTGCCGCTCATCCGTAAGTCTGGAAAAGGAATTGCGCTGCTCGGTTCCGAACAGCAGGTGCGGCGAGCCTTGGTCCAACTCTTCCTCGAGGCGGTGCCCGCTGACGTTCTCGACGAGTTGATCACCACACCATTTGAAGAGGCGAGCCTGATCCGGGTACGGGTCCCCGCTGGTCTACAAGATCGCTTCGAATCGCTGTCGACCTACGATTGCGCTCAGGCAGTGGCTGCGAGCCCGCTGCGAGAGCGTCTGTCGGCCGGCAACAGTGAGTTGGTCTACACCCTTTACCTCGCAGTTGCCGAAGCTCGTGTGGCCCAAGGTCATGTGCTGTCTTTCGAACCTGGCCAATATCGTTCGCTTATCGAGCACCCAGCTTCAGAAACCGTGCGGATGCTGTCCGACTCGCTCGTCGAGATGGGCCGACCAAGGTTGGGCGACGAAGAGATAGCGGGTCTCACCGAATATCTGCTCGGCTTCGATGCGCTGCACAAGGACATCTCGGTCGACAGCGACGTCGAGACGTTGGTCGATCAGATCTTGGTAACCGCCACCGATCGGCTACATCTCAGCCTGCTCGGTGATGAGTCGCTTCGCAACGGGTTGAGTGCACACTTCTCTCGGCTTGCGGTACGAGTGAATTACGGCCTGCCTGTGCATAACCCTCTCGCAGAAGAGGTCGCAGTGCGCTATCCCGACGTTCAAGCGGTCGTCGACGAGGCCAAACCAACGATCGAGGCCCACATTGGGACCGTCATCAGCGAGGACGAGTTGGGCTTTGTGACCATGTACTTGTCCGGGGCCCTCGAGCGGGCCAATCTTCGTCCCCGCCGCCGAGCAATGGTCGTCTGTCCGAGCGGTATGGCCACCGCGTGGGTGTTGGTCTCGCGCCTTCAGGCGGAGTTTCCAGGGCTTTCGCTCGTCCAAGTACTCTCCGCGAGCGAGTATGAACAGAAAGATACGTCAGATTTCAACATTGTCATATCTACGATTTCTCTCCCAGAAATCGATGCACCGGTGGTCGTAGTGAGCCCATTGCTCAGTTCGACCGATGTGCAGGCACTTTCCGAGATGCTCTAATTTCGTTGAATTTTCAGTAGATAAAGCGGAGATAAACGACATAAATGCCGCATAAAGGGCCTAGATGCTCTACATGCCCGAGTCAAGCTTTGCAGCGCGGCAACTTGTCACAGAGAGTAACTGCCCTTATGGAAGTGGCGACCGTCACAGAAAATGGGTCTACTATGGGCCTTCTAACTCAAGGAGGGACAAATATGCAAGAAAAGTTACAGCGGTTTGGTGGCTTCCTCGCAGGCATGGTGATTCCGAACATCGGAGCATTCATGGCGTGGGGTCTCATCACTGCTTTGGTAATCCCAACAGGATGGCTTCCCCGTCTCGGCTTCGGCGGAGGACAGGAAGGCGAAATCTGGGATACGGTTACAGGTGACCTTGTAGGTCCAATGATCGTGAACTTGCTGCCGATCCTTATCGCCTTCACCGGCGGCAAGGTCATCCACGGTCACCGTGGTGGCGTGCTTGGTGCAGTAGCGGTCATGGGTGCAATTGGTGGCTCGGACTTCGAGCTCGCTAGCGGCGCGACTGGCGATCCACCTCAGTTCCTCGGCGCAATGATCATCGGCCCACTTGCCGGCTTCACTATGAAGAAGATTGACGAGTTCCTCGAGCCCCGCACCCCAGCTGGTTTCGAGATGCTCTTCAATAACTTCTCTCAGGGCTTTGCAGGACTTGGACTTGTGTTCATCTCTTACTGGATCATCGGTCCAATCATGGCAGGCATCGCTTCCGCATTCGGTAGCGCTGTGACCGGCATCTCTGATGCTGGCCTCCTTCCATTGGCTGATATCCCGATCGAAGTTGGAAAGGTGCTGTTCCTCAACAACGCCATCAACCACGGTGTGCTCACGCCACTTGGTGCACAGGACGTTGCTGAGACCGGACGCTCGGTCTTCTTCATGCTCGAGTCGAACCCTGGCCCAGGCCTCGGCCTTCTCGGCGCCTACTGGTTTGCTGGAAAGGGTCTCGCCAAGCTTTCCGCTCCCGGCGCGATCATCATCCACTTCATTGGTGGCATCCACGAGGTGTACTTCCCGTACATCCTCATGAACCCAGTCATGATCGGCGCAATGTGGGCTGGCGGCATCTCCGCTGACCTCGTATTCGTCGCAACCGATGCTGGCCTCACCGGTCCTCCATCACCTGGTTCGATCATTGCTTACCTAACCTTCCTCCCACCGGAGGGCGGCGCGGTATTCGGTGTGCTCGCTGGTGTGGCTGTCGGTGCCGTGCTTTCCTTCGTGGTTGGCTCAGGTCTCCTGAAGCTCTTCCCAGTGAAGGACATGACGGACAACGAAGCAGACATCACCACAGGTGCGACCGACGCAATCCCAGACATCCCAGGCGTTGCAACCGCATAATTTGTCAGACAGGTTGTAGTTACGTAGATCGGGTCGGCGGCGAGCAGCGAAAGTTGTTCGCTCCGGCCCGATTTGTGTTTGTAGGTTGGCAACGAAGAACCCGCACGGGGAATACCACAATGGGTGATTCCGTTTACCACGACGCCGGCCCCCGAGAGGGTGGTTCGACGCCAAGGCATTTTTACTTGGCTCGAAAATCCGCTAAGCAATTCATAAGACAACAAATATTGGAGAAATGCATATGAGCGACATGGTTGTAAAGAAGGCAGACGAGGTGAAGCTCATCGTGTTCGCATGCGAAGCCGGCATGGGTAGCAGTCTTATGGGAGCGAACCAGCTCAAGAAGATGGTCAAGAAGGCCAAGCTCGATATCGAGGTCATCCACTCACCAGTCGGCCAGGTACCAGAGCACGCTGACGTGATCGTGACCCACAAGTCGCTCTCGACCCAAGCAAAGAGCAGCTTCCCGAACGCCGCGATCATCCCATTTATGATGTTCTTCGGCGATCCAGCAGTGAAGAGTCTCGTTGAGACGCTCAAGGCTGGCAATGACGTTGAGTCGGCTCTGTAATGGTCGCTGACATGCTGGCCCGAGAGGCCGTCGTGACGGGGCTTCCTTCAGTATCGAAGGAAGAGGCGATCCGGTACGTGGGAAACCTGCTCGTTGAGCGGGGCCACGTCGGCCAGAGCTATGTCGATGCAATGGTCGAACGAGAGGACAAGGTCTCTACTTTCCTCGGGAACGGCGTAGCAATGCCCCACGGAACCTTTGAGTCGAAAGAGGCGATCATCCGGTCCGGAATCGTCGTGGCTCAGTTCCCCGACGGTATCGATTGGGGTGTGGGCACTGCCCACATCGTGATTGGACTCGGTGCCGTGGGCGATGACCACGTAGCGATCCTCAGCCACATGGCCGAGATCCTGCAAGACGAGGAACAAGCAAAGGCCCTATGGGACACCAAGGACCAAGAGTTTCTGTACACCACGCTCACCACCATCCCTGATGAGGATGATGACGACGATGACGACAGCGCTGACGGCGGACCCATCGATCGTTCGGTGACCATCTCCGGAGAGGGCGGCCTTCACGCCCGTCCCGCGAGCATGATCGTCGAATACGCAAAGGGATTCGACGGCACGATCGTTATCGAAAAAGACGACAAAACCGCCAAGGCAAATAGCATCATGAGTCTTCTCGCTCTGGGTGCGGTGGCCAGCGACACTGTCCAGATCTCCGTCGTTGGTAATGACGCATCAGCGAATGCAGCCGCAGCCGACGAGATCGAACGAATTCTTACTACCCCGGAGGAAGAACTGTAATGGCACGAATGAATCGTGATGAACTACTCGCAGCAGCGAGCACCAACATGTCCGCATCACCCGACCCGAGCGGCAAAGCCGATCTCGTCAGCGAGAAAGGTTCGATCATTGCCGCCGGCGAAGCTGGCGAAATGAAGAACGCTTTCAAGCGGATCAAGAAGGTCGACGGTTATCGCTGGGTGATCATCAACCGTGAAGATCTCTTCGCAGCGAACAGCCTTTCCATCGGCTCAAAGGCCGGCATCATCACCGCAGATGGCTCCGTGCTGAAGAACGCCGACATTCCGAGGAAGAAAGCGTAGCTTTCGCAATTCGGTAGCGACTCCGTCGCGATTTTGCCGAATCACGAAACCTACATACCGCCCCCTTCGGGGAGCGTTCATTCGCCACGCAGGCTGTAACGCCGGAGGCGCAGATAACTTGCAAACGCCAGGGGCTCGCCTCTGGCGTTTGCGCGTTTTGGCTGCCGCTTGGCGACGGCGTCTCCGACGCACCGCCTCGGTGGCACTGGAACGGCCCCCGGAGGGGACGTTGCCGCGAACTAAATAGCCGCAGGACTATCGGCGAAGGGGATGATCAACTGCGGGGTTCCGCCGTTTAGGTCTAGGGACCAGACGTCCCAGGCTGGTTGGGCTTCTGTTCCTTCGGCTTCGTTCGGGAGGCCGTAGATGATCGTGTCGTCGTCGAGGAACTCGACCTGATCTTCGACGCTGCGGGTTTCAGGGAGGTCCCGGCGTTCGCCCGTGGCGGTGTCGATTGCAATGACTTGGAAGAAGTCTCCACGGCGTTCCTTCGCCACGATTGTTGAACCGTCTGGCGATATCTCCGGGCAAGTTGCGTTCTCGTGGATGACTTGGAGTCGTGAGTTGGAGATCGAGCCTTCGACGAGCGAGGTGTTTTCGCCAACGCCGATCGTTGCGTAGAACGTTTCGCTATCGACGAAGGTGACGCCCCAGAAGTTGCGGGTCTCGTCTTCGATGAGTTCGTTGTCCAAGCCAAAGGTGGCGAATTGTGTCTCGAGGTTTGCTCCGATGCCGCGCTCTACTTCGATCAGTTGAGTGGTCGTTGCGAACTCGCCGGCGCTGAGGTAGTCATGGCCGAGGCTGAAGCCGGTCCAAGCAACGACCTCTCCGTCGGGTGAGGCTGCTGCACGGCTTGGCAGGTTGATCCCGAAGCGGAGGTTTGGGTTGAGGCTGGCGTCGAGGATGAGACCTCGCCCGCTTCCACCGATTCCGCTGGAGTCATCAAGACAGATCCCGCCGTTGGCGTTGAGGTCGATACGGTCACAGTCGAGTTCGGTGCTCTGACGGTTTCCGTCGCGGTCGATGTAACCGACCGTTCCGTAGTCGTCACCGGGGATCCGGTTCACAAACGCAATGCCGATGTCCTCGGGGTTGACGTTGGGGAATGGCGCTTCGGTTTCGTCGAAGCCGTCGTCGTCTTCAGCGCTTGGCTCGGGGGCTTCGGTGATTGGTGGAAGCTCTTCAGCTGGGTCATCTACGAGGGGGAGCGTCTCCGGCGGGGTCTCTGTTGCGCCGATGGCGCCGGATTCAAAGCCTTCAACAAGAGCGTTCGCGTCGGCTTCGGCTGCAGCGGTTTCGGCGTCGTTGTTGAGCAGTGTGCCGACGAAAAAGACCGAGGCGCCAACCATGACAAGGAGCGCAACTGCGAGGAAGGCGAAGGTCTTTATGCTCTCCGGCTCTTCATCTTCGTCATCGAAGTGCGGGTCGACAAACGCTTCGGTCTCTTCGAGATCCGTCGGTTCGATGTGGGGAGGGGTGTCTGAGGTATCGCTCATTACTCGGTTTCGACCGGTGCTTCTCTTAGGACTGCGAAGAGGCCGACGGTGCCTACGGTGAGCACCAGACCTCCCAACATGACGGTTAGTGCACTATCGACAGAAACCCGGTCCCAGATAAGTCCAAACGCAAAAGCTGAACCAGTTCTTGCAATTGCAACGAGCGTGCTCAGGGTGGCCAAACCAGCACTGCGATGCTCCCGCGGGATCACACCTGCGGCGAGGGCTGGGAGGACGCCATCGGTGGCCCCGTAGAAGATGCCGAGCAGGGCTAGCACACCAATGATGGCCAAGACCGAGGTGGGCTCGAACAGCAGCGACAGGAGCACGAGAGCAAGAGCGACCTGGCCAAGCACCCATACGCGAGCCCGGCCAATGCGATCGGCGAGTCGGCCGAGCGGTGTGGCGGTGATGAGGAAGCCAACAGCGGTGCCGACGAACAGGAGCGGAAACCATTCAGCGCCGAACCCGCCGACGCCGATCGCGTCGGAGTTTCGAGCGGCTTCGAAGATGACGAGGTAGATGAAGGCGTCACCGATCATAAAGCTACTGAACGCCATGCCGATCCCAGCGATTCGGCGGAAGCCCCGGTTTGCGAAGAGCGACTTCATGATCGTCCGAGTGTCTTCGCCAGAAGTGGTCTGCTCTGCACTGGCGGTCGCGGCGCCATAGCGGGGGTTCTTCGCCCATGTCACGATGACGGCAAGGCCGAGCAAACCAAAGGCGACGCTGAAGGTGAAGATCGAAACGAACGATCCGGGCAATGCCAGCAGGATTCCGAAGGCGATCAATGGGCCGATCATTGCTCCGGTGGCGTCGAGGGTCCGGTGGAAGCCGAAGGCGGTTCCCCAGGATTTCTCGGGCGTGGCGAGTGAGATCATGGCGTCGCGGGGGCCGGTACGCAGACCCTTTCCGAGTCGGTCGATCAAGAGGAAGGGAACAACAGGAGCAGATGCCAGAGTTGCAGCGAGGAGTCCCATCCGACTGGCAGTCGATATGCCATAGCCGGTGGCAGCGGTTTGTTTCGGTTTCCGGGTTCGGTCAGCAATGATGCCGCCGAGCACTCGAAGCAGGGCATTGGCGATCTCGTAGGCCCCTTGGAAAGCGCCGAAGAGGAAAGGCGAGAAGCCCAGTTGCGCCGTCAGGAAGAGCGGCACCACGGCCGCTACCATTTCCGAGCTGATATCGGTGAAGAAACTCGTGAACGCGAGCGCGACGACCGTTCGGTTCAGCGCGCCTGATTTTGACCGCTTTCCAGCGGCCTTTTCGGGGCGTGTGCCCAAACCCGTGTACACGTTGTTTCCATCGGCACAAAAGGCGGCAAACTTCAGGGGTAGAGTCGGTCCGTGGCATATCAGTCTCTCTACCGCCGCTACCGTCCGCAGACCTTTGGCGACATGGTCGGACAGGAGCACGTGACCACCGCGCTTACAAACGCGGTTCGTGAGGACCGTGTTGGCCACGCTTACCTGTTGAGTGGTCCTCGGGGAACGGGCAAGACTACGGCTGCCAGAGTGCTCGCGAAAGTCCTGAACTGCGAGAACCCAGTCGATGGCGAACCCGATGACGAATGCCCGTCGTGCAAAGCCATCGAGGCGGGCACGAGTTTCGACCTTCATGAACTCGATGCGGCGTCGAACAACAAGGTCGACGACATTCGAGACCTCCTCGCGAAGGTTGCTTTAGGGACTCCCGGCCGACGCAAGGTGTACCTCCTTGACGAGGTCCACATGCTCAGCCCCGGCGCTGAGAACGCGCTGTTGAAGACGCTCGAAGAACCGCCCGATCATGTGGTCTTCGTTCTGGCCACTACCGAACCGCACAAAGTCGTCAACACCATCCGGAGCCGTACACAGCAATTCGAGTTGACGCTCATTCCGTCGGACCAGATGGCTGAGCGTGTGCGTGAGATCGCAGCTGATGCCGGTATTGAGGTCGACGATGAGATTGTCGATCACGTTGTCAAGATCGGCGGTGGATCTGCCCGCGACACGCTGTCGGCGCTCGATCAAGTGGTTGCCGCTGGCGGCGTTGCCGACGTCGACACGTCTACGCCCGATCTGCTCGAGGCAGTGACGTCAAAGGATGCCGCGCTCGCGCTTCGTGCGATCGAAGATGCCACTTCTCGGGGCACGGACCCTCGCCGGGTGGGAGAGTCGTTCATCGACGCTCTCCGTTCGGTGTTTCTGATGAAGATGGGCGCTCCACCGGCACGGCTTTCCGCGGCGGAGCGGGAGATGTCGGAGGCCTTCGCACCCCGTCTTCCGGCTGGGACGATCACGAGCGTCCTTGAACTGGTCGGCAACTCGGTGGTCGAAATGCGTCAAGCACCCGACCCTCGGATCGACCTCGAGGTCGCATTCGTTCGGGCGTGTTCGTCAAGTGGCGATGGCAGCGTTGACGGACTTCTCGCCCGGATCGAACAACTCGAAGCTCGCCTCGCCGCCGGGGCGCCTGCTGCGACGAGTCCTGCACCCACACCGTCTGCTGCAGAGCCTGCGCCTTCCTCTGTGCCGTCCGCTCCTTCTGTATCGGCGCCAGATCCAACGCCACCCGCTGCTACGCCGAGCGCTGGTGGTCGACGGCCCGCCGATGCCGCACGGGCGGTGTTGCGTTCCCAGAATGGCGAGTCTGCACCGACCGCAGCGGCGGCGGCAGCAGCACTGGCGCCTACGAGCCGACCAGCTCCACCTCCGCGTCCGTCCAGCGGTTCGACCCCGCCACCCACACCTCCGTCGATGCGAGAGAGCGCACCAGAATCGGCGCCGGAGAAAGAGTCCGCGCCACCGCCAAAGGCAACATCGGAAGAGGGAATACAGCCAGCTCCGTCCGCAGAGGCGGTAGACGTGGCAGAAGCTCCCGCCGCCACACCTACTCCTGCAACTACCCCGACCCCCGCAGCGGTCTCTGGGGGAGGGGCGACCTTCGAACAGATCCGCGACGGATGGGGAGCGATGCTCGACGGTCAATCGACTGCGGCCCGAGCTCGTTTTCTCGCTGGTCACGTCGCTGGGGTTGAGGGCAACGTCATCGACTTTGTGTTGCCAACCGAGAGCCAGATGAAGCGGTGCGAACCCAAGCGAGCCGAGGTGGAGGCTGCGGTCGCGCAAACCTTTGGCGCACCGATGCAGATCGTTCTTCGAGCGAGCGATCAGCCAGCACCGAGTACCTCTGCTCCTGCGCCTGTTGTCGAGGTGCAACATGAGTCGGAAATTGATGTGCATGATCTCACCGACGCCGACGCAATGAACGCAACTGTTGTCGACCGAATCGCCGATGTATTTCCTGGCGCCGAAGTCCTTGATCAAGAAAGCTGAGCAATATGACTGAAGAGAACGAACCCGAAGCAGGCATAGATATGTCCGCACTCCTCGGAGGCGGAGCTGGTGGTATGGACCTCGGCAGCCTGATGGAGCAGGCCCAAGCAATGCTGGCCGGCGCTCAAGAAGCGGCCGCCGAGGTGGTAGAAGGAACGAGCGGTGGCGGCATGGTCAGTGTTGAGGTTGACGGTGGGATGAACTTCCACTCGGTCAAGATCGATCCATCGGTTGTGGATCCCGACGATGTCGAGATGCTCAACGACCTCGTCCTTGCGGCCTTGCGCGATGCCGCAACCCAGATCCAAGAAAGCCAGTCCGATGCCGTAGGCGGCATGGATCTTGGTGGCCTTGGCGGAATGCTCGGCGGCGCCTGAACCTTGGCTCTCTTCGCTGGACCGGTACAGGACCTCATCGACGAACTCGGTCGCCTTCCCGGCGTCGGGCCCAAGTCGGCGCAACGCATTGCGTACCACATCCTGAAGATTTCCTCGGTCGATGCGACGCGCCTGTCGAAGGCGATCGAAGAAGTAAAGCAACGCATCTCGTTCTGTGATCGCTGCTTCAACATTGCTGAGGGCACCGAGTGTGCGCTTTGCCTCGACCCTGGACGTGATGGAACGGTTGTGTGCGTGGTCGAAGAGTCCCGCGACATCGTGGCGGTCGAGCGAACTCAAGAGTTCAAGGGGCGCTATCACGTCCTTCAGGGAGCGATCAGCCCCATCGAAGGGATCGGCCCCGAGCAACTTCGCATCAGGGAGCTCGTTGGTCGAATCACCGCCGAAGGAATCGACGAGGTCATCCTCGCAACAAATCCGAATATCGAGGGTGAAGCAACGGCGATGTACCTCGCAAGACTCTTTGAGCCGTTGGGTATCACCGTGAGCAAGATTGCATCCGGTCTACCAGTGGGTGGCGATCTTGAGTACGCCGATGAGCTGACGCTTGGTCGAGCGCTCGAAGCTCGTCAACGACTGGGCGGAAACAAGCCAGTGGAGTCAGACACCTAAATTCGGAGTGCTACCCCTACTTCGCGGTCGTTTGGGGCTTTGGTTCCTTGGGTAGGCCAAGGACCATCTCGCCAATGATGTTTCGCTGGACCTGTGAAGTGCCGGCGTAAATAGTTCCCGCACGAGCGTTGTAGAACGTGCCCACCCAGGAGCCGGCGTCGTTCGGCGATCCGGGAAGGTCGGTGGTGAACGACGTCTTCGCCATACCAACCGGTGTGAGGGCGGCTGGCCCAAGAATGTCGATGGCGAGTTCGGTGATTTCTTTGTGGTACTCGCTCCAGTACAGCTTGAACGTCGACTCTCCAGGACCGGGGTGTCCGCCGTTGAGAAACTTGGTGAGCGTCTGCATGCCCATGAGGCGCATGATCTCGACCTTGCAGTAGAGCGCAGCGATGCGATCGCGAATCACCGGGTCTTGGTCTTTGCCATGGAGTTTCGCTAGTTCGACAAGCTTGTCGAACTCTGCTCGGAACACGATCGGGGTCGTCGCTGCAGCTTCGCCCCGCTCGTAACCGAGCAACGTCATCGCGACACCCCAGCCACCATTGACCTCGCCAACGACGTTGTCCTTGTGGGTGCGGGCATCGGTGAAGAAGGTCTCATTGAAGTCGGCGTCGCCGCTCATCATCTCGATCGGGCGAACCTCCACACCAACCTGTTCCATAGGGCAAAGCAGGAAGCTGATGCCGCGGTGCTTAGGTGCGTCGGGGTCTGTGCGGCACAGCACGAATATCCAGTTCGCAGTGTGCCCAGCTGAGGTCCAGATCTTCTGACCGTTGATGACCCACTCGTCGCCGTCGAGCATGGCCTTGCAACCGAGGTTGGCAAGGTCGCTACCGGCGTTGGGTTCGCTGTAGCCCTGACACCAGACATCTTCACCAGAGATGATGCGGGGCAGAAAGTGTTCCTTCTGCTCGTCAGTGCCCCAGTGCAGGATCGTATTACCGACCATCTGGATGCCGAATACGTCGTTGCCAGTGCCGGTAGGTGCGCCGGCCTTTTGGAACTCTTCGGCCACGATGACCTGCTCGAGTTCGCTTAGCCCTCCGCCGCCGTACTCGGCTGGCCAAGCTGGTGCGAGCAAGCTGTTCGCTGCGAGCTTCTGGCGCCAGTCGGAGGCAAACGCCTCTGCCTCCTCGCTGTCGAGTCGTCCAATGCCG
>CAZBTI010000006.1:35642-54995 GCA_964494395.1 uncultured Acidimicrobiales bacterium | reverse complement strand
CCCGCGCCATTCAAGAGACGATGACGACACGGGCCAACACGCACCTGACCTTCGGCTACTTCGAAAGCGCCATCGTCAACTTCCACAAGCACCTCTCACTCCACCTCGACTAAGGCCGAGCCCGACCCCTACACGTGGGGCTCGAGGCGACAGCTCACGGTTAGGGCCGCGACTTGGGCGGTATTGGGAAGCGAGATGGTCGTCGACACCAGCACGGCGATGTCGGCGGGGTCGATCATTGTTGATGTGTCCTCACCGAAGTCGCTGGTCATGTCGGTCGCCACGAATCCGGGGCATAGCGCGGTGACTCGAATGCCGTCTTCCCATCCGGCTTGCTTGGTGGCTTCGGTCAGAGCCATCACTGCATGCTTGGTCATGGCGTAACCGGGAGCGAAGCTGCCCTTCAGTCGAATACCCGACAGCGAGGCCACGTTGACGACCCGCCCCTCGCCGGCCACTCGGAGGTGTGGCATTGCGAGTTGGGTGAGCCGGAGTGGTGCTTTCACGTTAACCGCCCACATCTGATCGAGCGACTCTTCGGTGATGTCGTCGAACGGTTCGAGATCGATGATGCCTGCGTTGTTGACCATGCCATCGATGCGTCCGAATCGTTCGACCGTTGCCTCAACCCATGCGGTCGCGCTGTCGTTGTCGAACGCGTCGTAGCGGTTGCACATCAACCTTTCGCCAGCCTCGTCGCCTAGCGCTGACTTGAGCGCTTCGATGTCGCGAGCGCCAGCGCTCACCGTGTAGCCATCGGCGAGTAACTGCTTGGCGATTGCGTTTCCAAGCCCGCGGTTCGCGCCGCTGACCATGATGACTTTGCCAGATGTGTTGAGCATGGACCTCATAGTAGGTGCCGTCGTCGTAGGGTCGAGGAGCGAAGCGAGGCGGCGGCCTCGACGTTGTTTGGAACGTCATTACTGCCTCGTAGCGTTGTCTGGGTATCCGATTCGTTGTGGATCGATAGCGGGAGGCTGGCAGCATGGATGCTTGGTTGGTTGAGGTCATAGAGTTGCATGACTATTTCGAGGCGTACTTCCTCGGCACGGTCGAAGGGTTGGAACGCGTCGAGAGTGCTCTGGCTCAGGACTTCACGATGGTTGGGCCTGCAGGCATCACCTTCTCGCGAGGCCAGACGATCGGGCTCATCGAAGGAGGCCACTCCCACGCGAGTGCCTTGGAGATGACCATCACCGAACCCGAGCTTCTGTTCGAAGACGGCGAAACCTTGGTGGCCTCCTATGTCGAGAATCAGCAGTGGGCCGATGTTGCGAATCACCGTCTGACCACGGTGGTGTTCAGCAAGGACGACTCGGCTCCCAACGGATTGGTCTGGCGCCGGATCCACGAAACCTGGGTAAACGCAGACAACTAGGCGAACCCCTTGTCACACCCCAGCGAAGCTGGCGGTATGGCGAAATCAAAGAACAATGCGGACTAGCAGCGAACGCTCGCCGCTAGCTGGAACGGGTTACACAGCAGAAAATGGATCTGCATTGTACGCTCGGAGTATGGAACCAACTGGCAACCTCAAAGTCTCTGAGCGTGGACAGATGAGCCTGCCGGCCGCTGCCAGACATCGCTGGCACCTCAATACAGGGGGCCGTGTCGGCTACCTCGACCTAGGCGATGCCATTCTCATCGTTCCTGAAAGTGTTGATGTCCTCCGTTCGGAGTTGCTTAGCGCCATCGACGACGAGACGTGGCGAGAGGCTGCCCAGGGGTTCGGCGACGAAGAGCTCGCTACCGAATGACCACACTCGTCGACGATCGAGCGCTCAGCGAGATCCTCCGAGGAGAACGTCGCATCGACGGGAGCGTGTTCACTACCGGACTTTGGTACCTCCGGCTTTGCCAAGCTGTACTGACGACGAACAGCCCAGTTCAAGGATCGCTCTCCCGGCCGATCGCTGTCCTGCCACCATCGGTCCAGCAAGCCGCCATTGCTGCCCTAATGAGTCTGCCCGAAGACATTGGTCTGCTCAGCCTTCGTGAACTCGGCCCCACAATGGCGGAGCTGCGACGCAAGTACCGGCTAAATCTATTGTCGAGCGAAGTTCTCGCAGCTGCGAAACATCTGAACGCTTCGGTACTGCTCACAACACGCTCACCTCACCTCGAGGACGCTCTAGCTGCCGAAAACCTAGAACTCATCGGTACGGAGCGGTAAAGGAAGTCGTTCATCATGCGCGTCGCCACGTGGAACCTCGAACGGAAGAAGCCCACTACACCTCGCGGTGCTAAGGCAATCGAATACTTATCATCGCTGTCCGCCGAGATCGTGGTGGCTACCGAAGCGCGCACAACGATGTCGCTGGGGGAGGGGCACTCGGTGTGGCCGGTCCCGCCCATCGGCAGTCGGTTCGCCGAAGACGAACGCAAGATCGTGCTGTGGACGTCGTGTGACTTCGAACGGATCGAATTCGACTCGCCCATCGACCCAACGCGGTTCGTGGCGGTTCGGGCGAACACTTCGGTCGGCCCGATCGTGGTGCTCGGCATCTGCATTACCTGGCACATGGCCGAAGTGACCTATCACACCGGCCCGAAGAAGAAGCCGTGGGAAGAGCACCTCGAATACCTCACACACCTGAAACCGATCCTGGATTCGATCGACGAACCCTTCATTGCCGCCGGCGATTTCAACCAACGAATCCCGCGAGTGAAGGGGGGAGCGGTCAGGGCTGCCGAAGCAATGCAGGAAACCTTCGAGGGCATCGACATCGTCACCGCTGGCACGCTGCCGGGTTGCCATCGACCGGGGATCGACCACATCGCGCTCGGCGGCGGGCTCCGAGCCACCTCGGTATCGGGCTGGCCCAACGACGTCACCGGCAACCGGCTCAGCGATCACGACGGTGCCATGGCCGAGGTTCGCCTCGGCTGAGCCTGGCGCTCAGCAAACCGATCGTTCGACGATCCAACTCGGTGAGGCAAAACGTCCACAGCTACTCGCTGTGAGATGTCGGACTCGCCTCGGAGCCATGGGATTTGCGGTGGGCCTGCTGGTGATGTTCGGGTTCCTTTCAGTTACTCCTAACAGCCTTGGTTGGTTCTTGCTGTCGCCTTTCATCCCGGTCATCGGACTGGTGCTCGGTGCCGTCTTCGGTGGCCAGGTCGCCCGGGAGAACCCTCGCTAGCGGATGTGAATGGGCTGCCACGGGCCGGGCATCTGTGGTCGAGGTCGTGAACTAAAGCAGAGCCTCGCGAACGTCGATACCTCTTCTATGTTCCCCTCGTACTACGACCGCAGCGCCGCACGCAGCGCCCAATCTGCGACCCGTTTCGCAGGCGCAGAAGTCCGCAACGTCAACAAGAGAACGGGCCGCGAGTTTTCCTCCGTCGACGATCGGCTCGATCGTCTCGTCCTGCTGTGCGAAGCAATGTGGGAGCTCCTTGAAGAGAACACCGACCTCGACAGCCAAGACCTCAAGAAACGGTTTCAAGAGATCGATGAGCGTGATGGCCGTCAGAACTTCCGTCGTCAACGCGTCGCACATGGGTGTGAATGCGGCGCCAAGGTCCCCCCAGTGCGAACGACATGTCAGTTCTGCGGCGCTCCGTCGATGCCCGCAACCCTGTTCGACCTGATCTAGCACGAGCCCAGATGGCCCGAGTTGGCGCCCCATCGACCTGAAACTGGCTTAAGAAGTCTTCAGCTGGATCTCAGGATTTCTACTCCTCTCACCGACACAATAGATATATGAGGCCCGCACGACTCTCTCCCGTTTTGTTCGCATCTGCGCTTGCTCTAGCTGCATGCGGGGGTAGCGACGATGCCATCACCTCGGGTGTTGCGAGCGCTGACGATCTGGCCGACGCCACCGAAGAGACCGAAGAAGTCGTCACCGACGAGGTTGGGACAGCAGACGCGGCCCAAGACGTCTCGGCAGAAGAAGCAGCGCTGGTCTTCTCCCAGTGCATGCGAGACAACGGCTTCGCCGACTTCCCCGACCCAGAGATCGGCGCCAACGGTCAACCCAACCTGCGCGCCGCAATCCAAGAGTCGGGAATCAACTTTCAGGACCCAGACTTCCAAACCTCATCGGCCACATGTCGCGATGAGGCCGGTGCCGACAACTTCGGTGCAGGTGGCGGCCAGGCCGGGAACGCCCGAGGCCAGGCTCAAGAGAACCTCCTCACCTACACCCAATGCCTGCGAGACGAGGGTCTCGACGTTGGCGACCTTGACTTCGGCGGCGGAGCGGGCGCGGGCGGCAACGGCGCTGCTGGAGGTAATGGTGCTGGTGGCGGCAACGGCGCTGGTGGAGGTAACGCCGGAGCTGGCGCTGGACAGGCACAAGGCAACGGCGGCGCTGGTGGTGGCATTGGCAACCGCATTGCAAATGCGCTCGACCTCGATATCGAAGACCCGGCGGTCATGGCCGCACAAGTTGCGTGCGAGCCAGTCCTCGAAGAAGCACTCGCTGGCTTCGGTGGAGGCCGCGGCCCACAGGGCGGCGGTGCCGCAGCGGCAAACGACGCGTAGTCCGGGATCGTCCCCGTGTCCTCATCACGCTGGCCCCTAGCGCTCTTCACACTGCTCATCGGCCTCGCTATCGGAGCAGGCGCGGTCTGGTTCGTCACCGCTCAAGATGATGACGACACCGCAACCGACGCCGACGAAGTAACCACCACGCTGGTGGCGGCCGAACAACGAGACCTGCAGAGCTTCGACGATTGGGCGGGCTCTCTACAACCCGGTCCGACTTCGAGCGTGAGCGCCTCGGCTCGCGGCACGCTCACACAAACGGTCGGCGAAGGGGTGACCATCGCCGCTGGCGACGTCGTCGCCGAGATCGACGGCACCCCAGTTGTTGCCCTGTACGGATCGGTTCCGCAGTTCCGGGCGCTTAGCGTCGACACCGAAGCGGGCGCCGACATCACCCAACTCGAACAGAATCTCGTGGCGCTCGGTTTCGACCCCGACGGCGCAGTCACCGTCGACGACACCTTCGACGCCGCCACCGCCGATCTCGTGCAGGCGTGGGAAGAAGCACTTGGCTTTGCCAGTCCAGACGGCGTTGTCGATGCCGGACAGATCGCTTTCATCCCCGGCCCGAGCGAAGTGACCTCGCCCACGGCGGTCGGCTCGCAGGTCAATGCTGGTCAACAAATCCTCGGCACCGTCACGCTTTCTGAAAGTGGCTTTGTTGTTGTGCCTGCGGCCGATGATGGTTCGCCTGCTGCGACCTCCCTCACCGTCGGCGATGTGGTTGAAGATGATGATGCCCCCGATGGTGCGATCATCATCGAGGCCCTCGACGACGGCGCTGCTCCTGCGGTCGGGCGACCCGTCTACCGCTGGGAAGCCGACCTTGGTTCCATCCAGCTCGCCGTCGACGTCGACGAGGCGTCGTCGTTCGAACTGGGCCGCCCGCTCGAAGTCGAACTCCCCGACGGCCAGGTCGTCGATGCGACGGTGAACAAACTCAGTGACGTTGCCCGTTCCATCCAGAATGGCAACCAAACCACGACCGTCATCGACGTGACGATCCAGCCGACGAATACCATCGACTCGATCTTCACCTCCGGCCCGGTGACGGTTCGGGTCGAGACTGAACGCATCGATGGTGCCGTGCTCGTGCCAGCCAGTGCCCTCGTCGCCCTCAGCGATGGCGGACACGCGGTCGAGGTCGACGGACGCGGCCTCGTCGGTGTCGAGCTGGGCGCGTTCGACGAAGGTTGGGTCGAGATCGCCGACGGCACGATCGACGCTGGCGAATCTGTCGTCGTACCGACATGACGACCGCTCCGGCGCTCGAGATGGCGAACGTCGTTAAGGAGTATCCGGGAACGCCACCCGTGCGTGCGCTCGACGGCGTAAACCTCAAGGTGCTCACCGGCGAACTCACAGCGATCGTCGGACCATCGGGTTCGGGCAAGTCCACCATGCTCCACGTCATGGGCACCCTCGACCGCCCCACCGAAGGGTCGGTATTCATCGACGGCCACGAAGTATCAGCGCTCTCGGATCGCAAACTCTCGGCCGTACGTAGCTCGCTCGTCGGGTTCGTGTTCCAACAGTTCTTCCTGCTCGACGGCGAAAGCGCCCTCGACAATGTTGCAACGGGCCTTCTGTACAGCGGGCAGGCCACCCGCACCCGCCGAGCAGCCGCGGCTGAAACACTCGAACGAGTGGGTCTCGGTCACCGCCTCGGCCACCGTCCCAACGAACTGTCGGGAGGCGAACGCCAACGCGTGGCGATCGCTCGAGCACTCGTGGCCCAACCAGCCTTGGTGCTCGCCGATGAGCCGACCGGCAACCTCGACTCCAAGACCAGCGAGTCGATCCAAGAACTGCTGCACGAACTGCACAGCGAGGGCTCGACCATCGTGGTGGTCACCCACGACAACGAACTGGCCGACTCGCTCCCACGCCAGGTTCGGTTCCGCGACGGAAGCATCGAATACGACAGCGCGGCGACGGTATGAGCAACGTCGTGAACGAAGCTAACCCCCTCCCGAAGTCGAGCACGTTCCGCATCGCCGACGTGTTCGCCACCGCCGCGTCGGGGTTGGGTTCGAGGCCGCTGCGCACCGTCCTGTCGGCACTCGGCATCACCATCGGTATCGGTGCAATGGTTGCCGTGCTCGGGCTAAGCCAGTCCGGCAGTGCTGCACTCGAAGACCGCATCTCCGCTCTCGGAACGAACCTGCTGCAAGTCCAAGCCGGGGGTGGCTTCGGTGGCGGCGACGCCACGCTACCCGAAACGGCAGTGCCCGCTTTGTCGAGGGTCGGCCCCATCCAATCGGTCTCGGCTGTTGGTTCGGTGGAAGAGTCGGTGCTGCTCAACGACTTGGTGAACCCAAACCAAACCGGCGGCCTCGCCGTGCGCACCGCCGAGCCAAACCTCGTTTCTGCACTCAACGGAACAGTGCGTTCGGGCCGCTTCCTCGACGACACCCTCTCCCAAGTCCCCACGACCGTGCTCGGCTCGGTCGCAGCCGAGCGCCTCGGTGTGCGCAGCATCGACCGCACCCAAGTGCTGATCGGAGGAGAGTGGTTCGCCGTCGTTGGCATCTTGGACTCCTTCGACGACGAAAGCGACGAGGTCGACACTGTCCTATTCGAAGACCTCGACCGCACGGCCTTTATCGGCTTTGAGGTCGCCGAAGCGCTGTTCGACACGCCACCGAACCCCGAAACCATCTACATCCGATCCAACGAAGCGTTTATCGACGACGTGATCGGCGTCATCCCAAACACCGCCGACCCAGAAAGCCCCGAAGAGGTCGAAGTCACGCGCCCAAGCGATGCCCTCGAAGCTCAAGAAGCCGCCGAATCCACCTTCGACAACTTGTTCCTCGGCCTCGGCGCCGTGGCCCTGCTGGTCGGAGGCATCGGCATAGCGAACGTGATGGTTATCGCCGTCATCGAGCGACGCAACGAGATCGGCCTACGCCGCGCCCTCGGTGCCAGCCGCGCACACATCCGACGCCAATTCCTCCTCGAAGCTCTGCTGCTGTCGGCCCTCGGCGGCGTTGCCGGCGTGGCGCTCGGTGCTGGCGTGACCGCAGCTTGGGCCACCCGCCAAGGTTGGCGCATCGTGATCCCACCCGAAGCACTCGTTGGCGGCTTCGTGGCAGCGATCATTATCGGCGCCATCGCCGGCCTCTACCCGGCGGTCCGCGCCGCTCGTCTCGCTCCGACAGAAGCGCTGAGATCGACATGACCAAAAACACCATCGTTAGCGGGCTCACCATTATTGGGCTCGTCGTTGTCGCCATCGTGGCATGGGTGTTGATCACCAGCACCGGTGAGTCTGCGACCGATACCTCAACTGAAGACGTGCTCAACACCGCAACGGTGTCACGCGCCGATGTATCCGACACCGCAGAGCTCGTCGGCGAGCTGCGCTTTCAGGGTGCGGTCGACCTCGTGCATCGGGTCGACCCGGTGCTCACTACGGTCACCACCACGATCGAGCAACCGGTAGCAACGCCAGCACCGAGTGGCGGCGGCGGTGAAGGAGGTAGCGGCGAAGGAGGCGGCGGTGAAGGAGGCGGTAGTGCCGGGCCAGCCACACCAACACCGACCACACAGACCGTTACCGAAACCGTTGAGACGCCAGGGCAACGGACCGTCACCGGCCTCCCTCGGCCAGGTGCCGTCATCGCCCCCGGCGACGTGCTCTACGAAACCGACTCCACGCCGGTGTTCACGGCGCTCGGCGATGCTGCCGCGTGGCGAACGATCGACTCGACCACGTCGGGTCCTGACGTCGCCCAACTCCAGCAATACCTGTTTGACGGGGGATGGGCGATCGAGGGCTTCCCCATCACCGGAGAGGGCGACGTCACCATCACCACGGCAATTCAGAACTGGCAGGATGACACTGGTCAACCCGTTACCGGCACGGTTGCACTCGGCGATATCTGGTTTATCTCCGGCCCCATCCGAGTCACCGATGTGCAGGCCACCGAAGGCGTCGTCATTGCCGACGGAGCATCGATTCTGTCGTACACGTCATCGGAACGGGCGATCGAGGCAACGGTCGAGGAGATCCCCGACGGGCTCCTTCAGGCCGACGAGCTGCTCGTTCGCCTTCCCGGTGTAGGCCAGGTGCCAGCGACACTGCGGTCGACGTCGGGAACAAACGAAGGGTTCGACCTGCTTCTCGATGTCGAGAGCAGCGAAGGTGTCCCCGAAGTCGACGGCATCGACGCCACCGTTTCATGGACGACGAGCGAAATTGTCGACGCCCTCACGGTGCCGCCAGAAGCGCTGCGCCGTATCGATACCGGCGAATTCATCGCCGACGTGGTCGTCGGCGGCAATATCGAACCAACCACCGTGGAGGTCGTTGGTCAAGCCGGACGCTTGGTAGCCATCACTGGCCTCATCGAGGGCGTCGAAGTCCTGATCCCGTAGTGATCGTCGGTGAAGGTTTCTAGCCCGCCCTGTATGACACGTCGACGAACGACGTCGCAATGTCAACCTCGTTGCTAGCCTCGGTCAGCGTTCCGGTAAACCGAATGACCTCGTCCTCGGCAAGGGTGGGCGCAGCGTCCGCTGTCACCAGCAGGAACGCTTGGTTGTTGGCGTCGCCGGTGATGTGCACCACGATCTGGAATTCGCCAGGCCGATCCGCCTCTTCGACCCGAGCCACGCGGCCAGAGAAGGCGAATTCGCCTCCGATCGACGGTTCGATCCACTCCTGAAACTGCAGTTGGGAGAGTTGCTCGCCGTTCGTCCTGAGCGATCGACTATTTAACGTGGCGTCGAGGTCGGGAGTGCGGAGAGGGTCCAGCTCCCTATCGCGTTGTCCATCGTTAACCGTGGTAATCGTGCCGTCGACGAGGGCCACTCGAAGTGCGAGAGTGTTGTCGAGTACAGCAATCGACCCGGTGGCGATGACCTCTGCGCCCTTCGTGATCTCGATTGCTTCGGCCCGGGGGACGGTCACTACCGTTCGTTCGAGAACGTCGGTCGCGCCGAGAACCTCGACGACAACATCGGCTGACGACTCGTCATCTGGGTTCTGTCGCACTTGTTCGGCAACGCCCTGCCACCGGACTTCTGCGCCGAGCACCATGGCAGCCCAGTCCTCAAGCCCCGCCTCGTTCAGCGAGCGAGCGTTCGCAGCGAGAATTTCGTAGCTGATCCCAGCGGTATCGGCTGCCTCACTTTCGAGTGCTCGAGCGAGTGCTGTGGTCGTGCCAGCCCTCGGGACAAACGGAGCACCGTCGGGCTCCTCGATTGTTGCATTGTCGACATCGACGATCAGCGTGAACGCATTGTCGATATCGGTGATCGCGCCGGTGAAGAAGATGTCGCTTCCGGTAGGGATAGCGAGCGCCAGACTTTCGGGAACCTGGACGTGCGCCCGATCGAGAACTTCGCCTGCGTCGCGCACGTTCACGACCAGTTCGAACTCGCCCGCATCCGAAGACGACTCCCGAGCTTGCTCGACCTCGCCATGCCAGCCAACCTCACTACCGATCAGCCCGTCCGTCCAGGTCGCAAACTCCGTGTCAGAAAATCGACGGGCGTTCTCCGATATGAGGCTGTAGTCAACGCCCGTCGATTGACGATCTCGTCCGAAGAAATCGCCTGGCTGAATGCCGATCAGCGATACCGCCATGACGAGGGCGAGCAGCCCGGGGAGAACCGATACCAACGGGCGCATTCGGGGAACGATCTGAGGTTCCGATGCAGCGGCCATCGTGTCGCTAAAGGTGGTGAGGGGTGTAGCCATCTGTCTTCTCAGGGTTGGCCGGAACTACCGCCGAGTACGGGCCGTCGATTAGGGAGTTCTACGAGTCGCTAACCCCATAGCCCGCCAGATTTCGAGAGAGCAGTCGTTGACCAACCACTCCGTCTGACGGCGAGTATATGCATGCGGCCACACCCGAAACTACAAGGGTAAGTAAGATTGAGTGAAGGTGGATTAGCCGTCCGGATTGCAGGTGTTCAGCATCTCTTCGATGGCGGCGACCTCGGCCTGGGTGAACGCCAAGTCCCAACGAGCCTTGACCGCAACCCAGTCGACGGCATAGCCGCACCAGGCCGACTCGAGCGGTGGTCGCCAATCCTCGGGTCCGCGATCGCCCTTCGACTGATTGACGTCGCCGCCGACGACGGCGTGTGTCGCCGGGAAGGAAATATCGGAAGAGAAAGTTCGCTTCTGCTCGATATCCCACTCCCACCCACCGGCCCGATGTGCTGCGGCGAGCGGGATGAAGTGATCGATCGTCACCTCGTCGGCGCTGGTGTATTCGGTGCCGTCGTAGGCGTCGATCCAGAACCCCGAGATCACTCGACAACCCTCGGCGTCAAGCGTGGGTTCTTCGAGCGACTCCTCGATGAGAATCTCGTGCCGATCCGACTGACAGTCGCCATCGCTGTCAGGCCAACCGCCACCGGTGTAGTCGTCACGGTCGTAGTCGTCGAAGCCCACGAACTCGGTAACGACCTCGACCTCTTCAAGTTGGGCGAAGGCCGCTTCTACTTCTTCGTTCGAGACCGTGCCGATTGGAGTGCTTGCGTCCGAGGCTAGGGCTTCGGGCGGCGCGCTCGTTGTAGTCGAGCTGGTGCTCGTGGGAAAGACGACATTGTCCAACCTGTTGCTGGCGTCCTGAGATTCGGCCGCAGCTTTCGGGGGACCGTCGTCACCGCTCGAGATTGCGGTGATGGCGAGTATGCCAGCGGCGACGAGCGCGACCGGAGCGAGCATGCGCTTGGCCTTCGGCCTAAACCGCGATTTGCCGCGCCATTTTCTTGGTGGGGGAGGCGTTGGTGAAGGTTGAGGATCGCCCCGGCCGACACGGAACTGTGGCGGCGGTCGATCTAGGGCAGACCGAAGGACGCCCGGCTCATCTGCAGCCGGACGTTCGCCAAATAGAATTTCGTACTCTTCAGGGGTCACTTGTGAGTTCCCGATTATTGCAGCCGCCGCAGGGCCTTTCCTATCCGGTAGTGGAGCTCAAGTTCGCGTCGGAGAGTTTGCAGTTTGGTTACGACCGCCAAAGTTGCACGAGCCAAGATCTGGGCGTCCGGGTTTCGCGCGTGAAGTGGTATTCGCTGATGTCGATGTCACTTCTGACTCAGATCGATCAAATGCACATAATCGAATATTTTTCCGACGGGACCTATGTTTCACCCTGTAACCTTCGTTTATGTACGAGTCACTTATGAAAATAGCGCTGTTCGGTGAGGACGAACATGTTGCTGAGCGCCGGGTGGCGGATTGGTCCGACTATCTCTATGAGCTGAGGAGCGACCAAGGCGAATTTTCTGCGTTTCGAGCAACGCTTTTTGCGACCCTCTCGCACATTGCTTGGCGGTTTCGGGCGAGCGATGAGCGCACCACCGTACCTGTTGCCCTCTTCTTGGCTACAGCGTCGGCGACCTCGCTCTTGATACCGTTTATGGTGTTGCCCGGTCCAGTGCCGGTATTCCGCGGACAAGATGTGCATCTAGCCCTTGGGGCACTCGCACTAGCGGTCGTGCTCTTGCGTTACCCTCGCGTACTTCCGCACTGCCGCTACTTCGGTGCGGCGCTCGCGCTTGCGGGAACAGGTCTCATCCATGTTGGGTTGACGATCAATCCAGGCGAGTTCGGCTCCGCCGCTCTCGACTTAGCATTCGTTGCCTCCGGCGCTCTCATGCTCGTTCCAGCGCTAATGCTGATTGCTCAGAAGGTCCCCTCCGGGTTCGAGCACGTGCCGATCGTGATGTTTTCAGGGTCGATTGTGCTCTCCTCCGTGGCATACATTCCAGAGATTCTTAACCCAGCAGTGAATGGCACCACGCCGTGGGCTGTGCTCGGTTCGGTTCTCGGCCTCGCAATTGCAAAGAGTTTCTGGTCTCTACGTTTGCTTCCTCAACGAGATCTGGCGGTTGCCTAACTCGCTACGGTGGTTGGCACGCGCTCGTTCACTTGCGACGCAACCCACACCCGGTCGATGGTAATCGCTGGGATTATCGACATCAGCACAATGATGAGTGCGGTGGTGATCTGGAGTGGGGTGTTAAAGCTGAGTACGGTGATATAGGCCACGGCGTGGAGGAGCAGGCCCGCGTGAAACAGCATGCGGCTTGCCTGAGAGCGTCCGAGGGGCATGCGGTGTCGCGCCGAGGAGATTGCGATCGAGAGTGTAGCCACCCCGACTACCCACATCGCTGGAACGATCAGCGGAGCGTTGCCATGGTCATCGATCGTGAGTGCCTCGTGGAAGTGGCCTAGTCCGGCGAGCAAGAACCCGAACGTGAGCAGCGGATCGAATTCGATCGCTCGGCGGCGTCCGGCCACTACAGCGATCAGCAGGTACGCCAGGAATATGTGTAGGTCGGCTACGAACGAGAAGGTGACGTCTGCTTCCAGGCCGAGCGTGACGACGGGGATCGCGAGCACGATGAAGACTAGGGCGAACGCCATTGGAACGCTCGAGACGTTCTCGTCGGTCCAACGATGCGCGAAGTGCATAAACACGCCATTAAACAGTTCGACGAGGTACTCGAAGCTGTTGTGCTCGGCGGCGAACTCGTCGAGATAGGCGTTCCAGTCGACGAGGTTTTGCTGCGCGAGCGATTTGGGTTCGCCAAAGGTTGCGAGTTGGAGGGCCCTGCGCTCCGTCATTGCCAAATGATATCGGACATACCCGCAAGTTTCACATCGTAAGTTGTGATTGCAGTTAGTCGCCGTCTACGGGTTCTTCCACATGAAGGTGGCCGGGGTTCCAGCCCTGGCCTTGGAGAACTCGCGAAGCCAACTCTGCCGGTGCAGCCTCGAGATCGGTGGCCATCGTGTCATTCCAACGGTTGAGAAACCCGAAGTAGGAAATGATTGCCACGATGCCGGCAATCTGGTCGTCGTTGAAATGCACTCGCAGTGTCGCGAAGTGTCCGTCGGTTACCGCATTGGGAACGCTCGCTGCGTCGAAAGCCAGGTCGAGCGCTGCTCGTTCACCGGCATCGAAGTGGTCGCTCGTCTTCCATGTCCACAACTCGTCGAGCTTCTCTTCGGAAACTCCCATGTGCGCTGCGTGGGCAGTGGTGTGCGCTTGGCAGTAGCGGCAACCAGCAGCGGTCGAGGCTACTTGAGCCACCATCTGGGCGAGCGGCCCGGGAACGGCAGGATTCGCCATTACGGCACGACCTAAGCCACCGAAAGCTTCGACGAGGCCGGGCACTCGGGCCATCGTTGGTAACGAGTTGGGAACATAACCCATCATCTGTTGGGTCTGTTCGAACTGAGCTTGGAGGTGGTCGAGTTCTTCTGTGGGGCGTGGGTCGAGCCTGGCCATTATCTACCTTTCGGGCCCAGTGGGCCGAGAGTCCTGCGGTTGAAACCACGATAGGTCCAGAAATAGTCCGCGGATTCAACCGGGCCATGAGCTGCAGCGAAGACAAGCCATAGGCCCCAGCGATCTTTAGGGGATTCCCCCAGTGCCCAACAACGCCAAAAACCTCGATTCTGTAGGTATGGCTAACGCAACGAAGATCCATCCCGACCAAACCAAGCCCGAAGCATTCGGCGGCGACAAGAAAGACGGCGAGTCGATCCTCGGCCCATACGAGAAATCATTCGTTCAGCGCTGGGTCACGAAGGTGCCCCGCCAGATCGAAACCTTCCACCTCACCTTGTTGACGGTGGCGTGGTCCCTCGGTCTTGTGATCTTTGGCTACCTCGCCACCACCGACTTGCGGTACCTATTCGCCGTCAGCGCCATGGTGGTCGGTCAGTACGTCACCGACCTCTTCGACGGCGCGGTTGGTCGGCACCGAGACACCGGCCTCATCAAATGGGGCTTCTTCATGGATCACTTCCTCGACTTCCTCTTCGCTGGCTGCTTCGTCATCGCCTTCAGCTTCTTGGCGCCGTCGATGGTCGTGTGGTTCCTCGGTCTGCTGCTCGTCACTGGCGCCACCATGGCGCTGTCGTTCCTCAACTTCGCCGCCACCAACAAGTTTCAGATCGCCTTCTTCGGCATCGGCCCGACCGAAATTCGCATTGCATATGTCGCGATGAGCACGATCGTGTTCTTCGCCGGAACGTCGATTCTCACCTGGGCAGTCCCGGCATTGTTGGTGGCCAGCATCATTGGTCTCACCGTCATGGCCTACAGCACGCACAAGAAGCTTTGGGCCATCGATATGGCAGCCAAGAACTCTGCCGCTAGGTTCTAGGGAAATCAACTGAGGAGAGAAACATGACGTCTGTAGAGCAAATGTGGGGAATGGCCGCTGCGAAGTGGTCAGAAGTGAATAGCCAGATCACCGAAGCCAACGCATCCAACTCGACGCCGTGCGACGGTTGGTGTGTACAAGAGATTGTTGATCACGCTCAGGGTTGGCAAGTCACCGGTGGCAACGTCCTCGGCGCCAACATCCCAGAAGGTGCCGATTGGGACACCATTCAGTCCGCAATGAGTGCTGCACTCGCCAATCCGGCGAACCTCGAAGGCGAAGCCGAGGGCTTTGGCGGCATGCCCAAGCAAGGCGTTGCTGGCATGGTCATTGGCGACCTCTTGGTCCACAGCTGGGATCTCGCCCGCTCGCTCGGTGTCGATGAAACCTTGCCCGCTGAAGCGGTCACCTCAACACTGATGGGTCTGCAACGCATGCCAGAACAAATGCTTCGCGGCGAAGGCATGTTCGGCCCAGCAATCGAGGTGCCTGAAGATGCTACCGACCAGGAGAAGCTTCTCGGATTCGTCGGCCGCCAGGCCTAACGGCGAGTTCTCACCGCGCCCGCAGCGGGCAGCTCGAACGTCACCGATGTGCCGTTCGCTCGGGCGCGGTCGGTGATCCAGATCTGGCCACCTAAAACGTTGATCTGCCGCTTGCAGATCGCCAGTCCGAAACCCGATCCGTCGAGACGCGTGTCGATCCGCTCCATTGGGCGCATCACACGGTCTCGTTCGGTCTGGGGGATCCCGATCCCGTTGTCGTGGACGGTGATTCGATAGCTGTCCTCCGACTTTTCGCATTCGATCTCGATCTCGAGGGGGCGATCGTCGCTCCGGTACCTGATCGAGTTCGACAACAAGTTCTCGAGTATTCTCCACAGCCCCGCCGGTGTGGCAGCGACTGTCGTGTCGGGGTCGACCCGCAAGTGCAGAACGGCGTCGGCTTCGTCAATATCGGCCTCGAGCCCTTCCAACACGGCGTCGACGACTGAAGAGACCTCCACCGATTCGATTTCCGGCTCCCAGTCTCGAAGGCTCGAGTAGTCGAGCATCGAAAGTACGACCGAGTCGAGATGGCCGAGAGTCGAGTCGAGGCGCTGGGCCAATTCATGGCCCATCCCGTTGGGAAGATACTTGGTGAGGGTTTGCGACAAGAGCCGAGAAGTTCGCAGCGGCGCACGCAGATCGTGAGCGACCATCGAGGCGTACTCCTCAAGCTCATCATCGGCGTCGGCGAGCGAACCCTCAAGAGTCCTCAACCGGCGTTGCGCGTTGTGTCGAGTGATGGCGAACTGCATCGCTCGACGCAGAATATCCTCGCTGATCTCATCCCTATTGATGTAGTCCTCCGCTCCAATCTCAAGCGCAGCAGTCGCCAGGTCGAGTTGAACCGAGTCTTCGAGCACAATGAGCGGAACTTCGGCTGACGCTTCGACGAAAGCCTTGACGACTTGGAGGCCACTCGCGTCGGGAAGGCCAAGGTCGGTGATGATGAGGCAGGGTTTGGAAGACTTCAAGCTGTGGAGTGCGTCGCCAAGGGACATGCAGTGGGTAATGTCCCAATCCATCTCTGCCCGCTCTATCCACGCCATCAACAGATTGGCATCGAAGGGGTTGTCGTCGACGAGGAGTAGTTGCGCGCTGCCTTCGCAGTCTGGAAACTCGGTAGTCATTTCGCTGCGTTACGAGCGTGCGGAATCGGTGAGGTCGATGCTGCTGGAGCTAGTTCCCTGTGAGGAGACATCGTGGGCAGGGCTCGCCTCGCCGATGTATTCGGTCGCTGGCTTCGAAACGCCGATGACCCGCTCGAGAAATTGTTCCATCTCACTAAAGGAACTGGGCTTCGTCTCGAACAGGACGGCGCCGCGTTCGTAGGCCATCATCTCGTCCTTGCGACGTGCTGAGCTCGAAAAGACGACGACGGGGATCTGCCAGAACATTGGGTGCTGCTGAAGCTCTTTCAGGGTGCGGGCCCCATCAAATCCCGGCATTCGGAGATCGAGGATGATCGCATTGGGGAGCTGTTCGATAGATGTTGGTACATACAGTTCGGTGAGCAACTGCCCGCCGTCTGGCACGAAATCGAAAATCAGCGGGGTCGAAGCGTTCTCCGCTGCCATCACCATCAAAAGGTGCTCTTGGCGGTCATCGTCAGCCATCAAAATCCGAAGAGAATCCGTCTTCCGATGGGTGGCCCGTGATGCTGCGTTCTTCATGCTCATTGCGCTACCTGCTTTCCGCTGCTCGGTGCCGAGGACACCGCGTTGTTGCATCTCTTCAGTTCTCCATCGTCTGGCGCCGGGCAGTGATGAGTCTTTTGGACTATCTGTCCAGAAAAATGGCCTAATTGCGGTTTCCGCCCACCCGATGGTCGTTGGAGAGCGTTCCGCGGTCGTGCGCAGACTTCTCTCGGCTGCTAGCAAGGGCCTATGTTGATCTCGCTCTTTGACTCCCAGCCCGCAACCTCCGACGCGGTGGCCAACGCCGAACGGGCTCGGGCGGCAGGGTTGCACCGCTATTGGGCGCCGCAGGTCATGAACGCCGACACCATGTTGACCCTTGGCGCAGTCGCTGCCGCCGTTCCCGACATTGGGCTCGGCACGTCGGTTATGGCGATGCAGACGATGCTGCCCCAGACCATGGCCCAGCAAGCGCGCACACTCAATCAGATCAGCGGCGGACGTTTCACCCTCGGTATCGGTGTCAACCACGAACCCGTCGTCACCAACCGCTGGGGCCTGCCATGGGAGAAGCCGTACAGCCGGTTCGTCGACTATCTCAACGCCATGGTCCCGGTGATGGAAGACGGCAAGGTTGACGTCAAAGGCACCTACTTCTCACACACCACCGAGATCAATGTCCCCGGCGACGCACCCGGCCTCATGCTCGCAGCGCTCGGGCCCAAGATGCTCGACCTCGCAGCCACTCGCAGTGGAGGCACGATCACCTGGATGACCGGTCCACAGACCATTGCCGATCACATCCGTCCCAACCTCGACGCTGGGGGAGGGGGCAGCGTGGTGGCCGGCGTTTCGGTCATCACGACTTCGAGCGATGAAGAGACCGAGGCATCTCGGGTCTGGGCGAACAAGGCGCTGGCGATCTACCCACAGCTGCCGTCGTATCGAGCGGTAATGGATCGCGAAGGGGCGACTGAAGCGGCCGACCTGGTGCTCATCGGCGATGCCGACACCGTGCGTGCGGGCATAGACCGTTACCGAGACGCAGGCACCGACGAGGTTGCGCTCAACCTGATGGGCTCGGCTGAACAGAATGATCGAAGCTGGGAACTGATTGCTTCGATCGATTCCTAGGGGTTAATCAAGCGGTTCGAAATCGGGTTCGGTGAACCACGGATAGACCGCTGGCATATTGCCCGATGGTCCCAACGTGAAGTTCGCCGGGCGCTTCTCGAAGAAGCTCTCGACGCCTTCACGTGCATCTGCCGACGCCCCGAGCTGAGGCACTGCAGCCGAGTCGATCTCGTGCGCGGTCATTGGGTGAACAGCTCCGAGCATGCGCCACATCATCTGACGATCTTCGACTCCATAGATCAGAGTCTCGAAGCCTTGCGGATGTAGCTGTTCGCTCACGGTGTTCCCCTAAGTCGTCATTTACTCGGCGGCGGCGACCGGCCCGCAGCAGCTCTTGTACTTGGCGCCGGACTGGCACCAACACTGGTCGTTGCGGCCGGGCGGCCAGCTGATGGCTTGTCCCTTGCGCGAGAGTTCAGCACCCATCGTGGCTCGTGACAGCGGTTCACCGGCGTTATCTGCGAACCGTTCGACGAGTGTGTCGACGCTCAGCGGGGACACGTCGGGCGAACCCGGTTGGGTAGCCGCCGATGCCTTGAGATGAGACTCGATCTTGCGACTGTACGCCTGATGATCTGCCGGCATGTTGTCGAGCAGATCGGGCCACTTCTCGGTCGCCTTGACCCACTCACCCTTCGGGAACCACGCCAACGCCCACGCGGTCGTTGCACCGTCACCCTCGACAATCTGCGTCGGGTCGTTCTTGAACGCAAACAGCTCGCTCAATTCCTCAGGCGAAATCGGTTCAGGCTGCGGTTCGTTACTCACCGTGTCACCCTACTGATCAACTCCGGGGTCAGACCCTCCGATTGACCTCCGGTAGCTCAAGTCGTTGATTTTGCAAGGATCCGTTGACGTCATTCGATCGCTGGGGCGGTCAGCTTGGAGGGTCATGGTAAACGCTGGGGTCTGACCCCAGAGTTGACGTTGGGTAGTGGGTAGGGTCGTAGTCATGAGGATCACACTCGCATCTGTTTTCGTGGACGACCAGCAGGCGGCGCTTGCGTTCTATACCGATGTGCTCGGTTTCAAGGAGCACCACAACATCCCCATGGGTGATGACTATTGGACGACCGTGGTGTCGACCGAGTCTCCCGACGGCCCGCAATTGCTGCTCGAACCATCAGGGCATCGGGCGGTCAAGCCCTACCGAGACGCCTTGCGCGAAGACAGCATTCCGGCGCTTCAATTGGAGGTCGACGACGTCGACGCCGAGCACGCCCGGCTCGTCTCCGCTGGCGTCGAGTTCACGTTAGAACCAATGGAGGCCGGGCCGGTCAAGATGGCGATCTTCGACGACACCTGCGGCAACCTCGTCGTCATCACCTCGCCCGCACCAGCACCAGAGGGCTAAGCGAACGCAGTGATGTTCAGGCCAACGCCTGTGATGTTCAGGCCA
>CAZBTI010000006.1:26570-35542 GCA_964494395.1 uncultured Acidimicrobiales bacterium | reverse complement strand
CGCCTGTGAAAACATCTCGAAGGTCTTGGCCCAACTGGTCGAGGCCGCCGTCTCGTCGTAGTTCGGGTAGCCGGGCCACGTGAAACCGTGGTCGGCACCGGGGAAGGTGACGACCTCAACATGGTCGAGCGGGGCCACGGCGTCGAGGAACGGTTGATGCATCGCAATCGACTGCACGTTGTCTGCTTCGCCGATACCTAGATACATCGGCCGGGTCAGTTCACCAGCGGTGAGGTGCGGCGAGTCATTACCGTCGTCGGCCATGAACGACGGGTGAAAGCACGCGCCCGCCAGCACCCGATCGGGGTTGGCTTGGATTGCCCGGTACACCGCACGGGTGCCGAGGCAGAAACCGATCGCCACGTGGGGCGTATCTTCACTCACACCGGCTGCGGCGAGGGCTGCGGCTCCGTCGTGTTGGATCTGGGCGTCGGTCATGGCGTGAATCCAGCTGACCACCTCTTCTCTCGCTCCAGCAGCTGCCATATCGGCAGGTTCCTTGAACAACAGCCGGCCCATGCGGTGATGGAGATCGGGGGTGACGACCTTGTATCCCTTGCTCGCTATGAGGGCCATCGATTCGCGGGTCGCGGGACGAAGGCCCGGGGCGTCGATGAAGTAGAGCACGACAGGCCAATCGCCGCCGCCTTCAGGGGGAATGGTGGGTTCGGTTACGACGACGACCATGTCGCCATCATTCGTCGTTGCATCGAGGGTGCGCTCTTGAGTCTCCATGTCGGAACTCTAGGCCCAAAGTCGTCGAGGACCGATGCTGTTCATGGGGCACCCATCGGAACGGATTTAGGGTGCAGTCAGCACGACGCTGTCGGCTCTCCGGAAGATCAACCCCTCGGGGGCTGCCGATCGCTGCGAGTCGAGGGTGAGGTGGGTTACGTTGCGCTCTTCCCAGTCGAGCGCAGCGACGAGGGCAGCACTTGTTTCGGCGCGAGCGACGTGCAGGCCAAGGCAGGTGTGCGGCCCTTTCACAAAGGTGAGGTGCTGTGCGAGGTTCGGTCGGTCGATATCGAACCGATCAGGATCGGGGAACACCGCTGGATCGCGGTTTGCCCCGAGCAGCGAGATCGACACGAGATCTCCCTTGGGAATCGTGACGTTGCCGAGCTCGACCTCGCGTGTGGTGTAACGATCTACCCATGACGCTGCGGGTTCAAGGCGCAGTGACTCGTTGACGATGTCGGGAATGATCGACCGGTCGGACCGGACTCGTTCCAATGTCTCGGGGTGAGTGAACAAGTGCCAAAACATGTTCACCGTCATTGCTTCGGACGTTTCGATGGCGCCGAACAAAATCACGGCGACGGCGGCTGGGATCTCGTCGAGGTGAAGGATCTCGTCGTCCACGAGGCTGGTGATAAAGCCGTTACCGCCCTCCTCCATGACCTTGCTCACGTAGGCCTTCAGCCGAGTTAGGGTCTCGTCGACAACGTCTGGGACATCGTCACCAACGGTCAGGGCCGTGATTGCTTGACCAAAGGCCGAATACCAACTCAGTACCTCTTCGGTTGCGACATCGAGACCCATCAGATCGAGGATCGTCTCGACAGCGAGCGGCCCGGCAATTCCGGTTCGTGTCTCGCCGTCGCCAGTGATGGTGTTGTCCCACAGCCGGGTCGCGCTCGCCATGATTCGTTCTTCGAGTTCCTCTCGGAGGAACTTGGGTCGAAACGGCGGAACAAATGCAGTGCGGTGGCGCTTGTGCTCCGGGCCATCGAGGTTCAGCATCGACGTACCGAGAATGCGTGCTGTGGTAAACCGGTCGTCGTCGACGGTGAACGTCTCGGCGTCAGACATTGCTTCGAGGGCGAAGTCGCGAGGGGTAACCCACCAGGCGTTGAGCGCCGGAATCCACGAAACGGGCTCGTCGGCTCGCAGTTGGGCGAGCAGATCGTAGGGCGACTGCGTGAGCGCCTCGACGGTGATCGAAGCCCCGATTGGGAATTGTGTTGAGCGATCCATCTACAGAATTCCGATCTTGTAGCCCTGGTCTTGGCCGTCGGCGATTGGGTCGCAAAACGTGTTTGGTCCAAAGACGTTCCCGGCTGCTGCTGCGAGCGCCGACGGGTCGAGTGGTTCGATTCGTGAACAGTCGCGGGCCGGAATCGGGGCGGCCGGCTGGTTTGATACTGCGGTGTAGGACGACATCAACATGGTGCGGGGCACGTCGGACTCGTTCGGCCCAGACGAGTGCAGTGTGTTGGAATGGAACACCACAGCGTCGCCCAATTCGAGTTCGCAGAGTTCGAGATGGTGGGTCTTGAGCGCTTCGCCGACCACTTCAGGATCCGATGACTGACTCGGGCCAACGGGCACCACCGGAATGACCCCGAGGTGATGAGACCCACGCACCAGTTGCATTGCACCATTGGCCTCGGTGATCGGCCCAAGCGCAATGGCGATCGAGCACATGTCTGGGCGGGCAACGTCTTCCTTCATCCAGAAAGGGTAGTCCTGGTGCCAGTCCCACAATGTCTTCGCGTGGGGCCTCTTCCACGACAGCTTCGAATGCCAATGGCCCACATCCTCGTCGAGCACCCGCTTCGCGAGACCGGTCATGGGTTCGATGCGCGGGAGCACCCCGATGAAGTCGTCGTGCAGGGTCATCCACACCGACAGCTCTTGTCTGCCACCTTGGCTATCGGGAACCGTGAAGCCGCCCGGCGATGCGCCGCCCTGATCTAACGCATTAAGCAGGGGAGCGAGGTCGTCGGCGGTGAACAGCTCGCGCACGTACCCGTAGCCATCCCGCTCATAGGCGGCGGCGAGCTCGGTGAGCTCTATCTCTCCAACGGTGCGCATGACGTGAGCGTAGTTCTGACGTCGTCATCAACCGAAGGTCGGCGCGAAGCGAATCGGGATAGGACTACAGTCGATCTCGTCATCGCCCACTCCAAAGGACCCCCATGACCGAACTCTCTATCCACATCGACGCTTGGAACGATGGAGAGCTCATCCCTTCGCGGTTCGCCTTCTGCAAACTGGGCGAGCCCGTTGAGATGACAGACAACATCAACCCAGCCGTGTCGTGGTCGGGAGCGCCCGAGGGAACCAAGTCGTTCGTGTTCTTGGTAACCGATCCGGACGTGCCATCGGCCGCCGACGACGTGAACGTTCCCGACCGGGAGGTGCCAAGCGACCTTCCCCGCGTCGATTTTTACCACTGGGTCCTCGCCGACCTGCCAGCCGACACCACCGGCATTGCAGAGGGTGCAGCGTCGAACGGCGTCACCGCTGGCGGCAAGCCCATCGGCGGATCGCTGGGAGGCGTGACCGGAGCGAATGACTACACCGGATGGTTTGCCGGCGACCCCGAGATGGGTGGCACCTACGGGAGCTACGACGGGCCGTGTCCGCCGTGGAACGACTCGATCATGCACCACTACAACTTCGAAGTCTTTGCCCTCGACGTCGAGAGCATTGGCCTCGCCGCCGAAGACATGACCGGCGCCGCGGTTCGTGACGCGATGGAAGGCCACGTGCTCGCCAGCGCCCGCCACGTCGGCCTCTACTCGCTCAACCCGAGGGTTCTCGACGCGTAACATCTGCCGGCTGCGTAGAAGTTTGCCACCCGTGCAGTAACCAACCGCTTCATTCTGTGAAGTCTGAGGCTCACCTGTTAACCCTCAGACTTCACAGAAGTAGCGGTGACTTCGTCCTGTGGTCCGTCGGGTTCGGCGGTCGGTGATGGGGAGGTGACTCCGTAGACGACTACGGCAATTGCAGCAATCGAACCCATGATCACCAGCGTGGGTCGCAGGCCGATTTGTTCAGCGAGGATGCCTAACGGCAGGGCGGAAAGCCCAAATCCAGCAAAGCTCAGCTGCATGATCGACTGCACCCGTCCTTGAAACTCCGGATGGGCTTTGCGCAACGCCAAGGTGTTGGACAACGTCTGAAACGTGGTCGTCCCTGCGCCGGCGATGACCACGACGACCAGCGCCACCAGGAAAACCGGAGCAACGCCCAAGCCAATGACCATGACTCCAAAGAGCACGCCAGCCAACGTCATGATCGACTGCGCGCGCGGAGAGTCGGCAAGGCCGGCCACCCAGAAGGCAGCCAGTAGTGCCCCGACCGAACTTGCCGAGGTGAATATGCCCACCTCTTGTTCTCCAAGACCGAACTCGCCTTCGACGAGCGCAGGGATGAAGCTGACATAGCTGAACGCGAACATCAATACCGCAAAGGTTGTGAGCACGATGTTTCGAATTGGTGGGTTGCTCTTCACATATTGAACGCCATCGGCAATGTCGGAAAACGGGCGAGCAGCTCCGCTCAAGGCGGCAGGCGTGTGGGGGAGCTGGGCGGTCAGCACCAAGCTCACAACCGCAAAGCTGGCCGACACGATGTACGTCGGCCCAATTCCAAAGAAAGACAAACCAACGAGGGCACCGGCCACGCTTGGCGCAAATACCCGCGTGCCGTTCATTGCCAGCGATTGGAGGCTGATTGCGTTTCCTAGGTTCTCGCGGCCAACGAGGTCACTTGCCATTGCAATGCGAGCGGGCCCGAAGAACCCAAATGCAACACCTTGGCTGGCCGCCGCCACCAGCAGCATCCAGAACTCGACCACCTCGGTGATGACGGCCACGGCCATTGCGCCTGATGCAACTACAAGTCCAACTTGGCTGACGAGCATGACGGTGCGACGAGGCAGACGGTCGCTGGCGACGCCTCCCAGGGGAGTGGCGATCAGCAGCGATATGCCCAAGACGAAAAACACAAGTCCCAGTGCATCGCTTCGTCCGGTGAGGTCCCACGCGAGGATGCCCCGCAAGAAGAACTGCATCTGCACGCCCATGAACGTAAAGACGCTGCTCACCCACAGGGTTCGAAAGTCGCGCTTCGAAAGCGCTGCGAATCGTGAGCTCAAGGCTTCAGTCTCTCATTGATTTCGTGCTGGCTCGAAACACGAGCAGGTGGCGGACCTCGTCGGCCGAACCGCAGGGGCCGGGGCCAGCGTGGAGCTGCGCGAACTGGGGAAGTAGTACCAATTCATTCGCTCCGTAGGCGGCGCTCGAGATGGTGCCGTCGGCGAAGGCGCCCTTTATCGCGTCGCTGGCAACGACGGGGCGGGGCGAGTTGATCTCGTCATGGGGGACTGGTTCTGCCGCAACCCTCGGTCCGCTGAGGTCGCCAACGATCGCGACAAGACCTGCGCCTGCCGTGGGGGTGAATTGGTCGTCGTCGAAGTGGGCTTCGCCGTTGACGTCAGCGGCCGGAGTGATCGACGCGGTCACGTAGGCATCGCCGGTGAACTCGACCTCAGATTTGGCCGCCCACGCATGTACTGCTGCGATGAGTCGCTCGACTACTGGTTGCCATTCAGCGTTCAGCGCAGTGTTCGTACCCATGGCCGAAATCTCACCAGCTGTCGATGCAACGAACGTTTCGATCGAGGGAAGCGGCCCGGAAATCGTGGGGTCGATGGAGGGGAGCGCGAAGTGTGCGTCGAGCAATTCACCGCCGGTTTGTGCGAGAAATCCCTCGCCAGCAGCGTCGAAAAGCGACTGCTTGGAGAGCTTTGCAAGCCCGGAAACATCACGGTCCATGTGACTAGCGTAACTATCTGAATTCACACCGCTGTTCGGGTTGCGCGCAATGGACGCGTTCCGTATGGTTAGCACTCGACGAAGGAGACTGCTAACGGCTGATTTGCCGTCAGATCCCCCCGACGTAACCAGAAAACACCCAGTTCGCCTTAGGAGGCGTGAATGAACTTGAAGCCACTTGAGGACCGCATCGTGGTCCGTCCGGCAGCTCCGGAGCAGACGACGGCCAGCGGCCTCGTCATCCCGGACTCTGCAACCGAAAAGCCGCAGCAGGGCGAGGTACTCGCCGCTGGTCCGGGCAAGCGCTCGGATGCAACCGGTGAAGTCATCGCAATGGACGTCGCTGTCGGCGACATCGTTGTCTACTCAAAGTACGGCGGCACCGAGATCAACTCGGCCGGCGAAGACCTGCTCATCCTCAACGCACGTGACGTGCTTGCGATCGTTTCGTAACTAGGAGAAATTGAAAATGGCAAAGACACTGAAGTTTCATGAAGACGCGCGCCGTGGCCTCGAAGCCGGCGTGAACAAGCTCGCTGACGCCGTCAAGGTCACGCTCGGCCCAAAGGGTCGCAACGTTGTCCTCGACAAGAAGTTCGGCGCACCGACCATCACCAACGATGGTGTATCCATCGCTCGTGAGATCGAGCTCGAAGATCCATACGAGAACATGGGCGCACAGCTCGTCAAAGAGGTCGCAACCAAGACCAACGACGTTGCTGGCGACGGAACCACCACCGCAACCGTGCTCGCACAGGCACTTGTAAAGGAAGGCCTCCGCAACGTTGCTGCTGGCGCTAACCCAATGGGCCTCAAGCGCGGCATCGAAGCTGCTGTTGCAGCAGCCGTCGGCGCAATTGCTGACCAGGCTGTTCAGGTCGATGACTCCAAGAGCAAGATTGCTCAGGTCGCTTCGATCTCGGCTGCTGACGAGACCGTCGGCAAGGTCATCGCTGACGCAATCGACAAGGTTGGCAAGGACGGCGTTGTAACCGTTGAAGAGTCCAACACCTTCGGCATGGACCTCGACTTCGTCGAGGGTATGCAGTTCGACAAGGGCTACCTCTCGCCGTACTTCGTCTCCGACGCAGAGCGCCAGGAAGCAGTCCTCGAGGATTGCTACATCCTCTTCAACCAGAGCAAGATCAGCTCGGTACAGGATCTCCTTCCTGTCCTCGAGAAGGTCATGCAGGCAGGCAAGCCACTCCTCATCCTCTCCGAGGATGTCGACGGCGAAGCACTCGCAACGCTCGTGGTCAACAAGATCCGCGGCACCTTCAACTCGGTAGCGGTCAAGGCACCAGGCTTCGGCGAGCGCCGCAAGGCAATGCTCACCGACATGGCAATCCTCACCGGCGGTCAGGTCATCGCCGAAGAGGTCGGCCTCAAGCTCGACAACGTTTCGCTTGAGATGCTCGGTCAGGCCCGCAAGGTCGTCATCACCAAGGACAACACCACCATCGTCGAGGGCGCAGGCTCCAGCGATGAGGTCGCCGGACGTGTTGCACAGATCCAGCGCGAGATCGAAGACACCGACTCCGATTGGGATCGCGAGAAGCTCCAAGAGCGCCTCGCGAAGCTCGCCGGTGGCGTTGCTCTCGTTCAGGTCGGAGCTGCAACCGAGGTTGAGCTCAAGGAAAAGAAGCACCGCATCGAAGATGCGCTCTCGGCAACCCGAGCAGCCATCGAAGAGGGCGTTGTCGCTGGTGGCGGTACCGCACTCGTGCGTGCCAAGGCTTCTGTCGAAGCTGTCACCCGCAAGAAGAGCCTCACCGACGATGAGCGCACCGGCGCCAAGATCGTCCTGGCAAGCCTCGACGCACCAGCACAGCTGATCGCCGAGAACGCAGGCCTCAACGGCGCAGTCATGGTCCAGAAGGTCGAAGAAGCTGAGGGCTCAAACGGCCTCAACGCTGCGACCGGCGAGATCGTCGACCTCATCGCCGCTGGCGTCATCGACCCAGCCAAGGTGACCCGTGCAGCAATCCAGAACGCAGCATCTATCGCTGCGCTCCTGCTCACCACCGAGGTACTCGTCGTCGACAAGCCAGAGCCTGAGGGCGCTGGCGGCGCCATGCCAGACATGGGCGGCATGGGAGGCATGGGCGGAATGATGTAAATCGCCTCGTGCGCCAACGGCTCCGCCGCGATTTTGGCGCACGGACGATTTACCTCGCTATCCCCTTCGGGGAGCGTTCATTCGGCCACGGCGAACCCTTCGGGTTCGTAGCTTTACGCCGGAGGCGCAGGTAGGCGCAGCCTTACATCATCACTACTCATACACATACGTGTTGAGCGACCCGGGTCCTTTGGGGCCCGGGTCGTTTGCTTTGTGCTGGTGGTTTTATGCTGTCGCAATGGACGGTGGGTCGCTCAAAGTTGTTTTGGTCGGCGGGAGTGGTTTTCTCGGTCGAGGATTGCGGGCCCGCCTGAGCAAGGTAGGCCACAAGGTCACCGTCATTGGCCGCCGGCCGAGCAACACCTTCGACGGGTGGCGTCACGTCCAGTGGGATGGCAAAAACCTCGGAAGTTGGACCGATGCGCTCGAAGGCGCCGACGTCATTGTGCACCTCGCAGGAAAGCGAGTCGATTGTCCGCCGACCCCAGAGAACATCGACCAACTCATTTCCTCTCGCGAAGGAACCGTGCGCCTCGTCGGGAAGGCCCTCGAGGGTCTCGAAACGCCGCCCTCGGCTTGGGTGCAGCTGTCGTCGCTCGCCATCTTCGGTGATAGCGGCGACGAGATCATCGACGAGTCAACCATTCCGCCCACCACCGGTATCCGCCAACAGGTCGAGGTCTGTCAGCGATGGGAGGCGGCGTTCCGCGACGTCACCGCAGGAGTCGAACGCACCACCCTGCTACGGCCCGCAATCGGTATCGGCGGCCCCGGTGACCCCGCCACATTCCGACTCGCTCGGCTCGCCCGATTCCGACTCGCAGGCCCCGTGGGTTCGGGCACGCAATGGGTTTCATGGATCGGCGCACCCGACTTCTTCAACATTCTGGAACAATCCGTACTCGACCCGTCTATGGAAGGGCTGTACCACCTGACGGCACCGAATCCGGTCCAGAACAAAGACCTGATGGCTGCATATCGCAAAGCGGTCGGGCAACGGATTGGTTTGCCGGCGCCGGCGTTCATCACAAAGATCGGCGCCCGTGTACTGAAGTCAGACCCCGATCTGCCGCTCACAGGACGACGTGGCGTTCCAACTCGGCTTCTCGCTGATGGCTACTCATTCGAGGTCACGAACGTCTATGACGCGGTCGACATGGCGGTCAATAACCCAAGCTGAGTAGGCGAGTGCTTCGAAGTTGCCGTCGAGGTGTCGAAGGTGACCCGGGTTTTTCGTCTTTCGAGACGCCGACACCGAGACGCCGACACCGAGACGCCGACAC
>CAZBTI010000006.1:0-26470 GCA_964494395.1 uncultured Acidimicrobiales bacterium | reverse complement strand
GTTTTTCGTCTTTCGAGACGCCGACACCGAGACGCCGACACCGAGACGCCGACACGCCGACACGCCGACACCGAGACGCCGACACCGAGACGCCATGCACCGGTGTTCTTCCACCGTGTTGCCAATGCCGACTCGAATCGAACAGTGGTCGTTTGCAACGTGGCTGAGCTCAGCCCAGACGGTGTCGGCAGCTACGAGGCCCCGGCCAATAGCGAGCAGAGAGTCCTGATGCTCGTTGTTCAGAAACGACGCAATTTCGCTCAGTGCAGCTGCGTTGAGCTCGTCGCTCATCGACACTGGTTGCTTAGCGGTATATGGCTGAGTGCTGTCGGGCAGTTTCTGCCCAGGAGAACTGCGCTGCTACCTCGGGCCCGACCTTGGAGAGGCGTTGGGCTAGAGCATCATCATCCATGACGCTGCGCATACCCGTAGCGAGTGAGCCAACGTCACCAGTGGTCGTCATAACCGCATTGCGGTCATGTTCGAGGAACTCGTGGAACACCGCAATATCGGAGGAAACAACCGGCAGTCCAGCGCTCATTGCCTCAAGGATGACGAGGCCCCACCCCTCTTTGACCGAAGGGAACACAAAGCCGTCGGCGGCGTGGAACCACTCGGGTAGCGAGTCGTTCGAGACCATGCCCAACAGCGTGATGTCTTCATCGAGTGCGAGGTTGTGGTCGTCGAGCGTGCCGAGAACGCGTTCGCGGTACTCCCGGTAGTCCTGAAATGAATGCCCGCCGACAACCGCAAGTCGGACAGCGTCCGGTCCTAGGTCGGCCTTGATTCTGCCGAGCGCATCGACAAGAAACTCCGAACCTTTCCGAGGCTCGATTCCTCCGACGGACAGAAACAAGAATGCATCCGTTGCTCCAATGGACGCCCGCAATTCAGCTCGTCGCTCGGCGGAGATGCCATCGACGAAACGTGTCGTGTTGACTCCGTTGGTGACGACCGTGGCTTCCACCCCATAGTCATCCAAGAGCTGCTTACGCCACAGCTCAGAAACCACGAGAACCTCGTCCGGTTCCCTAATTGCTGCGATCTGACAATCGATGAGCGCTTGGGTCGTAAAGTCGTCGACGTGATGGACCGTGCGAACCACACGAAAGTTGGCTCCAGCGTCTCGCACACGAGCAGCTGCGCGAGCGGAGATGCAATCCTGACTATGCACGATGTCGAACTGGTCGCTGACTGCGTCGATTCCCTTCGTCAGCGCGTCGATCCAGCGGAAGACACGTTCGTCGAGCGTGTTACCCCACTCGGGAGCAGGGACAATAATTACCGGAACATCGACCGGTCGGAAGAAGCCCACGTCGGGGTCTCCCATCGCAATCACCGTCACGTCACTGCCTTGTGCCTGAAGGGCTTCAGCCAATTCGAGCGTGTGTACTACACCTCCTCTCGGCTTAACCGAGTAGGTCGTGAGCGCCACCCGGGGGCTCACTCATCCACCTCGCTAAGGACGAGAGCAGGATCCCGATTGACAATTGCCGATGCTGCAAGCGCAGCTCGCGCTGCGGTCTCGGGGACAATGCAGCCAACATCTCGAAGCGCTTTGCGTTGAGCGTCGAACTGTTGAGGATCGGAATGTGTTCCCAGTACATAGGCCACGACAAGGGCGCCAGACTCGATGATGCGGCGTGCCGCCGGAGCGAGGAGTCCAGCAGGATCTGGGTGGGCGCCATCTCCAATCACCACATCGATCAGGACGACGGCGACACTCGGGTCATCGACTTGTTGATTCATCCAGTCGATTCGAGCTTCGGGGTCGATCATTGGGTGCGGGCGGCCAACCGTGTACTCCTCTTCCCCAAGGTCGAGGCAAACGTGTCCGTCGACAGGAGCCGGTAGTGCCCAGTCGCTCTCGAGCGGAGTGTTCGAATAGATCGGGCCGATGTGATCGACCGCAATGGTCATTGCCTCGTAGGCAAGTGTCCCGCCGCTAAAGAGTCCAACGAAGCGACGCCTACTTTGCTCGAGGTTCATCATCTTTGTTGCGACCGCATCGGGAGTCTCGCCCAACAGGTCGGGGACGGGTGAATCGAGCGCTTCAGCGGTCAGAACAGCGCCTTTCTCGAGGGTATTGCAGACCGAAATTCCCTCGGCGACGCCGTCGAGCTCTTCACGCAATCCAATCATTGCAGCGACCATTGGCTTGGATCGTGGCGTGCCGAGCAGCCGTTCGGCAACCTCGGGTGATGGCGGCTTGGAGACAAAGAGAATTGCCTTGGTCTCCTCATGGGCAACGAGTGCTTCGATGCCAGAGAGCGCCATCAGGCCGCCGACTTCGGCGCTGAGGTCGCGGCCGCCAACGCCAATGACGTGGGTGATTCCAATACCCCATCGGTCGAGGAGGCTCATCACTTCTTGGGCGCCCGTTCCAGCTGCAGCGACGACACCGACGGGGCCAGGGCTAACCCGGTTCGCAAACGCCAACCCAGTTCCGGCCAACATTGCTGTTCCAGCTCCTGGTCCCATGACCAGCCGGCCAAGGGATCGGGCACGCTCTTTCAGTTCGATCTCGTCGGCGACGTCTACGTTGTCGCTGAAGAGCAGGACGTCGAGGCCAGCAGTGAGCGCTTTGTGTGTCTCGAGCGCCGCGTATGGCCCGGGAACCGACACGATGGCCACGTTTGCATTGGGGAGCGCTGCGACCCCTTCTTCCAAGCTCGCAACCGACTCGACGGTCTCGTTGCCCGATCCGGTTGTGGCGCTGAAGAGAATTTCTCGAGCGAGAGCGAGCGCTGAGGCAGATGTTTCAGCGTCGGTAGTGCGGAGTGCAACGACCAGATCGTTAGCGGTGGTGTCTCCAAAGCCGTCGAATCCTTCGCTGCGAAGGGTGTCGAGGTTGGTCTCGGTGGCCATAACGGTCCAGCCGTAGTCAACTCCATCGGTGGCCTGAATAGCTCTCGTTGCCTCGAGCAGTCGAACGCTGTCCTTGTACGAGTCAGGAATGACCGTGATGTCATGTTGCATCTGTTGAGTCCTTTGGGGGTTTGATTAGGGTGCCCCGGTGGCCCTGGATAGCTCCGTGCGCGTTGTCGAGTGTCGCATATACGAGCTCGGGGGTTGTGATTGCAGCAACTCGTGGATGATCTGACGTCGAGCCATCAACGAAGTGTGCAGCAGCTTCCATCTTTGGACCCATGCTGCCCGCGGGGAATTGCCCATCGGCCTGATGCTGTGTGACCTCGTCGGGGGTCAGGTTGTACACGGTCCGTTCGGTGGGTTTGGCGAAGTCGAGCTTGACGTTTGAAACGCCGGTGACCATCACGAGCGCACGAGCGTTGGACGCTTCGGCCAAACGTTCAGCTGCGAAGTCTTTATCGATCACCGCGTCGACGCCACGGTAGGTCGAGCCTTCTTTGACCACCGGGATTCCGCCGCCACCGGCAGCAACAACGACGTAACCGGCATCGATGAGCGTTCGGATTGCGTCTGCCTCGACCGGGGCCATGGGAGATGGCGATGGCACAACCCGGCGATAGCCACGGCCGGAGTCTTCGATGATCTGCCAGTTCCTCGTTCGGCGAAGTTCTTCGGCTTCTTCGGCTGTGTAGAAGGGGCCGATTGGTTTGGTGGGGTGCGAAAAGGCTGAGTCATCGGGATCGACAGCTACGTGGGTAACGACCGAGACAGCGCCGCTGATCTCATCACCGCATGCCTCGTGGAGGGCCAGCACGATAAGGCTGCCGAGGGCACCCTGGGTCATCGCCCCGAGCGCAAACAACGGTTGAGCAGGAACGAGCGCCGAACTCTCCGCATGTTGAATCGCGAGATTGCCTACCTGCGGGCCGTTGCCGTGAACGATGACGACACCCCATTGTTTGCGGATGAGGGACCGAACTGACTTGGCCATAGCGAGGGCGTTGTCGTACTGCTCCTCGATCGTGCCAACTTCCTTTTCACGCGTGAGCGCGTTTCCTCCGAGTGCGAGTACAGCTGTATTGTTCACCTAAACTCCCGTCCGATAGGTAACGGTCTTCTCCGATAGTAGACGACTGGATTCCAAACCGTATAGGTAGGCGGCAGTGCAATGCACGTTGATCTGGAAAGACAGGAACCGGTGACGATGATGAGTAGTGACGAGAGCGGGCTTCAGGCGTTGTGGAGGGAGTCCGAGCGTCGGTTGTACCCACTTGCGACCACGTCGCCCGAGAGGTACGAACGGGTTGTTCGTATTGCCCGTCGTGTTGCCGACGATTTGTCCTCTGTGAGCAAGGCGAGCGAACTGACGAAGGCCTGGTCGAATAGGGGAAGTGTTGTTGAGAAGGCTGCGGCTGCCCTGTCGCTCGTCGCCGGCGATCTCCCAGTCGACGATCTTGCTGGTGTGGGCTTTGCACTCCGCGACGCCGAAATTCGTGCAACAGCCCATGAACAGGCGCAAACGGACATCGTTGCTGCTGCCAGAGAGCAAGGTAATGCCTGGGCGCGCCTTCACGAAACGGGTGATCTGTCGACGGGCCTTGCCTCGCCGTACCAGACGATCGATCTGCACCTTGAAAGTGGGGCAGCAATCGTCGCTGCGGTCGAATCCAACCCAATGACCGCAAAGCCAAACCACGTGCTCACCGTCATCAAAATGGACCCGGTGACCGCAACGCCCGTCGACATCGATCCCGGAATTGCTGAAATTGAAGAGCATGACGACCCCGAGGCATTTCTCGCTGCTCGAGATCGTTTGGTTACCTTCATCGAAGAACGGTAAAAGCTAAGTATTCTGTTACGGCACCGTTTCCGTTGCTAGACGCTCCGTACCTCACCTGATAGACCTGATCATCGATGGCTTCTGTCACCTTGCTGCCATGTACTTGGAGGAATTGAGATATGCCGACGCCTGAGGAAGTTCGTTCATCAATCCCAACCGCCGAGGATGGTGCCCGAATTTCGGCGCTAATTATCGATCTGCAAGCCAAGGGTTTGAAGATCAACACCGAGTTCGAGAAGCGTCCTGGCGGTGCTGGACCCTCCGATGCCGGGATGATTTGGGTTGAGGGAACTCCGCTCACGGTGCCGGTCGACGCCGACTTTGTTTCAGATACTCCATTCACGCTCGAAGCCGAAGACGTGGGCTTTGGGATCTACAACGACGGTGTCCGAGTGGCCTCGGCTGCGCCGTCAAACCGCCCGAAGTACTACGACATGGAAACCGCCGACGGAACGCCGTACTGGCACATCGCGCTCATGCATCTCGATTCGCTAGCGAGCACCGTGCTCCAAACGTGTGCGTATTGGGGCAATGACGACCAGTGCACGTTCTGCGGCATTGGAGTGTCGCTCGATTCGGGAAGCACGATCAAGGTGAAGCGCCCCGAGCAACTCGCCGAGGTTGCCGTTGCCGCCAAGAAGTACGACGGTGCAGTCGACGTAACGCTCACAACCGGATCCACCTACGGACGGGACCGCGGAGCGCTCTACATTGGTAAGTGCGCCAAAGCAGTCAAGGAAGCCTCCGGCCTGCCGGTCGAGGTTCAGTTCGAGCCACCCGAGGATCTCTCGGTCATCGACAAGGTCCATGACATGGGAGCCGACTCGCTCGGCATTCACGTCGAAACGTTCGACCCGGCAGTTCTGGAACGGATTGCTCCGCCGAAGTTCCGCACCGGCATCGAGCGCTACTTCGAAACCTGGGAGTACGCGGTAAAGCGCTTTGGTGAAGGCCAAGTAAGCACCTACGTCATCCTCGGCATGGGCGAAGATCCTGAGTTGATCGTCGATGGTTGCAAGCGAGCAATCGATATGGGCGTGTACCCGTTCATCGTTCCTCTTCGGCCGGTGCCGGGCAGCTTGATGGCTGACGTCACGCCGCCAACATCGGAATACACCGAGCGCATTGCCCGCCAAGTTGCCCCGTACCTCGTTGAACGTGGGCTCACTGCTGACAAGGTCCTCGCTGGTTGTGCGCGTTGCCAGGCCTGTTCGCCGCTCGGTGCAATGGAGCAGTCGATCCAGCTGGGTAACAGCAGCGGCCGCAAACTCATCCCTGTCGCTGGCAGCTGAGATTTTCCAAATGGCACGCACGCATTGCTGGTCTGTCACCGATGGGTCGACATCACACCACCTCGCGATTCGACATAGCGTGTTTGTTGCCGAGCAGCGCCTGATGGTGATGACCGACGTTGACGACTGGGACCGAGACCCCAACACCATTCATGTGCTTGCATCTCGCGGCCAGGAGATTGCGGGCACCGTTCGCGTGTATCACCTCGGTGATGGCAGGTGGAAGGGGGATCGCTTGGCCGTGCTGAAAGGCCATCGAGTTTCGTCGGTGGGCGCCGACCTCGTTCGCTATGCCGTAGCGACCGCAGCCGAAGCCGGAGGCTCGGAGATGGAAGCCACAGTCCAATCACAGAACTCTCGATTCTTTGAACGTCTCGGTTGGAATCGCAACGGTGAAGCGGGGCTGTACTACGGCGTTTCCCACCAGCCAATGATCATTGGGCTCTCAAACGTGGCACCGATCGCGGCAGAACCACCTGACGACGCAATGTTCCACCTCAAGGCCGAGGACCTCTCCGAACACCCACTTCTCTGCGCATAAGACTCTCTGTCTTGTCTGGCTGGCTTATCTGGTTGAGTCCCACAGCCCGGTTACGGCTTCGGTGCTGAAGTCGATGAGCTGAGCCTCTTCGTCTTTGTGGGTTATTCGCAGGATTGAGTCGTTGCTGACCGAGCCAACAGCAGCACACGTGAGGTCGTTCGCCTCGAAGATGTCAATGCAGTTCTGCGCCTGATCTGGTTCTGCGGTGAGCCAAAACGCATAGCTCGGAAAGCAGATCATCCACTTCAAGAAGTCGGTGTCGGCAGGCGTTGGCATGGCGCTGAGGTCGATGTTGGCTCCCAGTCCCTTGAATTCGAGCAGCATCGCGAGCGAACCGAGCGCGCCCGCCATCGATACATCTTTTGCCGATACTGCAGCGCCTTGCGCCGCCACCTTTGCGGGCACCCGCACGTCCTTTGCAAACCTGTTTGCTTGATTGTCTATGGAGGTGAAGAACGGGAAGTCTTCGCGCATCACGCCGTCGAGGAAGCTCGCGAAGAGGACGGTTTGACCAGGAGCAACATTGGCCATCGACAACACACCTTCGGCGTGTCCCACAGCGAACGCGGAGACTGAGGTCGGGCCATCCTGCTGGGTTGTATGGCCGCCGACGATCGGTACGTCGTACATCTCTGAAGCGTCGACCATCCCGCGCATGACTTCGCCAGCGGTTTCTTTCGGGCCGACGACGGTGTTCACGATGCCGAGGGGGATTCCGCCCATTGCCGCTACGTCGTTGACGTTGGCGAGCACCGCAGCGATACCAGCTCCGTGAGGGTCGCCTTCGACGAACGGCGGAGAGAGCGCTTCGCCGCAAACAACGATCTGCTGGTCGCCGGCGTGGACGATTGCCCCGTCGTCTCCTGGACCGTGAACGGGATCTGTGGGATCGAAGTAGTCGCGAACCTGAGAGATTGGAAGCTTGTTCGTGAAGCCCCCATAGCGGCGGACCTCCTCAGCAATAGTGGCGAGCGAGTAACCGTGGATTTCTGAGGCGCTTCCCATCGACGTATCGTATAGTAAATAGGCACTACTTGGATATTCGCTGCTGCGCTTGCAGATCGATCAACGGACAGGTTTCGACCATGACGAGTTCTCCTAATTCGACGGTGGTTCTTCCCACCGAGATCAACGTGGTCAACGTTGGACTGCCGATGTTTGAACAAGCCGTTCTCGACCAAGGCGCGGGAGCGATAAACGTCGACTGGCGGATACCCGGCGGTGGTGACCCCGAAGTCGTTGGTGCGCTCGGTCGGCTCTTTGGAACCCATGGCAAGAGCATCGATGAGGCAAATGCCGAAGTTGTCCGCCGTTTGAACGATGGCGTACCGATGCTGACATCGATCGATCGCGCCGGGGCTGTCATCCCCGACTTTGGAGACCGAACAGTCCTGCATTGCGGCCCAGCAATCCTGTGGGACGAGATGCCCAATCCGCTCCAGCGTTCGATCCAAGCCGTCATTGTTTCTGAGGGTTGGGCTGACGATGTCGCAACCGCTGCGCAGATGGCTGCCGCAGGCGAAGTCGACCTCGGCCCAGCGAACGAACACTCGACCGTTGTGCCAATGGCGACTGCGGTCGGCCCTTCTGCGCCGGTCTACGTCGTGACCAACGACGCTGGTTCTACCGTGGCCTACTCGACGATCAACCAAGGCGCTGGCCAAGTTGCGTGGTTTGGCGTCGACAGTGATGCAGCGATTGAACGGCTTCGCTTTCTCAACGACTCTGTCGGCCCGGTCCTCGGCGCGGCGCTCGACTCGAAGGGCCCCATCGACGTCTTCTCGTTGGCAGCTCAAGGCGTTCCCATGGGCGACGACGTCCACATGCGAGTACAGGCAACCACCAACTTGTTGCTGCGAGACCTCGTGGGTCACCTCGTGCGCTCTACCCATGATGACGCAATCGAAGTGGCCGACTTTCTGAGTGGCAACCACCTGATGTTCCTCAACGTTGCAATGGCAGCAGCGAAGTCGCTTGTGATGTGGGCCGGCGACGTTGCGAACTCAAGCGTCGTCACGACGATGTCTCGCAACGGCGCAACATATGGGATCCGTCTGCCGGGCCAAGACGATCGTTGGTTCATTACCGAATCACCCCCGGTCCAAGATGCGCTCTACTACCCGGGCCAAGGTCCTGAGACGAGCGCCCCCGACATTGGCGACAGCGCCGTGCTCGAACTCGTTGGGCTTGGTGGACCTGCCGCTGCGAACTCACCAGCGGTTGCAGGATTCCTCGGCGGACATATGTCGGATGCAATCGCAGCGACGCAGAACATGCAGAAGATCTGTGCTGGCGAGTCGGGCCGGTTCCGTCTCCCGATTCTCGACTTTGTTGGGACTCCGGTCGGAGTTGACGTCCGCAAGGTCGTCGAGCTCGGCATCACGCCCGCGGTAAATACCGGCATCGTCCACGTTTCTGACGGATCGGGCCAGGTGGGAGCGGGTGTTGCCTATGCCCCAATGGAGTGCTTTGTCGATGCTCTACTCGACCTCGATACCCGGCTGGGGTGAGTAATGGTGCGTCCCTACTGATCGCCCGCTCGCACGGACTCGCAGCTGACGAAGCACTCGCTCCGTCGAGGGCTGACGGCTGTGGTGAGGTCGTTGGCGTGTTCTCCTCGGGCTGTTACGCGAAGTTCGGGAATGACGTGCTGGCGGTCGGTGCTATTCCATCGGGGCCGATCCATGTGGTAATCGACAACCCGAATCGTGATCTGGTCGTCGGGGCACACGTCATGGTCGACCTTTCAATGTCGGTGACGTGGTCGCCAACAATGCCGAACGGCCAGGAGTTGGGCGCACTCCAGGCCGCCGGTGCAGCAATCGACATCGACGATCTGATCGGCGACGACCTAGAAAGCATCTGGGACGACGTCCGGGTTGGGTGTTCTGAAGCTCGAACTTCCGATGTGACGCGGTGTTTGGTTGGTCGAGGTGTTGGGCTAACCCCTACCGGCGATGATGTCCTTGCCGGTCTGATGCTCGTCGATGCGTGGAGGCACTCGTCACCCGATGACGTGGCGCAGCGAGTTGACCTCGTCGAACAGATGAGGACAACGCGATTGAGCCAGTCCTTCCTTCGGTGGGCGGCGGCTGGTCAAAGTATCGCTCCCGTCCACGAACTGTTCGATGCTTCGTCATCATCAAGGCAGACGTTCGCTGAAGCAACAACCTCTTTGTGCGCCATCGGGGGTTCATCGGGCAAAGCCCTGCTCGCAGGCTTGCTCATGGGCCTCGGTTCGAACATCAGATTCTCGCTGCGCTGATTGGCCGTCAGGCGTGGTCATCTCCGATAGTGGAGAAAGGCCCATGCTGGCAACGGTCAGCATGTGAGAACGAAGAGAGCCACGAATGGATCAGAAGACCGTGCACGCCGTCTCACAGGGAGCATGGCTCTGCGACGTGTCGATGGGAGAGTTCGACTTTCAAATCGATGAGCCTGAGTCGGTCCCCGGCGGAACGAACCAGGGTCCAAACCCAACGTCGATGCTGCTCGGGTCGGTCGCATCGTGCTTCACCTTGGCGCTGTCGTGGTCGGCGAAAAAGCTCGATGTCGATCTCGAACACTTACTCGTGGATGCAACGGGAACCTACGACGGACCCAAGTTTGCCTCGATCCATATCGAGGCCGAGCTGGGTTGCCCGCCAGACATGGTAGAGCCGCTCCTCGCCCAAGCTGAAAAGGTCTGTTACGTCACAAATACGATCCGCGGCGGCGTTGAATTGTCGATCTCTGGCACGGCATACGGAAGTTGATTTGGCCGGGCCGCGGCGTGCGGCCAATGCCCCTATCCATGTCGGATACGATACGATTGGAGTGTAAAGGGCGATCATTCCCCAACTGTCGCTAGTCGAGCGTGAAAGGACAAAATGGACGCCAACAACCCCCTGCCGGACTTCTTGGCCCTTCCTTCCAGGCCGCCAAAACCACGCCGCACGGGCGTCTCCCACGTCATTGATCGGGGTCTGAACATCGTCGACACCCGAGCAACGCTCGACGCCGTTTCTGACATGATCGACATTTGGAAATTCGGTTGGGGGACCTCCTACCTCGACACTGAAGTGGCTGGGAAGCTCGAGTTGCTGCGATCAGCCTCGGTGCTTTCCTGCACCGGCGGAACGCTCATCGAGATCGCGTGGGTCCAAGAACGCACGAACGAGTTCTTCGACTGGGTCCAATCGGTCGGAATCGACTGTGTCGAAGTGAGCAACGGGGCAACGAGTTTGCCCATAAGCGCAAAGCGCGAACTCATGGGGACTGCTACCGAGCGAGGCCTTATCGTGCTCTCCGAAGTGGGCAGCAAAGATCCGTCGGTGCCGGTCGTCGCAACCGAATGGGCCGAAGAGATGGCTGGAGATCTCGACGCCGGAGCAAGGTGGGTCGTCGCCGAAGGTCGCGAGAGCGGCACGGTTGGGTTGTACAACGTCGACGGCACTGTTCGCCAAGATGTTGTTGACACGATCGAGTCCGTAGTCGACCCGGAACGGATCATCTACGAAGCGCCACACCGTGCCCAGCAGGCTGCCCATATTTCTCGGGTTGGTCCGTCGGTGAACCTGGGCAACATCGCCCCGACCGAAGTCATGGCGCTCGAGACACTTCGAGTTGGGCTTCGCACCGATACCCTCGGCCTTTCAACAACGGTCGGCACCAGCTGAGATGGCCGACATGGGAGTGGCTTCGGCTGAGCCGAACGCGTTCGAGCTCGACCCGAACGCACCCAATGTCATTCCGGTCAAGTATCGCCAGGTAGCGCTGGCGACGGTCGATTGTGAGCTCGCCCAAGGCCCGCTCCAAGACCACTTCATTGGCCGCGAGGCCTATATGACCACCCGCTTTATCGTCGTCAAAAAGGGCGACGATGTCGCCTTCGTTGAAGTCGCCAAGTCGCCAACGAGCGAGCTCTTCGCCGACATTGTTGCGCTCCGTCTCCTCGCTGGCCCCGACGACTGCGTGTACGTCACCGACCCAGACGCTGACGTTGGAATACCTTCCGTGCTTGCTCGTGTGGCCAGCAGCCAGCCGGGGGCAACGTGTGTCGTTGTTGAGGGCCTCTACTCCCACGTCAGCTTTATTTTGAACCCCGCCCCGCTCGACGTGCTCGTGCTTGACATCGTCCCTCCGGTTCCGTCCAAGTTGTTGGATCAGGCGGAGAGGGTTCTGAGTGTGGGGGAGGACCTGCCGCCGATCGTGCTCAGCTCATCGACCATCGACAGCCGTGCACTTCTCGAAGACGCCGCCAGCACGAGTGAACGTGTGTTGTTGCCCTGCCGGGCAACGGGTGTCGAATTTGGCGAGACCGCAGTTTCCTTCCTCGACGAACGTCCCGAAAAGGCTGACTGGACCATCCTTGGATGTGAACGCACCCGCCAGATTCATCAGTGGTTCTATGACGCTGAAGCAGAATCGGTCGATACGTGTCCAAAGCAGTTCCTCGCGAGCGGGGGAGGCGAGGCTCTTCTCACCCGCTGTTGCATGCTGCAAGAGGGCATGGAGCAGCAGGGACAAACCACCATCGTGCCATGGGGCTCAACCCTCGCCGAAGTACGAGCCGGCCTTGAATCGGTTGTGCGTTCAGCCGACTTTGCATGGACTCCGGTTTGAGCGATGGGACCGAGAATGGTGGAGCACCTCGCGCCCACCTGATCGACTCGGCGATCTTTGGTCACCAGTGGGGAACAGCGGACACCCAAGCGTTCTTCTCTGAACAGCAGCGAGTGCAACGATGGGTCGAAATTCTGGCGGCCCTAGCACGAGCTCAGGCCGGGCTCGGCATTATTCCTTCCGCCTCGGCCGAAACAATCGGTGAGCTGGTCGGGGTACAGATCGACCTGACCAAAGTTGCTATTGAGACTCGGAACACCTCACATTCGACACTCGGGCTGATTCGTGTTCTCCAGACGATGCTTCCCGAGTCAGCCCGAGAACACATCTATCTCGGAGTAACGGTTCAAGACGTCACCGATACCTCGATGGTGATGGAAATCGCACATGTCGGCAATCTCATCTGGTCTGACCTTCGAGCCATCGAAGAGACCCTCTTACTGCTCGCTGCAGAACACTCGATGACCCCCATGGTTGGGCGCACGCACGGTCAACCCGGAGCGCCGATCACCTTTGGGTACAAGGCCGCGTCGTGGGTCGATGAGATTAGCCGCTCGATTGAACGCCTGAATGATCTACGCGAGCGGACATTGGTTTGTCAGCTGGGCGGTGCAGTTGGGTCACTTGCATTCTTCGGCACCGATGCGCTGGCCCTGCGTTCGGCGTTTGCCAGCGAGCTCGGTTTGGGCGAGCCCGATATCTCCTGGCTGACCGCTCGCGACCGGCTTGGTGACTTTGCAGCTGTACTCGCTGCTGCCACTGCAGGTCTGGCGCGGATTGCCAACGAAGTTTTTTCGTTGCAGAGAGCCGAGATTGGTGAGGTACGAGAAGCAACATCAGCGTCGACGGTCGGCAGCATCACGATGCCTCATAAGCGAAATCCTGAGTCGAGTGAACAGATCGTTGTCCTCTCCCGACTCGTTCGCTCACGAATGGCAACTCTGGTCGAAACCATGGTGCAGGAACACGAACGGGACGCTCGTGGATGGAAAGCGGAATGGGTTACCTTCCCCGAGCTCTGTCATTACGCATGCGCCGCGACCGCTATGACACGATCCTTGGTCGAGGGGCTCGAGGTAGACCGCGATCAAATGCTCGCCAACCTCCGTGCTGGGTCGGCAAACTCTGAACAGATGCTGCGCGCACTGTCGGAACACCTAGGCAAACACTCCGCTCAGGATCTTCTCCAACAGGCATACCTAACGGTGCCGAAGGGTGGCGATCTCGTCACCGAGGTGCGAAGCAAACTCCCTGACGAGCTTGCCGACATTGAACTGCCCTCTGCTGAGGCACCCGAAAGTGGGGCGTCTGCAGAGATGGTCTCCCGCGTTTTGGAAACGTCGAAGAACCGGCGTTTGAACGAACCGGAGAGCTGGTGCTGAGGGTCCCGCTCGGGGTGTGGCCAACAGCGGTGCAACGAGCTGACCGCTTGAGCTCGGTGCTCGGAGGTAGCGGCGGCGATCTCTGGATCAAGCGAGATGACCTCAGTGGATTTTCGTGGGGTGGGAACAAAGTTCGGACCGTCGAGTTCTTGCTCGCAGCAGCGAAAGCGCAAGAGGCGACCGACATCGTTCTTGCCGGGGGTCCTTCTTCAAACTTCGCTGCGTTGATGGCGGCCGGTGCACGCGTTTGTGGCCTCGGTGTCCATCAAGTGAGCTACGGCGAAGAGCCCGATCACGACGTTGCAGCCCTGAGCGTTGGACGGAGCCTGGGCACCAAGGTGGTGTTCACAGGATCCAATGACCGGTCGGAGATGGAGGTTGTCGCTGAACGGTATGCGGCCGACCTTTTGGCAAAAGGCGCTCGCCCATACGTTGTTCCTCGCGGCGGAGCGACTGCGATTGGTGCGCTCGGCTTCTTTTTGGCTGGCGAAGAGATCGAGGCTCAAACCACCGATGATCAACCGGTGACGATCATCTTGCCGCTGGGTTCGGGCGGCAGTACCGCGGGCCTCCTCGCTGGCCTCTGTTTGTCACAGCGGCCGTGGCGAGTCCACGCAATCTCGGTTTCTCGAGACCCGGCGAGCATTCAAGGTGCGATTGTTGAAAAGGCGATTCGTAGTGCCGAACTCCGCGGAGTGTCGCTAGCTGCTGAGCAGATAACGGATCGCCTTCTCATCCACGACGGTCGCGACCCGGGCTTTGGCAAGGTGTCAAAGGAGCAGCAGGAACTCATGTCTGAAATCACGTCAGCGACCGGATTGCTCGTCGACCCGACCTACAACGCAAAGGCGTTGTGGTGGCTGAGCAACCAACGTCGTGAAGGCCGATTTGCGGACCTTCCACTCTTGTACTGGCACACTGGCGGGGCGCTTGGTGTGATCGATCACATTCGTTCCCTCGAAAGGACGCAACCGAAATGACTACGCAGGGCTCTCGAGAAGAGTCAGACATTGGAGCAGAGTCGGACAGCTCAGAATCAGACACTTCAGAGTCGGATATGGCAGCAGCGGTAGCGGCCACCTCTCGAATTGCGGGCCCGTCAAAGGCTGCGCCAGCGCCAGAGCTGATCGACGCTGGGTTTGCGTGGGAAATCGCTGATGCCCCATTGCTCCATGCCGGGTTGAACCTCGCTGACCTCGGCCACGTGCTCGACCTTCACCAGCGGGGGATTGTCCCAGATCAGGCGGCCTCGGATCTCCTCTCCGAACTGTTGGTGGCCTACTCCACGCCCGCCGAAGAGTTCCCCTACGACGCCCAATTCGGTGAACCGTATAACTCTCGTGAGCGCCTGTTTGCTGAGCGTCTGGGTAACACTGCGGGATGGCTTCACGCTGGACGGCCCCGCCGCGAGGCAGCACGAGTTGCGCTGCGAATTTTGCTTCGTGAGCAGACTGCAGGCCTCGTGGTTGAGGCCGGGCGCTTTGCCCAGGAAACAGTCGAGGTGGCAAGGCGCAATAGCGATGTGCTGATGCCCGACCAGACGTACTTGCAACAAGCGCAGCCATCGACCTTCGGCCACTACATTTTGGCGTTCGTTCCACCAGCCCTGCGCGACGGTGACCGACTGTTAGCTGCCCTCGAACAGGTCAATCTCAGCCCGGGCGGTGCTGGTTGTGTCAACGGTTCCCGGTTGCTCGAGGATCGTATGACGATCGCTGAACTCCTCGGCTTTACCGACGTTATTGATCACACTCGTGACGCAATGTGGCAGACCGACACGTTCATCGATCTGCTCGCGACGAGCACCAGTCTCATCTCGAATCAGTCGAAGCTCGCCGAAGACCTCGAGATTTGGGCGAGTCAAGAATTCGACTACGTGGATCTTGCCGGCCCCTACACCCGTGCCTCGGTGCTGATGCCCCAAAAGCGCAATCCGTATGCGCTCACCATTGTTCGTGGCGCAGGCGGCGTGCTCATTGGTCGACTCTCTGGATTCTTGGCCGTGGTCAAGAGCCCATCAGCAAGGAGCGACAACCTGATCTTTGCCTACGGCGAGATCCCGCGTGCTCTGGAACTCTCGACCAAGATCAGCGCCCTGATGTCGGGTGTTGTGCGGACGCTAAGTGTGAACCGGGAGCGCATGTTGGAAGAGCTCGAGGGAGGGTTCAGTCAGGCCACGGACTTGGCTGAGTACATCATGTTGGTCACCGACGTCGACTACCGGAGTGCGTACCGAGTTGTTGGCGAGGTTGTGCGAACAGCGAGCAACGCCAAGCTTCGAGGCCTCGATATAACGTCGGCGATGATCGATGAAGCAGCGCAAGAGATTTGTGGGTTTGCGCTGTCACTCGACGACGCACAGTTGGCAGCGGTTCTCGATCCGCAGAACATCGTCGAGACCCGAACCGCAACGGGTGGCGCAGCGATGGACGTGCTCGAGGAAATGGCGAACAAGTTCGGTGCCCAAGCTGATGAGATGGTGGCTGTTGGCAAACGTCACCAGGAGAGCTATCTCCAGGCTGAACACGCGCTCGTTGCCAAGGCAAAGGATCTGATTGGCGAACACCGTGCTTGATTCGAACACCGTGCTTGACTTCAGCGAGGGCGAACGAGTCGAATCAGGTAGGACGTAGCGCCATCCAAAGCGCCTTTGTCTGCTTCTTCGTGGGGTTGCGCCACCGGTGATCCCAGTTGCTTCGAAAGTGAACCGAGTCGCCGGTGCTCAGGCGGACGCTCTGGTCGCCAACATCAACTTCCATCGTTCCCGAGAGTACGTAGATCAGTTCTTCGCCAGCGTGGCGAAGAGGTTCTTCGCCACTGGATGCTCCAGGTTCAAGGACCGCGACCGCTCCAGCCACGAAGTAGCGGCCGTATGGGCCCGAGATTGCTTCGAGATCAATGCCGGAGTGAGACGTGTAGACCGCGCGACGGGCATTGGCTGGTGTGTACACCACTTCGGCTGGTGGTGAGTCTTCCTCGTCGACAAAATAGGAGACCGGGCGATCGAGGGCTGCGGCCAGCTTCAACAACGTCGTGATTGTTGGAACCATGTTTCCCTGCTCAACCTTGTGGATTGCGGCAGGGGAGACTTCCGAGCGGTCCGACAGCTGTTGGAGCGAGTAACCACGCATATTTCGCAGCTCTTTGACCTTTGGCCCAATGGAGCTGACGACTTCGTCGACCGGACTCTCAGTCATGGTTTGGTCGCTGGTCGAAAGTTGATCGGCGGTGTGTCATCGTGACGGAGCATACCTAGGCTCGACCTACTTGGCCAAAGACTCGTGTCCTTTACGAGTCAGGGATTTCTCATAGTTGACAGAATCGTTGTCACGCGAGAGACTCACCAAGAGGTTCGGGCTCTCTTCGCTCAAGCCGATTTTTTTCACTCGTAAATACACGTTGATGGGGTATTGATGGACGGAATTCATGACATGGGCGGGCAGTACGGCTGGGGGTCGGTTGTGATCGATCCCGATGAAAAAGTCTTCGCCACTGAGTGGGAAGGAAAAGCTTTTGCGATGGGCGCTATGTCGGGAGGGCTCTCCGGAACCAACCTCGATGCGTTCCGTCACGCGCTCGAGCGCTTACACCCAACCGACTATCTCGGTGACGGCTACTACGGGCGCTGGCTTGCATGCGCCGAATTGTTGTTGGTCGACAGCGGAATATTGCCTGCCGGCGCTGTAGAAGCCCGAGCACAGAACATTCTTGGTAACAAGGCAGAAGAGCCAACCGAGACCACCGGCGAGAAGCCTCAGTACGAACGAGGCGGAGGTGGCTCACTTCGTGAGATCGATGCGCCCCACGCTTTTGCTGTTGGTGATCGAGTTCTGGCCAAGAACATGCATCGCGAAGGCCATCACCGAATGCCAGCGTATGTGCGTGGCCAAGTCGGGACCGTCACTGCACATCGTCCCGCCGCAGTGCTACCCGATGCCACTGCGCATTTCACCGGTGAAGACCCACAACATGTCTATACCGTCACCTTTTCATCTACCGACTTGTGGGGGCCCGATGCCGAGCCGTCCACGCTCAATATCGACCTGTTCGAGAGTTACATGGAGGCCGCATCATGACCGCAAACCCGAATGCAGACCGCGCACCAGCGCCGGTTCGAGCTGAAGCGCTCGAGGCATTGCTCACCGAGAAGGGCCTGGTTAACGAAGATGGCCTCAACGGATTGATCAACCGCTTCGTGAACGACGTTGGCCCAATGAACGGTGCAACCGTCGTTGCGCGAGCGTGGACCGACCCCGAGTACCTCGAACGTCTCCTTGAAGACGGAACCGCTGCGGTTGGAGAGTTCGGATTCTCCGGCCCGCAAGGCGAACATATCGTCGTTGTTGAGAACGACTCGAAGAACCACAACGTTGTTGTGTGCACGTTGTGCTCGTGTTACCCCTGGCCGCTACTTGGCTTGCCGCCAGACTGGTACAAAGACCCCGCATATCGCTCGCGCGTTGTACGAGAGCCACGCACGGTGCTCTCCGAGATGGGACTCGACCTCGAAGACGACGTCAAAATCACCGTATGGGATTCCAGCGCGGAGAACCGGTACTTCATCCTTCCCGAGCGCCCAGCAGGCACCGAGGACATGACCGAAGAAGAACTCGCTGCGATCGTCACCCGTGAGTCAATGGTGGGTGTTGGCATTGTCGAGGTTGGTTCATGAGCAGTGCCACTTGTAGCGACGGAACAGAGTTGATCGATGGGCTTGACCTTGAGGGCCCTGCAGCTGCACCACGCGACAACGGCGAGCTGGTCTTTGACGCACCGTGGGAGGGCCGCGCATTTGGTTTGGCCCTCGCTCTCGTCGAGAAGGGCCTGTTCACGCTGTCCGACTTTCAAGCTGAGCTCATCGTGGCGATTGCTGAGTGGGAAGCGCTTGGAAAGTCGAACGATGAATACCGTTACTACGAATGCTGGCTAGTCGCTCTCGAACGATTGGTCGACCGGAGTGCCGGTGTGGGGCTAGCGGAGATCGATCAGCGCTCCAAGGAGTTCCTCGAACGGCCAGCTGGCCACGATCACGACCACGATCACGATCATCATCATCACGACCACCATCATCACTAACGATCAGGTCGGGCGAAAGCGTCGAGCCCGCAGACATCGAGGCAGTCGGGTCTGAGGACCCGATGCCAAACACGGTTCAACGAAGGAGTACAGAGTGAAAATTGTTGTCATCGGTGGCGGGGCCGCCGGCCTAGGAGCAGCCGGAGCTGCCAAAGGAGCTAACCCCGACGCCGAAATCTTGGTCTACACCGAGTTTGCCGACGTCGCGTATAGCCCGTGCGGGATCCCCTTCGTACATGGCAAGGAGATCGAGTCGTTCGAGACGCTCTTCTTGGCAACGAAAGAGCAATATGTCAAGACCGGCATCGACGTCCACTACGAGACGACAGTTTCCTCGATAAACACCGACGCGAAAACGATTTCTGTCGATGGCGAGGGCGACGTTCGGTACGACCGTCTGATCATTGCTACGGGCTGGCTCTATTCCGATCCGGGGCTGCCAGGCAACGACCTCGACGGCCTCTACCGGGTCAAAGACATTCGCCATGCAATGGAATGGGACAAGGTCATCGAGCAGTCAAAGTCGGCGGTCATTGTCGAATCGGGCTTCATTGCCATGGAGATGACCTCCGCGCTGCGTCACCGCGGTCTCGATGTCACGCTCGTCGATCCAGGGCCATATCCCATGTCCGACGTAGCCGATCCCGAGATTGTTGAACCAGTGCGTAACCAGTGGGAAGAGATGGGGGTCGATCTCCAGTGGGGCAACAAGGTCACTGCCTACCGCGGCTCCGGAAAGCTGACGCACGTCGAGACCGAAAAGGGCGACGTTCAGGCCGACATTGCCATTATTGGCACGCACAAGACACCCAACAACGTGCTGGCTGAAGCCGCTGGTATCAAGACAGGAACGACCGGAGGTATCATTGTCGACTCGCACATGAGAACGTCGGTCGATGGTGTGTTTGCCGCTGGAGACTGCACTGAGATCCCTCACGGTGTCTCGAACGTGCCACTGCAAGGGTTGTCCGGGAGCCACGCCTACGCGCAAGGCAAAACCGCTGGTGTAAACGCTGGTGGCGCCGAGCGGGAGTATCGCTCGGTCTATGTCCCATGGGGCATGTTGGCCGGAGAGTGGATGCTCGGCGGAGTGTCCTTCGGTGAAGTGACAGCGTCAGCGCTTGGACTTGAGTTCGTCACCGGGGTAGCCAACGGAATTACCCGGGCTCGCTACTACCCAGGAGTGAAACCAATCACGGTCAAGCTCCTTGCCGATCCAAAGTCTCGCAAGTTGATCGGCGGGCAGATGGTCGGTGGCGAAGGAATCAAGGAACGCGCAGACTTCCTCGGAATGATGACCCGTACCGGCATCAGGGTCGATCAGATCGCGACGATGGAAAACGTCTACTCACCTGCGATTGGGGCCCTCAACGAACCAATCGCTGTCGCTGCCCAGAATCTGTTGGCGAACCTATGAGCGACAAACTCGCCTTTGCCAAGCCAGTAGTGGACAAACTGACGTTGTTCCCGCAGTGGTTGCGCGCGAATTCGGAGCTTTACCTGCTCCAAGACAGCCAAGCTCGCATTGCTGAAAAGGCCGGCATTGCAGGTCCAATCGAACCCAAGACGCTCAAGGATCGCTTCTTTAGACAGGTATTTGCCCCGGTGTACCGAAAGCTGCCGTGGGATGTCCGTCGTCGGACGATTCAGGCCCTGCCGGGAAGCCATCGCCAAGATTGGCCGCCCCTCGAAGACGACGAGCCGCACTCACCAGCGATCTAGGCGTCCACGCGAACAGATCGTGTCGATCTCACCCAATACAAACCAAAAGATAGAACCACAACTACAGAATGAGGAAATGAAATGCCCAAGACAGTAACCATCGACGCTCCAAAAGAAGGCGACGTTCTCTTTAATGTCGAAGAGAAAGTCTTCCCGGATCACCAAGCTGAGCCGGGCGACAAGGCATATGTATTCATGCACACGGTTCCATTCGAGGGTTCCGTTGGCCTGGTCAACATGCTCACCGCCACCCGTCTCCAGCGCAAGGGCTTCGACCTGACCTTTGTTCTGTATGGACCAGGCGTCCTCATGGCTTCAGCGAGCCGCGGCTACCCAGCTGTCGGTTCCGATGCCTTCCCAGGAAACCTCGGGTTCAACCGTCAGCTTCAGACACTCATGGACGAAGGCGCGACCGTCTACGCATGCCGCTTTGCAATGGGCGCACTGTATGGAATGCGCGAGGACGACATCATGCCTGGCGTAAAGCCTTTCAACCCGCTCGACGTTCTGGATGCAACCATCCAAGCGTGGCGAGACAAGGCACTCGTCATCACCACCTGGACCGTCTAGCACTCGTTAGAAAAACCAGATCGGCAAGCAGCTGCTCGCCACGCAAACAACCCGGGTCCGTTGGCCCGGGTTGTTGCAGTTTTCTCTCTAAAATCTGTAGGTGTGAGCGCTTAGAAGAAGCCGTCGAGGGTGCCGAACGTGACCTGGGCAACGACGGCGGCAACACCAATGATGAGCAGCACAAACCAAGGTGCTTCTTGCCATTCTCGGCGCACGCTTCGCAGCGCGTACATAAGGACCGCTCCCATATGTACAAGTCTGCCACAGGCGGTAGGGGGCGCTGTTAATCGATACCAAAGTTGGTTAATTTCTCACCTTTGGCGTGTCGTGGGCCGCTACTGCCGTTACGGCCCCCGGAAAGTAGGGTCCGGATGGTGAAGGACACCATCGAGATTCCGAATTGGATCGAGCTCGCCTCGACCGTTCGGGGTGCTCGAGATCCGATTCTGGTCGGTCCGCGGGAGACCCGGTGGAACACGCGAACTCCAGATGGGCTTGGCTCGCTACATCTTCGGAGGACCAACGCGACAACTGTCGAGGTCGAGGCGTGGGGGCCGGGAGCCGACTGGATGGTCGCCCAAGCTCCGAAGCTCCTCGGAGCAACCGACGACGTCACCGGGTTCACGCCGCCACCTGGCCGGTTGGCCGACACGTGGAACAAACAGCCATTCCTTCTCGGGCGAACCGACCGGCTGTGGGATTCGCTGATCGGCGGAATCCTCGGACAGAAGGTCCAAGTGAAGAACGCGTATGCGTCGCGCCGCCGTATGGCTCAAAAGTATGGCGACCCGGCGCCCGGCCCCAACGGCGGGTGGATCTTGCCGTCACCTGATCGCGTTGCTGAGATGGGCTATAGCGACTTGCATCCGTGTGGTGTTGAACGCAAGCGAGCCGAGATCATCCTCCGGACAGCTCGCGAGATGCCCCGCCTCGATTCGCTCACAGAGCGGACGCCACAACAGGTCTCCGCTCGCCTTGAACGGATCCGCGGCATTGGGCCATGGACTACTGCCATGATCACGGCCACGGCCATGGGCAACGCCGATGCCGTGCCAGTTGGCGACTATCACCTCCCAAACACCGTTGCTTGGCACCTCGCCGGGGAGGAGCGTGGCGACGACGCCCGCATGCTCGAGCTACTCGAACCGTGGGCGGGGCACCGTTGGCGGGTGCTCAGGCTTGCAAAGGCAAATGGGTCGGCGCCCAAGCGCGGGCCGCGGCTGTCGCTGACCGGTGACGGCCTCAATATGGAGCGAGGCGGCGGGTTCAAAGACGGTGGCCGAAGCCGACGTTAGCTACTGGGCATCGAGCGGAGTGTTGATCCAGACCTGCCCTGTCAAGCCGAGCATAAGGTCAGGCCGATAGTCCCCATTGACGTCAAGGACCGTAATGTCGAAAGCGAACTGCGCGTCGATAGCTCCTGGGTCGAAGGAGAAGGTGCCGTTTCCGTCGTTGACCCAAACGTCCAAGATGTGAAAGTAGTTGCCCGTGACGAGGTCGTTGTCTCCATCACCATCGATGTCAATTGCTTCAATCCCGTTTGCATCCCCGGGGAGAACCTGACCGCTGTCTACAAAGTTTCCTTGGCCGTCGTTGAGATACACGACGGTCGCGTCGCGAGGCTCGCTCGTCAGCGCGTTACTTGTCGCTACGAGGTCACCATCACCATCACCGTCGACGTCGACGGCATCGATGCCGAATAGCCGTTCGTCCGTGAACTGGGGACCTTCGGTGAAATTGCCGTTTCCGTCGTTGAGCCAGATCCGGTTGCCCGGATACGACTCGGCAATATCGGTGTCGCCGTCCCCGTCAGCATCGAATGTGGTCAGATCGAACGAGCCGCGCGTACCAATGCTCTGATCGCTTAGGACGAAGGTGCCGTTTCCGTCGTTGAGCCACAGCTCGCTTGGCGGAACGTTGTTGTTTCTAAACCGGAAAGGATTTTGGCTAATCACGACGTCGTCGTATCCGTCGCCGTTAGCGTCGAGCGAGGCGACACCGCCCTCGGCTTCTGTGAAAAAGCCCTGCTTCGAAGGGGTGAAGTTTCCTGTTCCATCACCGAGCTGAATCGCTGTTCCCGTTCTGTCTTCGACGACGATTAGGTCGTCGATACCGTCGTCATTCGCATCGAGGGCATCGATCCAGACGGCCACTCTGCCGCTGATGGTGGAGATGATCGGAACGAACTGACCGCCGGTGAAGCTGCGGTTTGGGTCGAGGGGGAATTCGTCGTGGGTGTCTGGTACGCCGTCTTCGTCGGTGTCTAGATCGATTGGGTCGATGGTGCCGTCGATGAAGTCGATGCCGCTTCCACCAACGTTGGTTCCGGCACCGGCGTCTGGCCAGAGTTGGTCGTCGCCGTTGTTGCCTCGGAGATTGTCGTCACCGTTGCCGCCGCGAAGTGTGTCTGCTTTAGCGCCGCCGAGCAGTGTGTCGTCGCCGTTGCCGCCGCGGAGTGTGTCGCGGCCGTCGTTGCCGGAGATTCGGTCTTTGCCGCGGGAGCCTCTGATGGTGTCGTCACCGTCGTTGCCGGCGAGTGTGTCGTTGCCCCAGCCTCCGAGCACTGTGTCGTTGCCGTTTCCGCCTTCGATGGTGTCGGCGTTTCGGCCGCCGTCGAGTTCGTCGTTGCCTCTGCCACCGAAGATGGTGTCGTTGCCTGATCCGCCTGTGACTGTGTCTGCGCCGGGTCCGGCGCAGATGATGTCGTTGCCGCCGCGGCTTCGGATGGTGTCGTTGCCGTCGAGACTGACGATGACGTCGTCACCTGATGTGCCGCGGATGGTGTCGTCACCTGGGGTGCCGATGATGGTCGCGGTTTGGCCTTGGCACGTTGGTGCGTTTGGAGTTGGTGTGCTTTGGGCGGCTGCTGGTGCGACGCCGAAGACGGCTAGAAGTGCGAGTGTGGTCGCTATTCCGGTAGCACGTCGATTAGTCCCGCTTGAAAATGTCACACCTAGTTATCGGCAAATCCACCCGATTTCTTGAGCTTGGGCGAGCTACTGGGCATCGAGCGGAGTGTTGATCCACACGGGATAGTTGCTTCCGTGAAACGCGAGGTCCGGTCGGAAATCGCCGTTGACATCGAGCACAACAACTGCAATCGCAAAAACGGCGTCTGGTACTGACACGGGTGGGTTATTGAAAAAATCATTGTCAATGACCTCTAGGTCGCCGAGGATTTGAGGCTGCTCAGCAAAGTTGCCGCTTCCGTCATTGAGCCAGATGTGCTGGCCGAAAAAGAAGGACGTGCTGATCAAGTCGTTGTCACCGTCGTCGTCAAAGTCCGCGGCAGCAATTCCAAAGACGTCGCCGAAGAACTCGAGGCGCTGCCCGCTGTCGACAAAGTTGCCGTTGCCGTCGTTGATCCAGACCAAATTCGGATCGTCAATATTTGCCGTGGCGAGGTCGTCGAAGCCATCGCCATTTACATCGACCGCAACGATGTCGAGCTTGGGTAGAACGTGTTCGGTCACGCCTGTTTAACTGAAACCGTGACCGAGCTTCTGACCGTGCAGATCGACGGGGAAATGGTCGACCCGAAGACTGCCTCGATACCGATTACCGATGTCGGTTTCACGCGTGGCTACGGTGTTTTCGAGGCGATTCGGGCCTATGACGGCACGTGCTTTCGGTTGCAACCGCACCTCGATCGACTCACCCGCAGTGCTGCCATGCTCGGGCTCGACCTGCCCTCAGACGATGACCTCACTACATGGTGCAACCGAGCCGCTGCGGGCCTCGACGAGTCGGTGGTGCGCATCATGGTGTCGGCCGGTGACGACGTCTTTAGTGGCGACGTGCGGGTGGTGGTCACCTCACAGATACCTGCGCCCCGAAGCCCCGAGACCACGCTGTTTCCTGTATTCGCTCCGTGGCACGCCGACGGTACCGAATGGGAGTTGCTGGCGGCGAAGACCATCTCGTATGCCAACAACGTTGGATCGACCCGGCAGGCCATCCTCAACGGGTTCGACGATGCCCTGCTGATCGGACGCTCGGGAAACATCCTCGAAGGGCCGAACTTCTGCGTGGGATGGGTCGTCGAGGAGCAAGGTCGGGCCATCTACGAAACCCCAGCGATGAGCCTTGGCATTCTCGATTCGATTACACGCCAAGCAGTCTTCGATGTGGCACGCGATATGGGCTTTGAATTCCGAGAGGTCGAAGTTGGTCTCGACCATCTAGACGATGCCACCGAGTTCTTCGTGTTCTCCACTCTGCGCGACACACTGGCCGCCACGTCGGTGGGGGAGCGGACGTTTCCCGTCGGCCCGCACACACTCGCCCTACGCCAAGCCATGCACGATCGCATCGCTTTCGAAGTTGGTCGATAGTCTTAAGCCGTGGAAGAGACTCAAGAACGTCCAGCACCAGCACCTGCAAAGTTGCTCAACCAGTTCAACGACTGGGTTGAAGAGACCGAGTTGCCAGGGCGAACGATGTCATATCTGAAGACGGGCTTCCTGCCCGAGGTGCTCGCCGAGCAGAAGGGCGACAAGGTCGCTGCAATGCTCGAGTCGTGGGCAGGCTGGGAGAAGGGCAAGACCCGTCCCGAGATCGTGCTCGCCGTACTGAAGGACGAGGGCATCGTCGAACTCCTCACCGAGCTGGCGAAGTAGACCGTGGCGGTCCAGGCGCGAGGAGGACCGCAACCCATTCCACGACCCCACCTTGTGCGGGTAGGAGACCCCGAGCCGTGGCTCGGATATTTCGGGCCTCAGATGATGGACGACCTCGTCGATGCATTGTCGACATACGAGCCCTCCGAACTCGTACGCGGTCCCGCAGTTTCTCGGCCGGCCGAGCAAGGCCGCCGCTCCGCGGTGCTCATTGCGATCTTCGAAGGTGCCGACGGTCCGGGACTTATTTTGACCCGGCGTCCCATGCACATGCGCAAGCACGCTGGCGAGGTGGCTTTCCCCGGGGGCTCCAAGGACGACACCGACGAATCGCTCTGGCACACGGCGCTCAGGGAGGCCGAAGAAGAAGTCGGCCTCGATCCTGCGTTGCCGAAACAGATCGCCGAACTCGACTCGTTCGTCACCGGAGCGAGCTACTCACACGTAACCCCATTCGTTGCCGTGCTCGATGAGGCACCTCGTCTCACTGCTTCACCCGACGAAGTCGACGTCATCCTTACCGTTCCGATCCGGGAGCTGCTCTATCCAGGCGTATACCGATCAGAAGAGTGGTTCTGGGACGACCAGTGGGTACCAATGCACTTCTTCGAACTCGTAGGAGACACCGTCTGGGGCGCGACAGCCCTCATGCTCCACAACCTCTTGGAAGCGCTCGCCTCCCAGTGAGGGAGCGACTCCGTCGCGATTTTCTCACTCGGAGGCTCGCATCACGTCCCCTCCGGGGGCCGTTCCAGAGCCACGGAGGCGGTGCGTCGGAGACGCCGAGAACGTTATTGTCACACCGAGTCAGGGCTGGTTCACCTGTGGCCCCCACCACCTGAACCAGCCCTGATCCTTCAACTGCTGGCGTGGCCTTGCTTGGTGTCTAATATCGGCAGGTGACTTACGACCCGCCGATGTCCAATGACGAGTTCCGTCGTGCCGGGCACGAG
>CAZBTI010000005.1:12829-55092 GCA_964494395.1 uncultured Acidimicrobiales bacterium | reverse complement strand
AAGGTAATATTGGAGGCCGCTGGACCTGCGATGGTCGGATTTACGCGGCACTGTCTGGCTCCCACTTGACGAAGTCAAGAATTCGCTGTGTGTCGGAGACGACGACGAATCCGACTGGTCGCTCGCCGGAGCCATGAAACCAGAAGTAGTCCGCCAACTGCCACAAGACGACCGTGCCCTCATGCTTGGCACAGTGCGAAAACGGATCGACGATGGGGCGAGGCTGGCAAAGAGGGCCAGTACCTTGAAGGTCCCTTGCTCATGCTTGACCTGATCGCAGTGTTCCGCTGAACGAAACCCCTAGTGTCCAACCTTGGCAGGCTGGCAACGTAGTTTGGAATTTCCAGAGGTCTTCCAAGAAAGACTGTCGTTTCCAAGAATGATTGTCGGCCTACAACACACAGGGCCAGACCTCAGGATTGACCTTCGACTTGTTTCATTTGTGTTACGGACTTAGGTTGTGGCGCTAATCGTCCAAAGGCGGGTCACCCCCATGTCGCATGAACGTGTACACAACCCATTGATTCGACGCGTTATTGCGCTGTTGGGTCTGTCGCTTTCGGCCAGCGTTCTAGCAACGGCCGGTCCGGTCGGTGCCCAAGCTGTCGATACCTCGTGTCTCGGCTTTACCGCCGAGACTGCAGCTGCTGCTGGCTACGAGGTCATCCTTGGAACCGATGGCGTCGACGTGCTTGTCGGCGGCAACGCCACACGGGACTTCATTCTTGGCTTTGGCGGTGACGACGTCTTGAGCGGTGGCGGTGGTGACGACCTGATCTGTGGCGGTACCGGTGACGATGTCATCAATGGTGGCGACGGCGATGACCGTGTTCTCGGCAGTGGGGGAGAAGACGAGATCAGCCTTGGGGCAGGGAACGATGAAGCTCGTGGTGGTGCTGGTGCCGACCGCCTTATCGGTGGTACCGGTAATGACGTGCTGCTCGGCATGGGAGGTAACGATCGTCTCTCAGGCGAAGCCGGCGACGACCGTTTGCAGGGTAGGCGGGGGGACGACGTGATCTTTGGTGGCGACGGTGTCGACCTCGTCTTGGGTCATGCAGGCGACGATCGACTGGCCGGGGGCCCCGGCAATGACCGGATCCTTGGTGGGCGCGGAGCTGATGTCATCTCCGGCGACTCGGGTAACGACGCGATCTTTGGTAACCGAGGTACCGATACGCTCGACGGCGACGCTGGCAGCGACGTTGTCCGCGCTGGTGGTGGTGTCGACCGCTGCGACTTCGAAGACGGCGATCGGGTCATCAACTGCGAGAACCAGTTTGACGACCCAGCGCCGGTCGACCCAGCCCCTGTCGATGAAGATCCGGCCGATGTGGCCCCACCGGTGGGTGAACCGGTTCCGGCGAGTCAAGCCCCCCAGGGCGTAAACCAGTTCGGGTGGCCGCTCCTCACCGATGTTGGGTTGGAAGCAATGCTCTTCTGTGAGTCGACCAACAACCATGCGATCAATACCGGCAACGGCTTCTTCGGTGGCGTGCAATGGCTCCCCGCTACATGGAACGCGGCGACGAGACTCGCAGGTTTCCCGCAGTTCGACGGAGTGCTACCGCACCTCGTGCCAGCCGACATCCAAGATGAGGTCACGAAGGTCTGGTGGGAGGCAACCCGACCGAACACGCAGTGGCCAACGTGTCATCGTCGGGCTCTCGAGGCAATGAACGTTCTCGCGCCGTAGCGACACCGAGAACGATCAGTAGTTAGGCGACGCCGAACGTTTCCATCTCGACGAAGATCCCGTGAAGGTCGTACGCGATGGCCTTCAAGTTTCTCGGTGGTGCAGCCATGTGTTGTTGCGTGACGTACTCGAAGATTGCCGTCGCCGATCCGATCGGGATGGTGTTTTGCACCACGACATCAGCCTTAGGAATCTTGTTGAGCACAAGCGCTCCATAGACGAGCGCCTCGCCACCGAGCAGGTGCCTGACAGTGTTCACGCGGCCATGCAAGCCGGTGAGGATGACCTCGAGATCGGCTCCGCCGACAGAAACGCCTCTCTTGCTGGCCTTGACCCGACCCTTCTTCGAAGTCGATGCGACGACGACCACCGCGTGGTTCGCGATGATGAGCTGTTCGATCGTTCCGATCGAACCAGGGATCACACGATTGTGAAGGACTTGAATTTTCTGGCTCTCGGAGTTGTCATCGTCGAGAGTAGGGTCGAGGTTCGACATGCTGGCCTATCGACAGAAAATCGGGTTGGATTGAGGTCCTTCTGACCTATGGCCCGGAAGTCTCCCGGGCACCGTTAGATTCTTCGAGGCTGGCGATGTGCACAAGAGCATCACCCTTGTTGCATATGGGGTAGAGCGTCCGTCCGATAACGAGGCCAGCTCGCGTTGATTTCACCGTGCTGAGTCGTTTGCCAAACGCATCGATGATCGTGCCGAGGACTTGTCGCTCCTCGACGACATCGCCAAGGTCGACATCCATACGGAGCACCCCGCTCTTCGATGCCCGCATCCATCGCGATGACCGAGAGATCTCTGTGGTCTTGCGTTCGGGTCCGTCCCAATCGGCAATTTCTAGATGCCGGAGTACTCGCCGCACGCCACTCACGCCGTTGCTGATCGCCCGCTTGTTGAAGCGCAATGCCTCACCTGCCTCATATAAGAGGAGCAACGTATTGGTTTTGCCAGCGGCACGACGAAGGGTGCCAGCTCCCGCCTTCGAGTGCATCATGAGCGGCACTCCAAACACTTCGGCGAGCTCCCGGGTCCGAGGATCGTCGAGGTCGGCACGAATCTGGGGAAGGTTGGTGCGATTGTCGCTTGCGGTGTGGAGGTCGATGCCAATCTCGCAACGATCGACGATCTCGGTCATGAAGATGTGGGCCATGCGCGAAGCCAGGGAACCCTTGGCGCTGCCCGGAAACGATCGGTTCAAGTCACGACGGTCGGGAAGGTAGCGGTCACCGCTCATGAAGCCGTGTACGTTCACTACCGGTACAGCGAGAAGGGTGCCGTTCATCAACTTCGGGTCGAGGTCAGCAAGTACCCGGTTGACGACTTCGACACCGTTGAGTTCATCTCCGTGAACTGCTGCGTTGATCCACACGGTCGGTCCGTCGTTTGCGCCGTGAAGCACGGTGACTGGCATGGACATTGGGGCGCCGGTGATCAGCCGATCGACGGGCAGCTCAACCTGCGCGGAACGGCCTGGCTTGACATCGGCACCGCCGATTTCGAAGGGAGCTCGGGAAGTCATGGGTGATCGCTATTTCTCGCGAGCGGTCGGCTCGCGTTACTGTTCGAGGGCCGGTCCAGCATGAACTGCTTAAGTGAAGAGGGTGGCCCGCCCGGCCGATCAGGAGTGTAGTGAGGCTTGCGATCCTTTCCCGAGAACCGAGGAGTTATTCGACTCAGCGTCTGAAGACGGCCGCGCTCGAAGCCGGACACCAAGTCCGCATCCTCGACACGTTCCGGTTCGCAATCGACCTCAGCGATGACGAGCCCGATCTCTTCTACTCGGGCAACCAACTGTCGGACTATGACGCTGTGCTACCTCGCGTTGGAGCGTCGGTCACCTACTTCGGAACCTCGGTCGTCCGTCAGTTTGAACAGATGGATGTGTACACACCGAACACCTCTGCAGGCATTCGGAACAGCCGAGACAAGCTCCACGCGCACCAGATCCTCGCCCGCCATCGCATCGGCATGCCTGCCACCACCTTCGTTCGTGACCGGGCCGATATTCTTCCGGCGATCGATCGCGTCGGTGGTGCTCCTGTCGTCATCAAGCTCCACGAAGGCACCCAAGGCATTGGCGTGATGCTGGCGCCCGACCTCATCGTTGCTCAAGCCATGATCGAGACGCTGCAGGCCACGCGACAGAACGTACTTATCCAGGAGTTCGTCAAAGAAAGCTCCGGCACTGATGTGCGAGCGTTCGTCGTTGGCGATCAAGTGGTGGGGGCGATGAGGAGGTCTTCGGGTGGAGGCGACTTTCGGTCGAACCTGCACCGCGGCGGAAATTCCGAGGGCATCGACCTCAGCCCCGAATACGAACAGGCTGCGGTTCGGTCCGCGCAGATCATGGGGTTGCGTGTTGCCGGCGTCGACATGTTGGAAAGCGATCGCGGTCCGCTGGTGATGGAGGTCAACTCCTCGCCCGGTCTGCAAGGCATCGAACGAGCGACGGGCAAGAACATCGCCCGAATCATCATCGACTACGTCGATAACCAGGTGGCGTTCCCTGAGCTCGACGTTCGCCAGCGGCTGTCGGTCTCGCGAGGGTATGGTGTCGCCGAATTACTCGTCCGCGAAGACGGAGCGTTCGTTGGACGCCCACTCGGGGAGAGCGGTCTGGAGGAGCGTGACATCACCGTCTTGACCGTGCAGCGCGGAACCCAAGTCATCCCGACGCCGAAGCGAAGTCTCGTCCTCGAAGCGAACGATCAACTTCTGTGTTTCGGAAAGCTCGAAGAGATGCGCGACATGATCCCGAAGCGCCGCCCGCGTCGTCGCAAGTTCATCGAGCACCGCGACGATTCGGTCTCGGACCCGAGCTAGGTGTCGTTCGACTTGTTCTCGAGCTGATCGGCCACACCCTCAAGAGCGTCCGCGAGTGCGGGCACGTCGTCTGTATCGATGTGATCGAAGAAGAACGTACGCACGTCGACGAGGTGGTCGGGTGCGGCCTTCTTCAGGGCCGCCGAGCCGGAGTCGGTGAGGACAGCCCACGTGCCGCGTCCGTCGTCCGCGCACTTCTGTCGCTCGACATAGGACCGCTTCTCTAATCGGTCGACTCGCTGGGTGAGCCGGCTCCGCGAGTGCAGTAGCACAGCGGATAGTTCGCTCATTCGAAGTCGATGGCCCTCGGCCTCACTCAGGTGAACGAGAACTTCGTAGTCGTCAACCCCAATGTCGTGAGCCTTCTTGAAGGAGGCATCGACGTTGGTCATCACGGCGGCTGATGCTTTGAGGAACGTGCGCCACAGACGCATCTCATCGGTTGAAAGCCAGTCGGTTCTGCTCATTGCTATTACAGGATAGCCGAGCGCGACGTTGCAATAGTTCAAACTTGAACCATATACTCCACGAGTAGTTCAAACTTTAACTATCGTGTCTGAGTCCTCAGAACACGAACCCGCCAAGGAGGCACCCATGTCCGAATCACCCACGCTCACCGAAGGCACTTGGAACATCGAACCTGCGCACAGCTCGGTCGGCTTCACCGTCCGCCACCTCGGTCTGAGCAAGGTCCGAGGCCAGTTCAACGAGTTCAGTGGGGCTCTGGAAATCTCGGCCGACCGACTCGCAAGCTCCGTACAGGCCGTCGTCGAACTCTCCTCGATCGACACCAACAACGCCGACCGCGACGGGCACCTGCAGAGCACCGACTTCTTCGGCGTCGAGAACAACCCGCAAATGACGTTCACCTCGACCAGCGTTACCGAGTCCTCGCTCACCGGCGACCTTTCGATCAACGGGACGTCCAAGGAAGTCACCTTCGACCTCGAGTTTCATGGCGTGGCGGTCGACGGCTACGGCGTCACGCGGGCAGGCTTCAGCGCGACGGGCGAAATCCTGCGATCCGACTTTGGTATCAGCTTCAACATGCCGATCGGCCTTGACGGCATGCTGATCAATGACAAGATCAGTATCGAGCTAGAAATCCAAGCTGTCCCGAGCGAGGGATAGCGGGGCACACAGGAAGGCACATGCAATGAGCAACCACGTCGATCGGACCGAGGAATGGGACACCCTTCGCTCCCAATACCTCCACCCCTCCTCGGAGCGCCCCGCCTCTACGGCTCGGGGGGTTCATCACGTGGTTGCTCTGAGCAGCGATGTCGAACGGACGATCAACTTCTACCAAGGGGTCCTCGGCTTCCCGCTCACCGAACTGTTCGAGAACCGCGATTACCCCGGTTCGACGCACTTCTTCTTCGATCTCGGCAACGGCAACTTGCTCGCGTTCTTCGACTTCCCAGATCTTGGCCTCGGCCCATACATGGAAGTTCTCGGAGGTCTGCACCACATAGCCATCTCCGTCGACCCCGAGAATCATGCCCGCCTGCGCCAAGCCGTCATCGACGCTGGCGTGAAGATCGATTTCGATTTTGAAACCTCGATCTACTTCGCCGGCCCCGATGGCGAGCGCATCGAACTCATCGCCGACGACCTAGGAGCCATGTACGGCGAAGACGTGAGCTAGGTACACCAGTCAACGAAGCTCAGCCCACCAACCGCAACAGATCTCATTCTTCGTCGTCGGAGCTGGCTTCGTTGGGGGCGCCCTCGGTATCCGCGCTGGCTTCGGTGATCGTGTTGCCGTCGGCGTCATCGTCGGATTCGCCCACGATGGCCTCGTCCTCTTCAGGCTCGGGAAGTGGCTCGGGGGTGAGATCGTCGATCTGGCCCGCCATCGCAAGCGCTCCGGCGAGCTGGGTCGCTCGGCCGTATACGAGCTTGAAATAGTGCGGAGACGCTGCGCCGTGTCCGGGAAGCGGCGGTTGGCCGAGCGAATTCACCACAGCGACAGGATCGGGCGTAGAAATCGCAAAGCCGTCCGGGCTCGGAAGGGCGTCGAAGTCTCCCCAAAGCACCTTTGGGTCGACTTTCCTCTTCTTACTCTTGCTCTGATTCTTGTTCTTCTGCGACGACTGCTTCTTGTTCGACGCGTTCTTGTTGCTGCGCTTTCGGCTACGACTACTCATGCGGACGCTCCGACGGGTTCGGTCTCTTCGGCGGGCATCTCCGGTTCGGGTGCAAGCTCGGTAGTCGCGTCTTGGGTCATCAACAGTTCGGGATCGATTCCGAGGGCCACCTGGAGCTGCTCGGCGTCGAGGTCGCCGACCGAACTCGACTTTGGCAGGACCATGTTGGCGATCTCTCGCTTTCCAGCGACGACCTCTTCGACACGTTCGTCGACGGTGCCCGGGCATACGAGGCGGTGAGCGATGACCGTCTTGGTCTGGCCGATCCGCCACGCACGATCTCGAGCCTGATCTTCGACCGCCGGGTTCCACCACCGGTCGTACAACACGACGTGGTTGGCCGCCGTGAGGTTCAGGCCGGTGCCACCAGCTTTCAGTGAAAGCACTAGCGCACCGGAACCCTCGGCATCTTGGAAGTTGTCGATCATGCGATCGCGGGCGCCTCGAGAGAGCCCGCCGTGGTAACACTCGATCGTCTTGCCGGTGCGCTCACTCAGGTACTCAGACAGGCGTTCACCCCACGACGCAAAGTGGGTGAAGATCAGCATCTTCTCGTCGGCGGCGAACACCGATTCCATGATCTCGTTGAGGCGGGCGAGCTTGCCTGAACGGCCGTCGAGCGGTTCGTCGTCCTCTTGATAATTGACCGGGTGATTACAGATCTGCTTGAGCGCCGTGATCGCGGCGAGCACTGCTCCCTTGCGTTCGGGCGTTCCGGCCGGGCGATCGGACGTCTCGGCGACGAGCGTGTCGACGACAGCCTGGTACAGGCCAACCTGCTCGGGCGTCATTGCGCAGTGATCGAGTTCGTCGATGCGGTCCGGTAGTTCGGCCGCGATCTCGGGCTCCATCTTCGTGCGGCGGTAGACGAGGATGCCGTTGAGGGCCTTGAGGGCTTCTTCGCCGCCCTTCGATCCGTTCTTCTTCGCCGGTGTGAGCTGGGAAATGAACTGTGGCCGAGCACCGACGAGCCCTGCATTGGCCCAATCCATGATCGCCCACAGGTCGCCGAGGCCATTTTCGATCGGTGTTCCGGTGAGTGCCACCCGAGTGCGGGCTTCGAGGCGACGCAGCTGTTGTGACGTTTCAGCGGCGGGGTTCTTGATGGCTTGTGCTTCGTCGATGACGACTTTGCCCCAGGTGAGTTTCGACAGTTCGTCCATGTCCCGGACCGCAGTGCCGTAGGTGGTGATGACGAGGTCGACCTTCTCGAACGTCGATCGGAAACCCTTCTTGATCCGACTGGCTCCGTGGTGGACGTGCACCGACATGTCGGGGAGGAACTTTTTGGCCTCCGCCGCCCAGTTGCCGACGACGGCGGGAGGAGCGATGACAAGGCCGGTGCCGTGTTCGCGAGATTGGTAGAGCGCAGCGAGCGACGTCGGGGTCTTGCCGAGACCCATGTCGAGCGCAAGGCATCCGCCAAGGCCCGCGTCGTCGAGGAAGGTCAGCCACGACAGCGCATCGGCCTGATAGCTGCGGAGCTCGCCATGGAACCCCTCGGGAGTGGTGTCTGGATCTTCAGGTAGCTCACCGAGGCTGGCGAAGAGGTCGGCGGCCCAACCATCGCCGGCGATGGAGATGCCCCCACCGAGCGGGTCGCCTTCGAGGCCCATGGCGTGACGCAACATGTCGGCGCCGGTGAGCTTGGTTTGGTCTGCTCGTTCGGCGAGCGCCGCCGCGGCTTCGGCGAGGTCGGCTTGATCGAGTTCGATCCACTGGCCTCTGCTCTGAACGAGTGGGCGAGCCTGCTGTGCGAGCTTCGCGATTTCGGCTGCGGTGAGCTCGACGTCGTCGAACATTGCCGACCAGCGCACGTTCGCCAACTGCTGGGCTCCAACGACCGACTCTTCGGCTTCCTCTGCTGTGAGCCGAAGTGAGGGCGTGGACTTCTTACGAGAAAGCGGCGGAACTCGAACATCAAAGCCGGCGGTCCGGAGTACGGGCCCGACCTCGGTCATGAGTTGCCATGCCTCGTCTTGGCTGAGGATGACCTCACCGCGGCGACGCCCGCCCGGGCGCAGGAGAGCAGGGAAGAGCCGTTCGAGGCGTGATGCTTGATGCTCGAAGAGTCGCGACCGATCTTTCGATGCCTCGGCGAGGACGACCTCGAATGGTTCGAGCGCACCCGCAGAGGAAGTGCCGAGCACTCGTGCATGCCACGCGTTGGAGTCATCTGGCGGGCTGAGCGAAACGATGAGTTGGGGGTTCTTTGTGCCGATGACGGGAGCTGCCCAGCGGTCGATCCGGCGAGCGATCTCGGCGCCGGCCGAGTCGGGAGCTTGGAAGGGAGACCCGTCGAGTCGACCGAGGAAGGCTTCGGAGATGTCGTTCCGGTCTTTGACCTCGGGCGGCGGTGCTGGCACTTCGACTTGCGAAGCAGCCATTCGCACGACCTGGTTGGTCACGTCACCCATAACTGCAGTGGTGAACGCGAGGGCTTCTTGACGTTGCTGGCCCACCATCGCTGCGCCCGGAACCGATGAGATGAGCTTTGCAAGGTGATCGGCATCGATCAGCCCCGGAAGCCAGCGAACCGAGAAGGTGCTCTCGCTGCCTTTCTTGCCACGTCGGGCTTGGCGTAGTTGAGGAGCGATCCTGCCCTGAGCGACGGCGGAGACGGCGGTGGCTGCGGCCATGCCCATCCATCGAAGACTGGGTGAGACCACTGGATTGTGTGTTTCGCGAGCTTGCGCGACCAGCCAACCGAGGGCTGCGGTCACGGGCGTCGTCAGTGCGGGAACCCGTTGTCCGGTTGGAATGCGCAGCAGGCCGCGCTCTTCCCACGCAATTCCGGCGCCGTCGGTTGTGGCGAGGTACTCCCTGATGACATCGACCTGTTCGTAGCGGGCGTCGTGTCCTGCGACCCAAGCAACGAGTTGGCCGTCGTTCCAGGAGAGCTGAAGTTGGGCCGTGCCGGTCTTTTCGGCCTGTGCCTGCTGCTGTCGCCGTTGCTGGGGGAGCGGCGCAAGGTCTTCTTCCTTGGGGGCTCCAACCAACGCGGTGAGGGCCTCATCGATACGGAAGCACTCCTCGTCGAGGTCGTTGAGAACGTTTGCCCGTTCGGGGCCTCGCACTGTCTTGCGCGCCTTTGACAACGCGACTTCAGCATCGTCGAGCAGGCACCACAGTGCCTCTGCCCACGCGTCCTTGTTCGACTCGAGGGCTTTGATCTGGTCTTTGTCTGCTGCGTTGTCGAGGTGGGCTTGCGCGAAACGCTCGAACTCGGCTGCGTTCATCGTGGTAGCGATAACGATTTCTCCTACGGCTGACATCCCCGGGTGGGATGAGAAAGCTCAGAACCGCCACGCCGCGAACGGTGAGTTGGTCCCAAGTGGCAATCGAGAAGCATGAGGGGCTGGTCGACCTAAGAGGTGACCCAACCCCACGTGCAACCGTCCGGTTGCCTACGACATTGAGGGAGTTGGCGTACTCCCGTCGCTGAAATCAGGCTACCCGGGGACATTGGTGGATGCGACATTGGACGCTCGGCGAGCCCCGACGAAGGTCGCAACCATTCGAGGTTCCGTGATAGGGAAGAGCCATGACGATTGGCAAAGTTCGGCCCGCAGTCCAGAACATGGCGAGCTACAAACCCGGCAAGGCCGCAGAACAAGTTGAGGTCGAGCAGAACATCTCGAACGTCATCAAACTTGCTTCCAACGAGAACCCGTGGGCCCCGGTCCAAGGTGTCCAGGACGCGATCACCAACGCGATTGCGGGGGTGAACCGCTACGGCGACAACACCGCCCTCGCAGTCCGATCTGCACTGTCGGAGTGGTTGTCGGTCGACGCTGGTTCGATCTCGATCGGCTGCGGGTCGAGTGGGCTTTTACAGCAACTCTTTATGGTCTACGTCGACCCCGGCGACGAGGTGCTGTTTCCCTACCCGTCCTTCGAGGTCTATCCGATATTTTCGAAGCTCTTCGGGGCGACTGCGGTAACGGTCCCTCTCGTCGATTACGCATTCGACCTCGACGCAGTCGCGGCAGCGGTCACGGCGTCGACAAAGTTGATCTTTCTCGCCACGCCCAACAACCCGACCGGTACTTCGGTCTCGGTCGAGCGTCTTCGCGGCTTGGTCGAGTCGGTCCCGAGCGATGTCATCGTCGTGATCGACGAGGCGTACCGAGAGTTCAACTCACCATCGATGGGTAACCCGGTCGAATTGTGCAAAGACCACCGCAACGTCGTGGTGACTCGCACGTTCAGCAAGGCCTTCGGGTTGGCCGGTATGCGAACCGGGTACGCAGTTGCCGACCCAGAGATCGTGAACGAACTCGAGAAGGTTCGGCTTCCTTTCTCCATCAATAACCTGGCGCAGGCCGCGACTGTGGCGGCAATCGAGCATCGAGACGAGGCAATGGAGCGAGTTGATGGCCTCATTGCCGAGCGCAACCGATGTGTGGATGAGCTCTTGGCTGCAGGGCTCGACATCCCTCAACAGCATGCCAATTTCATCTTCATCCCTACGGGTGAGGCAACGCTGGCGATCGCCGACCGCATGGAGCAACTCGGTGTCGTGGCCCGGCCGTTCCCGAACCTAGGCCTAAGGATCACCGTTGGTACGTCCGATGAAAACACCCGGTGGCTCGCTGCATTTTTTGAGAGTCGAGACGCCGGCTAGCCCCACGTTTCCAACCGCTTGCGTCGGAATCGTGTGCGCAAAGACTGCGGTGAAAGTTGGACATGATGGAGCTCGGATCTCGGATTGCGACGACGATGCTGGCTTTGGCGCTCGTCGCAACCGGCTGTGCTGACTCGCCCGAGGCCTCGACGACCACAGCGGATACATCCAACACATCGGACGAGACCACGAGCCCGACGACGAACGATTCATCAACCACAGCAACATCGACGAACAACGTCGAGGGCAGCACGACTGAACCTGACTCCACCACGACAGATGCCCCGGTGAGTACAGCGGCTTTGCTCCCTGCCGAGGCGACGTTTATCGGGAGTTTCGACCGGCTCGCCAACGTGCCCGGTTCGACGAGCGACATCGGCGCCAGCCTCGAACCAGCGGTTTCCCGACTCGGGCAACTTTCCGCGCCGCCGGACGCGTTCCTCTTGGGAATCGACATCTCGTTTGGTCTGAACGAGAGCTACCTATTCAACTTCCGAACGACGGCCGACGCGGTATCTACCCACGATCAGGTGATGCAGTCCATGACCGAGATCTATCCCGACTTCGAGGCCGAGCAAGCGTCGCCGGTCGATACCAGCTTGAGGCTGGGCGGGGCCAACGCCCGAGTTCAAGTGTTCGAAGTCGAAGGCTTCAGCGACGTGTTTGTGAACTTCTTCGATGCAGCGCCATCGGGTGAGCTCCTCCTGCAACACGCACCGCAACTCTCCGAGCTCGAAGTACCCGGAACAACGGTTTCTCAAAGCAACTTCTTTGTCGGCGAGACCGAAGCCTCGGCATCGGTGAATCTCAGCTATGCCGGCGCGAGCGTGGAGGAAATGGCGGTCGTCGTCGACGAACACCTGCAGAGCCATGGCTGGACTGCTGTCACTCCCATGCAGGCCTCTGAGAACAGCTATGCCGCCGAATACTTGCCACCCGGCGCTGACGACCTTGTGAGCGTCGATGTGATCGAGTCTCTCATCCTCGTCTCTGCGGAGCGGTAGAGAAAAGACTCAAGTTGGCGTTGTTCGACAACCGACAACCACATCCACCACACTGGTGAAAGCAACGAGTGGGAGAGAATCACCATGGCCTTGAAGTCCAACCTTGACGAGTACGCAGAGAACGAAACCGGCGAACAATTCACCCGGCAAAATTCCAAACTGCTGAAGATCGAACTAGCGGCTGGTGGTGTGCACGCTAAGCGCGGCTCGATGGTCGCGTACCAAGGTGATGTGAAGTTCGAGAACCAAGGCTCCGGTGGCCTCGGCAAGATGCTGAAGAAGGCAGCGACCGGTGAAGGCGCCGACATGATGAACGCCAACGGCTCCGGCGAGCTGTTCCTCGCCGACGACGCCAAAGACGTCCACATCATGTACCTCGAGAACGACACGATGTCGGTGAACGGTGCCAACGTCCTCGCGTTTAACGAGTCGATCGAGTGGGACATCAAGCGTCTCGGCGGAGGAGCCGCAGGCGCTCTCGCTGGCGGACTGTTCAACATGGAACTGTCGGGCACGGGCTTCGTCGCCATCACCACCGATGGCCCTCCCGTCATGCTCGACGTTGCGAGCGCTCCCACCTTCGGCGACGCTCAAGCTGTCGTCATGTGGTCCGGAGGAGTGCAGATGCAACTCAAGACCGACACGAGCGGCGGCCTCAAGTCGATGGTTCGTGGCGGTACCGGTGAGACCTTCCAGATGGCCTTTGGTGGACAGGGATTTGTGCTCGTTCAGCCATCCGAAGGTCCGACCCAACTCGGCGGTGGTGGCGGCAGCGCAGGCGGCGGCGGAATCCTCGGCGCACTGGGCGGCTAGCCGACAGGACCGCGCTGCAAACTTTTGCATTGCGAATGTAAATGATTACATTCGCTGTCATGGCAAACGATGATTGGTGGCAGCACGCCGTTGGGTACGAGATCTACATCCGATCGTTCGCCGATGGAAATGGCGACGGTATCGGCGACTTTATTGGCATGGTCGACAAGCTCGACTACCTCGCCTGGTTGGGTGTCGACGTGCTCTGGATCACGCCGTTCTATTCCTCGCCGATGCGCGACTGGGGTTACGACGTTGCTGACTTCACCAGGATCGAATCGACCTACGGAACACTCGACGATTTCGACGCGGTGGTCGAGAAGGCGCACCAGCTCGGCCTAAAGGTCATCATCGACATCGTTCCGAATCACACCAGCGACCAACACGTGTGGTTTCAGAAAGCGCTCGCCGACCCGACTAGTGAGTACCGCGACTACTACATCTGGCAAGACCCTCCCGCGGACGGATCGCTGCCAAACAATTGGGTGGGGTACTTCGGGGGTCCGACCTGGACGCTCGAGCCGCTGTCCAACCAGTACTACCTTCACCTGTTCTTCGCCGAGCAGCCCGACCTCAACTGGCGGAACCCGGCGGTGCGCTCCGAGTTCGAGAACATCCTCCGGTTCTGGCTTGACCGAGGCGTCGACGGGTTCCGGATCGACGTTGCTCAGGGGTTGGTCAAAGATGAGGCCCTTCGGTCGAACCCGCAGCTCAAGCCGGTCGAGCCATCGATGCAGCGATGGGAAGAGTGGGGCTGCTTTGATCATCAATACGACACCCTCCAGCCCGAGACCCTCGAGATCTTCCAGTCGTGGAACGACATCGCAGCCGAGTATGACGCGCTCCTACTCGGCGAGACATACGACTTGGTGAGCCTCGACAAACTCGACCGCCTGCTCTCGGGAGGCGATGCTCTCCACGTGGGCTTCTGGTTCGGCGCCATGCATCTCGACTGGACCGTCGAGTCGATCCGGTCGACGTTCGACCTACCGCTCGCAAACATCTCGGCCGGGCTCGGTTGGGCGCAGAACAGCCATGACGAACACCGCTCGGTCACTCGCTTCGGTGAGGGCGATATTGGACGCCGCCGGGCGTTGAGCCTCGCAGTCCTTCTCGCTGGGCTTCCGGGAATGCCCTTCCTGTTTCAGGGCGAGGAGCTCGGCCTCGAGAGTGGGGAAGTGGCCCCTGGCGACAAACTCGATCCGGTCGGCGGCGATGACCCCAACGCCGGACGAGATGGAACCCGAACCCCAATCCCTTGGGAACCTGGCGAGGGAATGGGCTTCACCCAACCCGGCATTGCTCCGTGGCTTCCCTTTGGCGGTCGCACGGATGCCGACACGGTGCAGACCCAACGAAACGACCCCGAGTCGATGCTGTATCGCTACCGCGAACTCATCGGCGTACGGAAGAAGCTGACCCACATCGCTACCACCGACCTCGAGTGGGTCGACGCCGGTGAGAGCGTGGTCGCCTTCCGTCGAGGAGACATTGTGTTCATGGCAAATATTTCTAATGATCGTACGAACTCGCCCCTTCAAGGCGAGCTGCTGTTCTCGACCCTCGATGAGGCCCGAGAATCGAGAACGACGCTCGGCCCCGATGAGGCTCGCATCATGATGGTGATCGGTTCATGAGGCGGGGTCGCGGACCATCGATCGAAGATGTCGCACGCGAAGCGGGAGTCTCTGTGGCGACGGTGTCACGTGCGCTACGCGGACTCCCGAATGTGGCCGAAGGAACTCGAAGCCGCGTCGAAGCGATTGCCCAAGAGATGAACTACCGGGCCGACCCGAGTGCGGCTCGCCTCGCGACCGGCCGTACCAACCTCGTGCAGCTGCTCACTCCGACGGTCGATGGGTGGTACTTCTCGCGGTTCATCGCTGGAGCGATCGAACTGCTCTTGGGTCGGGGCTACGAGGCGATCTCTCACCCGATCGAGAACCCTGAACAGCGAAAGGCCTTCCTCGACGAGATGCTCCGTCTCGAAAAGCGAGTCGACGGTCTGATCGTTGTCGACCTCAACATCTCCGAAGAGGCGGCGTCGAAGTTGCACGCTGCGGGAATCAATGCGGTGACGGCGGGCTTTCGCACCGAGAAGTTCCCTTCGGTGGTGGTCGACGATTACCAGGTCGGCCTTGTCGCAACAAAGCACCTGCTCGATATCGGGCATCGCCGCATCGGCTTGATCTCCGGTGAGCCAAACCACCCCCTTGCCTTCTCGGTCCCCGGACTTCGGATCGCCGGCTATACCGCTGCGCTCGCGTCAGCAGGAATCTCGATCGATACCTCGCTGGAAAACTCTGGGTTCTTTACCGCCGAAGGCGGCCGGCGGGCAATGGAGCGTCTGCTCGACCTCGACGACCCGCCCACCGCGGTGTTTGCGCTGTCAGATGAGATGGCGTTCGGAGCCTACGGAGCATTGCAGGAGCGCGGCCTGTCCTGGCCGGACGATATTGCGGTGATCGGCATCGACGATCATGAACTGGCGTCGATGGTGGGGCTGAGCACTATTCGCCTCGCTCCACGAGAGTTGGGCGCTGCGGCAGCCGAGCGATTGTTGCGACTGATCGATGATGAGGGAGCCTTCGAGCCATCGGAAGAGGAGGCAAGAGCTGACCTCGCCGCGAGTACAGACCAGATCGAGTTGGTCGTTCGGGCCTCGACGGTGGCCTCGTAGTAGCGCCTTTCCCAGAGGGTCAAATTGACGGTTTTCGGCTCGAAACGGCTGAAAAGCGATTATCGCAAAAACGGTGACCGGGCCGAAAAAACGTTGACATTATTAGCGGAATCGAAACTCGTCGCAGAATGTGCGCATGGCCGGTGTGACAAACCGCATATGTTCCACTAGGTTCCCAATGCAAACGTTTACAGTCCGCATGAGCCGGACGCGTTGAACATGGAGGGGACCCCTATGAGAAGTAAGTGGATGAAGCTGCTTGCGACACTTTTTGCAATGTCGTTGGTTGCTGCGGCGTGCGGTAGCACTGCAACAACAGATAGTGCTGCAGGCGGGGATGATGCCGCCGAAGAGACAGCTGACAGCGAAGAAGAGAGTTCCGACGATGGGGGCGACGACGGCGGCGGTGACGATGCACTCGCAGCGGCCCAAGCTGCCCAAGCCGAGGCTGAGGAACGAGTCGCAGAACTCGAAGCAGAAGCCGGCGCTGGCGGCGACGACGACGGATCGGTTCCGGTCGTTACCGTTTCCGGGCCAGAGCGCTCCGAAGCTGAAGCGGGCGCACTGAACCAGGCGCTCCAAGAGTTCGGCAATGCAAACGGCATCTCGATCATCTACCAGGGCTCAGCCGACTGGGAGACCGAGATCAACATCCAGCTCGAGGCTGGCACCAACCCAGACATCTCGGTGTTCCCGCAGCCCGGCAACCTTCGCGATGCCGCCGACGCAGGACACGTACAAGAAGTTCCAGCCGAGATCATCGAAGCAGCTTCGGCGAACTGGACCGAAGATGCGATCAACTTTGCAAACTTCGATGGCACCCAGTTCGGTCTTCCAAACAAGAACGACCTCAAGTCGCTCGTGTGGTACCAGCCAGCTCGCTTCGAAGCAGCCGGCTACGAAATCCCCGAGAGCCTCGACGATCTGTTCGCACTTAGCGACACGATGATCGCCGACGGCAACACCCCATGGTGTGTCGGCATCGAGTCGGGTGGCGCAACCGGTTGGCCATTCACTGACTGGGTCGAAGACATCATGCTTCGAACCACCACCCCGGAGAATTACGACGCATGGGTTGCAGGCGAGCTGACCTTTTCGAGTCCTGAGCTCACCAACGCTTTCCAGATCATCATCGACGAGTGGAACAAGCCAGGCGCGGTCTTTGCTGCCGGTGGCAGCATCGCTACCACTGCCTTCCAGGCAAACGGTGAACCGCTTGTCAACGGAGACTGCTTCATGCACCGTCAGGCATCGTTCTTTGCCTCCTTCTTCCCAGAAGGAACCCCCGTGGCTGACGGCACCGAAGATGCAGTCGACGTGTTCTTCTTCCCAGGTAACGGCACCGACCGTCCAGTCCTCGGTGGCGGAACCTTCGTTGGTGCCTTCAACGATCGCCCAGAGGTTTGGGCCGTGATGGAGTACTTTGCTAGCCCCGAGTACGCAAATGCTCGACAGGCAGCACAGCAAGCGCTACTTCAAGGTGAAAGTGAGGAGCTCGTCCTCTCGGGCTTCGTGACCGCGAACACCGGCGCTGATCCATCGCTGTGGAACCCACTGGAGGCGAACTTCGTCCAGATCCTTCAGGACGCTGATGTGTTCCGATTCGACGCTTCTGACCTCATTGGTGGCGACGTCAACAATGCGTTCTGGGAAGTTGGTACGCAGATCGTCAACGGAGATGTCTCGATCGAAGACGGCACGGCCGAGATCGATACCTTCTGGCCAACAAACTAAATACCCGGATCGAGGTCGCCTGAGACCTCGATCGAGAACTGAAATTGGGTCTGTGGGGATGGGTTGTCATCCCCACAGGCTCCACACTTTCACCGGCATGAGCTTGTCGGTTGCGCTATTTAGGAGCACTTACCACCCATGCTGTGGCTCGGAGCCATTGTTCTCATAGCCCTTGTTATTCTGGCGATTTACGGGCTCGCCCGGCTTTCAAAGTCGAGTCCATTCAAAGCGATCCTCGGGTTCGTCGTCATCTTTGGTGGAGCCTTCGTCCTCGTCATCGCGAACGATGGCGGTGCGGTCGGGGTCATGACGAGCAGCGACTTCCAGCGCGTCCTGCGAATGCTCGCCACCGTGTTGATATCGGTTGTGGTCTGCATTGGACTTTGGGTTCTGCTGAACGTCTTCGTGAATCAGTCCGCTCGACGATGGAGCGTATTTTCGGGGATCGTCGGGGCGACGCTCGGAGCGGCTTTCTTTGGCCTGTTGCGTGGTAATCGCTCGGTGGGGCCGCTGCTTGCAGACGTCGCTCCAGGGTTCGAAGGGCTCGACCCATTGCTCGTGCGCGAAGCCGTCGGCGTTGGCCTACTCGGTCACCTCGAGTGGCCGGTTCTCGGCGCACTTCTGTTCGGTGGTGGTCTCTTCATCATCAAGTCGATTCCGATCCTGGCTGGGCGATTGGGACTCGCGGTGGCGGTCGGAGCGGTCGGAGGGTTTCTTGTTGCGAGCAACACTCGTGTGCTGCAACGCCCGGACCCAAACTTTGTCGCCATCATCATTGCGGTTCTGATCTTTGGAGCGCTCGGCGCCTTGATTACTGGCAGGGCCGGTGATCCGATTCGCGGAGCGCTCATTGGCGCCGGAATTGGCTGGGCGATCGGAGGATGGTTGCTCTCGCCGTTCGAAGTCGTCGCCGACGTGCCGTTGATTTCGACGATCCCACCGCTGGTCCTCTTGATGGCGGGTGCGGGTTGGCAGGCTGCTCCAAGTCATCGTGAACGGGCCCTATTCGATAGCCGAGCACGAGCAGCGATCTTTGTTGGTCCGGCGCTTTCGTTTCTCCTCATTTCTCTGGTCATCCCAACGGTTCGAACCGGCATTCTTTCGTTCACGGATCGCGACGGCGATGAGTTCGTCCAGCTCGCGAATTATCAACGGCTGTTTACGGCGTCAGACTCCTTCGATACCTCGAACTGGGCTGCGTTCTTTACCTCTCGGTTGTTCTACGCCGCACTGATCCTCTTGGTCATCGCCGCTCTCGTTTCGGTAGTTGGAGGTATTCGTCGCAACGGTCACGCATCCATCGAGAGCGGTCCAACGGCAATGGGAGCGATCTTCCTTGCGCTCTTCTTGGCATCCTTCGCTGCGTTGTCCGTATTGCGAGGAACGTTCTTCAACAACATCTGGTGGGTCCTCACCGTGGTCACGGTCTCGACTGTGGCTGGCACCGCCATCGCTGTCTTGTCCGATCGGGCAAAGGTGGGGGAGAGCCTCGCCAAGAGCCTCATCTTCATGCCGATGGCAATCTCGTTCGTTGGCGCATCGATCGTGTGGCGACTGCAGTTCCAAGCCCGCCCGATCAGTCAGAGCCAGACCGGAACGCTAAACGCGGTTTGGGTGGCTTTAGGTGAGCTGAGCAACTCGGGCGCTCCGCGAATTGTGATGATCGTGCTCTTCGGAGCGTTGACGGTGGCATTTGCGTTCGAAATCTTGCGCCGTGTTCGCGCCGACCGAGCGTTCACTGGTGCGTCCATTGGTTTGTTCATTTCCGCTTGGCTGACATACCGCTTCATCGGGCCCCGACTCGGCGGATTCACCACCAATGCCCAGGGTGAGTTAGTGCCCGAGACGATTCAATTCCTGACCGAGCAGCCCTTCAACAATGTTTGGCTCATGTTGATCCTCATTTGGATTCAGACCGGCTTCGCCATGGTCATTATCTCGGCGGCGATCAAGGCCGTCCCCCAAGAGTTCATCGAGTCCGCCAGGGTCGATGGGGCCACCGATGCCGACATCTTCTTCAAGGTGACTTTGCCCACTATCTTCCCGACGATCGGCGTGGTGGTCACCACGCTCATCGTTCAGGTGACCAAAGTCTTCGACATCGTCAATGTTGCTGGTCTTCGCGGAACCTTCGGCAACGACGTCTTGGCAAACCAGATGATCACCGAGTCGTTCCAGATCGGAAACGTCGGCTTCGGAGCAGCGATCGCGATCGTGATGTTCCTACTCGTCCTTCCGGTGATGGTCTACAACATCTATAACTTGCAGAAGGGACACGCATGACCGCTACTGGTCCCGCAACTGGGGGCGGTCTGGGCGACCGTCTCTACAAGAGGTTGAGCGATGTTCCGACGTGGGCGATGTGGGCCATCGTCGCAATTTGGACGATCCCGAATCTGAGCCTCGCCGTCAACTCGTTTCGCAGCCGCGATGGCCAGCGACGAAATGCATTCTGGAACATCCTTCTCGAACCGGAAATCACGCTCGAGAACTACGCCGAGGTTTTGTCCGCTGGAGCGACCAACAGTCTGACCGCATCGTTGGTGACGAGTCTTGCTATCGCCATCCCAGCGACGATTATCCCGATCGCTTTCGCTGCCTTTGCCGCCTATGGCTTTGCGTGGATCGACTTCAGAGGGCGCAAGTGGTTGTTTATCGTGACCGTTTCGCTGCTGGCGTTGCCACTTCAGGTTGCGCTGATTCCCTTGCTCCAGTTGTTTGGTGACGGCGACCCGTTCGGTGGCGCTCACCTCACGGTTCCTCTCACCGACAAGACGCTGACGTTGCTACCACTCAACAATTTGGCGGGCACGACTACCTCTGTTTGGCTCACGCATACGGGCTTCGCGATGCCGTTTGCGATCTTCTTGCTACACAACTACATCTCGCAGCTTCCAAAGGACATCTTTGAGTCGGCCAAGATCGATGGTGCGAATCACTTCGGCATCTTCTGGCGACTCGTCCTGCCGCTCTCGGTCCCGGCGCTCGCAGCGTTCGGGATCTTCCAGTTCCTCTGGACATGGAACGACTTCCTCATCGCCAACACGATGCTCGGCATTGGTTCTGACGCTCCCACCACGGTCCGTATCGCCAACCTGTCCGGCGACTTCACCGACACTGAACACCTCCTCACCGCTGGAGCGTTCGTTCAGGCATTCGTTCCAATCGCGGTGTTCTTTAGCCTCCAGCGGTACTTCGTGCGAGGTCTGCTCGCCGGGTCGGTCAAGGGTTAGGCGACAGTTCCCCCAAAGTTCGGCCTCAGGGTTGATCATCGTCGGCGGTCCCCTCCGGTGGTCAATCCCGGGGTCAGACCCTCCCATGCACCTCCGAACACCCATCGCACTCCGGCGGTCAACTCCGGGGTCAGACCCTCCGGTTTACCCCCGATTCCTCAAGCGTTCTAGAACTTGCGCTTGCAACGTTGCGACTTCTTCTGCAACCGGTGCTGTCTTCGCTTGAGTCACCGCCTTGACGAATGACGAAGCTGATGAGAACCCAAAGCGATCGGCCAAGAGGGCTCTGGGTTCGTCGGTCAACAAAGAACAGAGAATGATCACGGTTGTGCGGGCGGGGTGACGGAGGCGCGACGGAGCTGCGATTGTTCGATACGAAACACCTGCGACTTCGATCACCGCCGCCTCAATCTCCGGCAACGTCGGAGATTCAATGGCGCAACCGTCCATGACAGGGATGTTTGGGTGCGATTTCGAGATTCGCTCAACAAATGCAGGAGAGCCGAGGATGTTTCGAGTCTTTCGAGACCTGTCGTAGAACTTCTTGAGGCGGTCATCGGGGGCGCCAGCCTCAACGAAATCGCGGTAGTCGATCTGTGTGAATCGTGTTCTCAAATGTCGCGTCGACAACCAGTATGGGGAGTCGACTTCGCCAGATGAATAGCGGTAGCTAGACCACTCATATCTCCTCAGTTCATCCATTGCGCAGATGCCAGCTGCAACAGGATTGAGCTCGATGTAGCGAGCGACGCGGGCAAAGTACATTTCGCTATCGACTAGGACTGAGTGAAAGCGGCCTCGAAAGAGGGCCCCATCTCTGTCATGGTGCAGATTGAACTCTTGGGTGTAAGCCCGGCCGATGTACTGCATTGTTCTACTCAGTTGCCCATCAGGACAATGGACAAAGACGTGGTAGTGATTCCCCATGAGTGCATAGGAGATCACCTCGATCCCAAACCGAGATGTTGCCTGCTCCCACAGCGTCAGGAACAGCGCTTTGTCGAGCCTGTTCCGATAGGTGTCCTGGTGATCTGCTCCACGGTTCATTACGTGATGGAACGCGCCGGGAAAGTCGATCCGTAGTGGTCTCGCCATGTTGGCCCTCTGTCTTGAAGGGAGGAGGGCGATGAAGTCACCGAGAAGTGAGCTGTGAACGAGCTCACTCGCGAACTTACTGTGATGGTCTGACAGCGAAACAGGTTCAAGGTCAATCCAAGGGTCTGACCCTGGGATTTACCTTTGGGGAGGGGAGTGGTTGGTGGTCAACTGGAGGGTCTGACCCTGGAGTTGACTAGTCGATGATTTCGGAGAGGGCTACTGGCCGGTTTTCGGCGATTGAGAGGTGGGCGGCTTGGCCGATCGCAACCGACCAGAGTCCGTCGTCGAGGTTGACGAGCGTGTCGAGTGCATCGACAGCGTTACTGGCGGCAGCGATTGCGTCTTCGGTCGACTGGCCGGCGTCGACTGCTGCTAGGCGGGCAGCACGATGCGTCCTCACGGCGTCGGCGAAGTCGACGTGTTCGAGGTAGCTGGCGCCGTGGTGTAAGCCGGTGTGGCGAATCTCGTCGTTGGTGATTGGGCGAGTCTCGACCACGCCGATATCGGCCAGGCCTTTGCCCGATCGCTTGCCCAGATGGAGTTCTGAGGTAGGGATCCGAGCGTCGAGTTTTCCGAGGTTCCCTACGACCGAGAGCTCTTCTTGATCCCTTGTCGCTTCGGCAAACATGCAGAGATCGAGCATTGCGCGGACACCGTTCGGATAATCGATGATGACGTATGCGTTGTCGAAAATATCGCTCGTCTCGCCGTCGTAGACCTCGTCGAGGTGGTTGACGTTTTGTCCTCCGGACGCGAATACCTGCAAGGGATGCTCGCCAATGATGAGGTTCATGAGGTCGAAGTAGTGGCAGGTCTTCTCGACCAAGGTGCCTCCACTGTTCTTGTTGAAGCGATTCCAGTGGTTGACCTTCTCAAGGAACGGAAAGCGGTGCTCGCGGATAGCAACCATCTGCACATCGCCGACGAAACCGTCGCGAACTTGGCTAATGAGCGCGTCGACCGCAGGCATGTAGCGATACTCGAGGCCCACCCAGATCACGCCGTCGTAGCCTTCGGACAATGAGATCAGCGTGTTGCAGTCGGACGCGGTGGTGCAGAGTGGTTTCTCGCAAAGCACGTGCTTGCCAGAAGCAATGACCTTCGTCATCACGTCGATGTGGGTGAAGTTCGGAGTTACGACGACGACGGCATCGACGTTTGGGTCGGCCAACAGGTCTTCGTAGTCTTCGTAAGCCACACAATCGGGTCCGGCGTGCACTGCGCCGGTCTCACGCGAACCAGCGTCGGTGTCGGCGATCGCAACGACCGAAGTGTCATCGAGCGCCAAGATGTTCTCGATGTGCTCGATGCCCATCATGCCGGTTCCGATGATCCCGTATCGGATATGCGAACTGCTCATTTGGCTATCGTACCATAAACGTTGATTTTACATGATATGTAAACGCTTGCACACGAACTGGCTCGATGGGCTACGCTAGCGCCTATGACTTCGAACCTTGTGAACGCTGCCGCCCGCAAGTTGGGCGTTGATGGACCAGAGATTGGCGCCGTTGGATACGGCACGTGGCGTCTGACCGCCGACGACACGACGATCAACCAAGAACTCATCGAAACCGCGTTGAGTGCGGGCATGAACCTCATCGACACCGCCGACGTGTACGGCCTCGATCATGGTGGCACTGGGTTTGGCCAGAACGAAGAGAAGTTGGGCGCGGTGTTGGCCGCAGACCCGTCGCTGCGTGATCGGATGGTGCTGGCGACCAAGGGCGGGATCATGCCGCCGCTGCCCTACGACTCGAGCCCTGAATATCTGCGCTCGGCGGTCGAGGCCTCGCTCACCCGTCTCGGGGTCGAACACATCGATCTGTGGCAGATCCACCGTCCCGACATGTTCACCCACCCAGCCGTTGTCGCTGCGACGCTCGATGCGCTCATCGATGAGGGCAAAATCGGCATGGTTGGTGTCTCCAACTTCACGGTTGATCAGTACGACGCGCTCTCTGCGCACCTCACGCACCCGATCGTGTCGACCCAACCGGAATTCTCGGTAGCCCAGTTGCAACCAATGCGCGATGGCACGTTCGATCGAGCTATGCGCGACGGCGTTGTTCCAATGGCATGGAGCCCGCTCGCCGGTGGCCGCTTGTTTAGTGGCGATGGCATTCGTCCAGAACTGCTCGAGGTCGTCGACCGTCTCGCGGAACGCGAGGGCGTCGACCGTGCCGCGATCGCAACAGCCTTCGTTCTCGCGAACCCGTCCAAGCCCGTTGCTCTCCTCGGTACCCAAACGCCAGCACGACTCATTTCGGCTGCTGCTGCGTTCGACGTGTCGCTCGATCGCCAGGACGTCTACGAAATCGTCGCTGCTAGCGAAGGAGTTCCATTGCCATGAGCCAACCAGTCACTACCCCGGAGATCTCTTGGTTCGGCGCACTATGTGACGACGACTATGAGTATCTCGGGGTCCCTGAGGATCATTTGAAGAGCTCATGGGCGCACTGTTCGAGTATCGTTCAGACCGCCGATCGTCTTGGATTCGACAACGTGTTACTGCCGTCGGGCTATGACCTTGGCATGGACACCACGTCGTTTGCTGCGGCGATTGCGACGCACACTGAGCAGATCCAGTTACTGGCAGCGGTTCGCATGGGCGAGATGTGGTTACCTCAGCTCGCACGACAGTTGGCCACGATCGATCAGATGGCAAACGGTCGGCTCACCATCAACATCATCTCGAGTGATATCCCCGGGGCTCCCTTGGAGAGCGAACCCCGCTATCAACGCACACGGGAGTGGATGCACGTTCTGCGGGCGCTGCTGAACGGCGAGTCGATCGATTTCGACGGTGAGTTTGTGAAGGTGAAGGTCGACCCTCCCCGGATGCGAACCGTTTCGGGCAAGAGCCCGCCCTTCTACTTCGGCGGCTTTAGTCCCGCGGCGAAGGACACCGCCGCCGAGCATGCCGACGTGTTCCTCACTTGGCCCGACACCGTCGCAGGCGTTGCGGCGACTATCGACGACATGGTCGGCAGGGCGAAGGGTTTCGATCGCACTCTGAAGTACGGACTGCGAGCGCACGTCATCGTGCGTGAGACCGAGGTGGAGGCCCGGCAGGCAGCGACCAGGTTGCTCTCGAAGCTCGATGTTGAAGAGGGCGAGAAGATCCGCCAGAAGTCGCTCGACACCGCATCGGCGGGGGTCGCTCGTCAGAACGAGCTTCGTGACGCGGCAGAAGACGATGGCTTCGTCGAAGAGAACCTGTGGACTGGTGTTGGGCGCGCTCGCAGTGGCGCTGGTGCAGCGATCGTTGGTGACCCCGATCAGGTGCTCGCAAAGATCCGTGCATATCAAGAAGTTGGCGTCGGAGCGTTCATTCTGAGTGGCTACACGCACGCCGCCGAGGCGGATTTGTTCGCCAAACACGTGCTGACGAAATTGGAGCACGGCCCGCTCTACGAGGGCTCAACCACCTGACGCGTCAGTTCTCTTTCGACCTCGAAAAGGGGTTGGTGTTCGATGACCGCGGCGCTTGTCATACCCCACGTCTAGCGTCTGATGTAGCGCTTCCCCCGCAGCTTCATACAGATGATGGATACAGGTCATGAATATCGTGGTTTTGCGCGGGACAGTGTTGGATGAGCCGACTGAACGGACCCTGGCATCGGGGGTAACGGTTACGAACTGGGAGGTCCGTGCACTCGAATCCGGTGCTGCACACACCGTTCCGGTGCAGTGGGAGGATGCCGATCGGAAGGTTCAGGCTGTGGGCGCTGGCGACGAAGTGGTTGTGCTCGGCACGGTCCGGCGGAGATTTTTCCGCACGGGTGGAGCCACAGCGGCTCGTACCGAGGTGCTCGGCGCACAGATGGCGAAACCTACCCAGCGGGTGGCGTTGGGCAAAATCTTCGATCACGCGAAATCAGCGTTCACCGAAGGTGGGTAAACCATCCTTGCCGACCCGATCGAGGGCTGGACACGATTGGGCCGGCAAGGGGTTTTGAGAAATGTGTTTATGCAAGAACAACGCCCGCAACGACGTCGGCTAGCCACATCTCAGAAGAACCCGCAGGTTCGCGTACGCAGCTTCTCCTGATTTTTTGCTTCTGCAAAGGTCATTTCAGGACTGCTATTAGTCAGAAGCGGTCTATTCCGCTGAGTTTCTCGCTAATGCCTTATAACACCTGCAAGATGCAGGTGTGGCAAATAGTGGATTTTCCAACGAGAGTGACCAAGGCGAGGTGTTCTCCATGCTGTATCTCAGCAGGGCGCTCGTACCTTTTGACGATGTGTCACTCCAAGAATTGGGAGTTCACTCGAGCGCATCGAACGCTCTTCTCGGGATTACTGGCTATCTCAGCTACCGGGATGGGCGTTTCACCCAGTATTTGGAGGGTGAGCGCTCGGCTGTTAGGTCAGTATTTGGGCGAATTGAAGAGGATGATCGACATCAACTCATGACCGTGGCCGAGTTGGGAGGCACGGATCGTGTCTTCCCGGGTTGGTCTATGCAGATCTTGGATCCGCTGTGGTACCCCACTGGCGGGCCGGTTGATGCCATCGACGAATTGCTTTTGTTGACCGCAGGATCTCTCGATTCCGATGAGATAACGAAAGACACACTTGGCGGATTAGTAGCAAAATTGGCCGGAAGTGTGCGATAATAAGCGTAGGAGAGCTCACTTCCATGGCTGATAACACTTTTCCAGAAGTCGTCAGTATCGATGTCGTCGCTGACAAATCGGGTCCGAACCGAACAATTTCTTCAGCGCGTATAAGTGACCTTCGAGACCTTCCTCGTGTGCAGCGAAACGCTGACGTGCAGAGTTCTCGTCACCTCATCGTCGTTCCCGACCCCAATGTTCTCGGCCGCCATATGGTCGAAGGCGAGGAATACTCGATCGAACCCGGTTCGGTTTTGCACGTGGAGCCAGGGCAACTGCACCGCCTGCTTCACAATGAAACGTTCGACGGTTGGGCCATCGCGATCGATGAACACATCGCACCTCCTGGACTTTTCGACCTCCCAGCACCGTCCCCGTTAGCGATGCTTGGTACATCGATCGAAGTCGCCCACGTATTGGTCACCGCCCTAACCGCACCCGAAATGCTTCCAAAGGCAGCTCAACAACGGCTGCAATTAAGCATGGCAGCGGTACTTCTTGAGTTGATTGCCGGAGCCAGTGGCCGCACGATTATGCGTGCCGAAACCGCAGCCGAGCACAGGATCGTCGGCGACTTCCGCCGAGAGCTTGAGTTCCACTACCTTTCGACCCGTTCGGTTGGCGACTACGCGAATCTCGTTGGCTGCTCGGCCAAGACACTTACTCGGGCCACCAAGGCCGTTGTCGGCCAAACACCTAAGGAGATTATCGACCGTCGCGTTGCGTACGCGGCTTGTCGTCTCCTCGCCAACACCGATATTTCGGTGAACTGGATTGCGTACAAACTCGGCTTTAGCGAACAGAGCAACTTCTCCAAGTTCTTCCATCGCAAGGTCGAGATGACTCCAGCGGCTTATCGTGCAGCGTGCGTCGCTGGTCAGAGCGAAATCATCTAGGAGCCAGTCTGCTCGACAGGGCCGAGAGTTCTTCTACGCCGACTTGATGGAGCACGTTCACTAAGCCGTCGCTCATGATCTCGAGTGCATGAGCGGGCCCTTGGTCACCGAGCGCTCCGAGGCCAAACATAAATGCCCGGCCGGCAAAGCAGAAGTCGGCACCGAGGGCGAGTGCCCGAGCGACGTCAATCCCGTCTCGAATACCCGAATCGAAGATCAACGGCACGCTTCGGTTCAGGCGAGTAGCGATGGGTTCGAGCGCATCGATCGCCCCGACGGCCCCATCGAGTTGGCGGCCGCCATGGTTCGAAACCCATACCGAGTCCGCTCCGAGGTCGACAGAACGCTGTGCATCATCAGGGTCGAGTATTCCCTTGACTACCAGCGGTCCTGTCCACTCGTCGCGCAGTTCGGAGAGGTATTCCCATGACAGGGTTCCACCGAGGTGGGCGCCAACGAAACCGGCGGTCTTCTTCATGTCTTCGCTGTCGACATAGGGCTCGAGCGTCTTGAAACGTGGTGAGCCGTGCTCGCGAAGTGCTCGGACCCACGACGGGCAGATCGCTGCGCTAGCGATCAATTTTGGAGTGATCGCCGGAGGTACTCGTAGTTGTGCCTTGCGCTGACGCTCGCGTCGACTAGGTGCTGGCACGTCGGCGGTGACGACGAGAGCGGTTAGTCCGGACTCCGCGGCCCGCTGCAGAAGGCTCTCTCGAATACTGCGATCGCGGGGCGGGTAGAGCTGAAACCAGCCCATGCCATCCGAGATGGGTCCGGCGGTTTCTGGAGCAGCTGTAGCGACGGTGCTCAGAACGTACGGGATGCGATGGACGGCCGCTGTGCGGGCCAACGCCTCGTCGGCTCCGGGCCAAATCAGGCCGGTAAGGCCAACTGGAGCAATACCGATCGGAGCGCTGTAGGTCACGCCGAACAATTCGGTCTCGATTTGAGGAACGAGCACGCCCTTGAGAAATTGTGGAACGAACTTCACCCGTTCCAACGCTGCAATATTCTCATCACGGGCAACGTCTTGGCCGGTCCCAGATTCAAGATAGGTCCACGCAAATGCAGGGATTCGTCGCCGAGCCTTTGCTTCGAGATCAGAGATTGCTGGGAAGTAGTCCATGAGGTCAGCGGCCATGTGTCAGTCTCTCACGAGCGAGCCCCGTCGTCGCAAGCAATCTCATTGGCTAATGTTCCCAACGTGACGCTCGAATCCGACATCAAACCTCGGCCTGCTGGGCAGTACCGCATTGTCGTATGGACGGTCGGTTCCGCGATCGAGAAGCGGTACCCGGAGATTGTGGGGCTCGAAGCTGACGTGATCGTCACTGCTCGCTCCGGCAACGAAGTTCGACTGTTGAAGGCCGGTCGGAATACTCACTCGGCAATGGCGTGGGTGGGCCGACACAGCCAACGTGGGCTCGGCACCCTGTCCTTTGATCCAACCTTTGTGAAGCTCGAAGCCGGGAAGTGGGATCAGCGACTGGAGTGGATTGCACCGATCGCGGTCAGTGGCCCCGTGACGTACAACCTCATGGCGATTTGGGCCTTGAACGAGCGGGCACAGGTGAAGTTCAAGACAAACCCACCGTCATCACAACCAATGCAGATGCTCCGTCTGTACAAGAAGATCTTGGAGTCGCCCACGGTGATCGCTGGCGATTTCAACAACAATCCGGTGTTCCACCGCAACGACCCGAGCTGGGACATGCTCGAACTGATCGCCCGATTCGAAGCGCTTGGCTTCGTGAGCGCATACCACGCATTCAGTGGTCTCGATCACGGTGACCCCCGCGAGCAGCCCACTCGATTCAAACCAGAAATTGCTGGCATCCTCGAGAGCCATCACACCGACTACTGCTTTATCTCATCTGAGTGGTTGCCGGCGCTACGCGACGTGCAGGTGGGAAACCCGGAATCTTGGTTCCAGAACGTTCGTGCCGAAGAGCACGTGCCCGTCGTTGTCGACTTCGATCTACACGTGCTGTCAGAGATCATCTTCGCTCAGAAGGCCAAGATGAAGAATTCCTAGCGGTTCGTGACCGCTCGAGCGGCGGCGAGTCCGGAATTGAAGGCGCCTTCGACCTTTGGGCCGCCGAAGGCATCGCCCGCCAAGATGAGCGCTCCAGGCATATCAGCGGCGACCACGCATCGGTCACTGTGAGGAACGTACACACCTGCGTACTTCCACTTTTTGAGCTGAGCATCTACCACGTTGGCGGTTCCCAACCAGGGCTGTGCCTCGGTGAGCAGGTCGGCGAGCACGGTGGCATCATCGTCATCCCAACGTTCGGTGGAGAGTGACCCGTTGGCGTGAAAGGTGACCGCCGGCTCTGGGCTGATGCCCTTCTGCTGGTTGTCGGCAATGAAGCTAAAGACGTCGTCTTCGCTCTGCTGGACACCACCAGGAGCGGGGATGGCTGACGGGCCATCGAGCGTTGCCAACACCGCAATCACTGGCTTGTAGGACATCGCGTCGAGTTCGGCTCGGACGGCGGGATCGAGAACGACACCACCGTCGTCGATGAGGTCGAGCGTTTGGGGCACCGGTGAGGTCACGATCAGGTCGTGGGCGGTTAGTTCGCCTCCCGAATCGAGAGGGAGTTCCCAACCTTGCTCCTTCGCCGCGATGTGCGAGACGCGTGTGCCGAGGCTCATGGTGGCGCCAGCAGCGGTGACTTGCTCGGTCAGCCACTTGGCGAGGGCGGTCATACCGTTTGGGCAGAAATAGCGGGGGTAGCCGTCGCCATCGCCGAACCCATGGCTCCACACGTCGACGACACCTTGGTCGATCGCCGCGTCGATGGTCGCCCGGAACTCGTCACCCCGGACGGTGAAGAATTGGGCGCCGTGATCGAGGCGAGCATTGCCCATCCGCCGGGTGGCGAGCCGACCGCCGACCCCACGACCCTTGTCGACGATCTGGACTTGCATATCCGTTGCGAGAAGCTCACGGGCAGCGGTGAGTCCGGACAGCCCAGCGCCGATGATGAGAACAGGAGATGCGTCCGCAGTCACGAGATTTCTCGAAGCCAGTGGCACTCATTGAACGACGTCATCGACCGGCGGCCGTCTCGTGACGCAGCGATACGACTAACGGAGGTGTATTTCGCGTCGTGGTAGGTCTCGATCGGCATGCCGAGAATGTCGTTCAGAACCACCGAGATCACGCCGCCGTGGCAGACCGCTGCGACGGTCTCGCCCGGATGGTCGTTGATAATTGCATCGAAAGAAGTGCGCACACGCTCGAGAAAGTGGTCGGCAGTCGCTTGGGCGACCAGTTCGTTGAGTTGTTCTTCGGTGATCTCCATCTCCTCACCAGGGATATACGAGGGGTGGCCGAGGTCGAACTCGGCAATTCCCGGAACAACCGTTGCATCGAGGCCCTTGATCACTTCGAGCGGTTGGGCGGTCTCGATCGCTCGCTGTTGCGAACTGACGTAGATCGCCGACATGTCTTGGTCAGCGAGGTAGCTCGCCATAGCTGCTGCCTGACGGTGACCGAGTTCGGTCAGCGCTGGGTCGGCGCCGTCCGGGTCGTGGTCGATGCGTTCGGGTCGTCCATGACGAATGAGAATGAGCTCCACTGCCACGAGCGTACCGGGTGGCCTCTGTAACCTTGGCCGCAATGAGGCCTACATCGTGCATCGTCGACCTTAAGGCGATCGAGAAGAACGTCCGGACGCTAAAGGAGCGAGCTGCTCCTACCCCGATCTGTGCTGTGGTGAAGGCCGATGGCTATGGCCATGGCGCTGTGCAGTCCGCGGAGGCGGCGATTGCCGGCGGAGCGAGCTGGCTTGCCGTGGCGATTGTGGAAGAGGGCATCGAGCTGCGCAACGCCGGTATCACCGTGCCGATTCTGGTGCTCTCCGAGCCCCCCTCCGCCGGCTTGGAAGCGTGTGTTGCGCACAACCTGACATGCACGGTGTATTCGAGTGAAGGTCTCGAGGCGATTTCGGCAGCTGCCACGGCGGCGTCGAAGGTCGTTGACATTCATCTCGATGTCGACTCGGGGATGACGAGAGTTGGCGTCCAGCTCGATGAGATCGCCGACTTTGTCGCGAGCGTGAAGAACTATCCGAACCTTTCACTCAACGCGGTCTGGACGCATTGCCCGGTTGCCGACGAGCCCGACAATCCGTTTACCGCCACCCAACTCGACAAGCTCGGCGCTGCGATCCGAGAACAAGCGCCGGGTTTGCAAGTGCACGTGGCGAACTCGGCCACGTTGCTCACCGGCCAGGCGGCCGCGGCGGGCGAGCCAATGATGGTCCGGCCCGGCATTTCGTTGTACGGGATAGATCCCGACGAAGCGCTCACCGGCATGATCGACGTGCAGCCAGCGCTCACGCTTCGCTCGGAGGTGTCCTGGGTCAAGAGCGTTCCTCCGGGAGTCGGTGTTGGTTACGGACACCGGTGGACAACCGATCGTGAAACGACAATCGCTACTGTTCCGATCGGCTACGCCGATGGGTTGCGTCGCGATCTCGGCCTCAAGGGCGGTTCGGTGTTGATCGGCGGTAAGCGCCATCCAATCGTGGGCGTTGTCACCATGGATCAGATCATGGTCGACGTCGGCCCCGACTCCACGGTCGCCCGAGGTGATGAGGTGATCCTTATTGGCTCACAAGGTGATGAGCAGATCACCGCCGAGGAGATGGCAAAGATTCTCGGGACGATTCCATATGAGCTCGTCTGCGCAATCTCCAAGCGCGTGCCGCGGACGTACTAACTCGTCAGCTACAACCACTGGTCACGGAGGTCGTTCGCCAACCGAACGAATTCGTGCCGTAGCTCCTGGCCGGGGTTGAGAACCTCGACCGCTCGTCCGTGGCCAGCCAGCTGAGCAGCGAGTGGCCGCGGTGCGAGTTCTGTCAGAGTGAGTTCGACTCGGCCATCGGAATTCAGGCCATGCTCGGTGACCCTGCTCGAGAACTGATACCGAAGGGCGCTGAGAACCTCGGGGTCTGCAAGCACCGAGACCTCAATGCCGGTTCGGAGCATTTCGGCTGCGAGAAAGAGCGCCTGGATGGATGGGACGTAAGGTGAGCTGATCTAGCGACGCGGCCAGATCAACCGAATCGTCATCACTGCGGCGACGGTGGCGACCGCTTGGGCGAAGATGAACTGTGGCGCTGAGCCTGGTTCGATACCGGCAAAGGTGTCGGACAACGTGCGGGCGATGGTCACGGCGGGGTTGGCAAAGCTGGTCGACGAAGTGAACCAGTAGGCGCCGCCGATGTAGCTACCCACGGCGAAGGCGACCATCGCCGGGTTGCCTGCTCTCACGATGCCGAAGATGGTGAGGAGGAGCCCGAACGTGGCGACACCTTCGGCGAAGACCAGGTTGGCCCCGAGGCGCTGCGTCGTCGAGATGTTGACCGGGTCGAGGTCGAACATGATGTTCGCCACAATCACTCCGACGATGCCCCCGAGTACTTGGGAAACGATGTGGCTCGTCGCTCGGGCGGCATCCATCGTGCCGAGGGCTACTTCGGTGAGGGTGACCGCCGGGTTGAAATGCGCTCCGGAGGTATTGGCGAAGGTCAGGATCAGCGCGATGAGTATGAAGACGGTGGCTGTCGAGTTTGCGAGCAACTGTAGAGCCACGTCGTCGGTGAGTCGCTCGGCCATGATCCCCGAACCCACGACGCCGGCGAGCAAAAAAGCGGTGCCGATGAATTCGGCTAGGGCGGAGCGACCGATGTTGGGGCCGTCTACTGTTTCGCTCACGAAGTGAACCGTAGCTGCCCTGGGAGGCGTCATGGCGAAGTCGCCGTTTGGTTGGTTGGAGGTTGGTCACTGGACCGATTCCGGGGCGCAGACCGGTTGCACCGTCGTTCGCGTGCTGGGAGATGTCGTTGCATCGGGGGAGGTGCGCGGTGGCGCTCCAGCGACCCGAGAGTTCGCATTGCTCGAACCCACGAAGATGGTCGAGTCGATTCATGCGGTTGTGCTGTCGGGCGGATCGGCCTTTGGCCTCTCCGCCGCCGATGGTGTGGCCCGCTCGCTCCGGGCCCAAGACATTGGGTTTGAGACAGCGCACGGTCGTGTGCCGATCGTCGTTGCGATGTCGCTCTACGATCTCGATGTTGGCAATGCAATGCGTTGGCCGGGTGTTCCCGAGGGCGACGCTGCGCTCAACGAGGTGTCGTCCATCTTCGATGTGGGTCTGGTCGGTGCGGGTGCTGGGGCGACAGCGGGGAAGTGGCGGGGTGTCGAGCACGCATACCCAGTAGGGCTCAGGTTCGCTGTTGCTCGCAAGGACGACGTGATTGTGGCTGCGCTGGTGGCGGTTAACGCCGCTGGCGATGTCGGCGAACGAGCCGACACTGCTCGGCGCGAATTGGCCGAGGGGACGTTCGAGTGGCCCGAGGTTGAGTCGCCGTTCGGCGAGAACACGACCATCGGTCTAATCGCCACCAATGCAAAGCTCTCGGAGGACACGACCACGAAGGCACAATGCCGGTCTCTCGCCGAAGCGGGTCACGATGGTTTGGCTCGTGCGGTGTTTCCAGCCCACGGTCCGAGCGACGGCGATGCACTCGTCGTGGTTGCGAAGCCCGAGGTCGCGGCCGATGAGGCAACCGTCCGGATCCTCGTCGCATCAGCGGTCGAGCAAGCCATCCGCACCGAGGACGCCGTGTCCTAGAAGCTCCATGCCGTAGAATCTGTCCTGTGATCACGGTCCTCTCGTCTTCGGCTGACGACACCAGCGAACTGGCCTCAGGGCTCGCCGACCTCGCCGAGGGCGGCGATGTCCTCGTTCTCGTCGGCGATTTGGGGGCCGGCAAGACGGCATTCTCTAAGGCGTATGGAAAGGCGCTCGGAATCGACGAGCCCATGACCAGCCCCACATTCACGCTCGCTCGCGAGTACGAGGGTCGTCTGACCTTGCACCACCTCGACGTCTACCGACTCGAGCAAATGGCGGAGGTGCTCGACCTCGACCTCCCCGATCTGCTCGATTCGGGCGGTGTGGTCCTCATCGAGTGGGGCGACGCCATTATGCCCATGCTGCCCCCAGACTTTCTCGAAGTCCGCTTCACCTTTGGTGAAGGCGACGACGATCGCAGCATCGAACTTCGGCCCGTCGGCGATCGGTGGATGGCCCGCTGCAGTGCACTCGAGGCGCTCGCTGGCTCTGGAGACGAAGCGTGCTGATCCTTGGAATCGAATCAGCGACGGCGCAGGTGGGCGTAGCCATTGGTGGGCACGAGGGCGTGCTTGCCTCGGCACACTCATCGAAAGACCGCCGCCACGCCGAGAGCATTACCCCGCAGATCAAGTTCGTGTGCGAACAGGCCCGTGTCGAACTGAACGAGATCGGCGCCGTCGCGGTCGATATCGGCCCCGGTCTCTTCACGGGGCTGCGAGTGGGCATTGCTTCGGCCATGGCCGTCGCTCACGGTCTGGGCGTTCCGATGGTCGGTGTGTCGAGCCTCGACCTCGGAGCTTTCGCAGCTTCACACTCCTCTCGACTCATCGTCCCGTGCTACGACGCCCGACGCGGCGAGGTCTTCTCAGCGCACTACCGATCTGTTTTCGGCGAGGTCCAGCGCATCACCGAACCCGCCGTGTCGACTCCCGAAGAGTTGGCAGCCGATCTCGTAACGCTGTCCGAAGAAGTACTGTTCCTCGGCGACGGCGCCGAGCGTTATCGCGAGCACTTCGAGAAAATCTCCGGCGCCGAATTCGCCGGCAACGGGCTCTGGTATCCCTCGGCTCGTTCGTTGGTCGAACTGGCACACCCCAAGGCCATGCGGGAAGAGTTCGTCTCGCCGAGCGAGATCGAACCGATGTACATCCGGCTGCCCGACGCGGAGATCAACTGGAAGGTTCGTGACGGTCGATCGTGAACGAGGACTCCATGTTCAGTCTTCGGCGGGCTGAGATTGGCGACGTTCGTGATATTCGTGCAATCGATCGCTCTTCGTTCCCGTCTCCGTGGTCGGAAGGCTGGACTATTGCCCAGGTCACCGACCCCGGTCGGGTACACCTCGTCGCCGAGCGAGACTCGACCATCGTTGGGCATGGCGGCCTCATGTTCCTCGGCGATCAGGCTCATGTAGCGACGATCGCGGTCTCCGAAGACTTTCGACGCCAAGGGATTGGTATGGCGATTATGAACAGGCTCAGGGAAGCTGCAACCGAAGGCGGCTACTACGAGCTCACGCTCGAAGTGCGGCAAAGCAATCTTCCAGCGATCGCCCTCTACGAGCGCCACGGCCTGGCGGTCATGGGGCGCCGACCTGGCTACTACGCCGACAACGGCGAGGACGCATACATCATGACGGCCCGGTTACTGACCAAATTGGGGTCAGACCCCACGGAGGTAGCCTGATTCCATGGCTGAATTGATCTTGGGAATCGAGACGAGTTGCGACGAGACGGCTGCAGCGATCGTTGCCGATGGCAGCGATGTTCGATCGAACATCGTGTCCAGCCAGATCGACATTCACGCCCGGTACGGGGGAGTGGTGCCGGAGGTCGCAAGCCGAGCACATGTCGAGATGATGATGCCCGTCGTTGCTGAGGCAATGGTCGAGGCCGGTGTCGACAAGGACGACCTCAGCGCCATTGCGTGCACGGTCGGCCCAGGCCTGATCGGCTCACTCCTCATCGGTGTCAGCGCCGCAAAGTCGCTCGCTCTCGTCTGGGACAAGCCGTTCATTGCGGTCAACCATCTCGAAGCCCACCTGTACGCGTCGTTCCTCGAAGAACCTGATCTCGAACTGCCCGTCGTCGTACTCCTTGTTTCAGGTGGTCACACGATGCTCGTACTCATGGAGGGCCACGGACAGTATCGCCTCCTCGGTCAGACGCTCGACGATGCTGCGGGCGAGGCCTACGACAAGGTCGCCCGCTACCTCGGCCTCGGCTACCCCGGCGGTCCAATCATCGACAAGATGGCCCTCGACGGAAACCCCGAAGCGGTTCGCTTCCCTCGGGCTATGGCCAAAGACGGCTACGACTTCTCCTTCTCCGGCCTCAAGACATCGGTCGTGAACTTCGTCCGCAAGAACCCCGACGTAGCCGATGTCGATATTGCGGCCTCGTTCCAAGAGGCGGTGGTCGACGTGCTGTTGACCAAGGCGCAACGCGCCGTGCACGAGTACGGAGCCAAAGGTTTGTGCCTGGCCGGAGGTGTTGCTGCGAATTCGTCCCTGCGACAGCGCACGGTCGACCTCGCCGCCCAAGATGGTATCGAAGCCTTTGTGCCGACTCGATCAATGTGTACGGACAACGCAGCGATGGTTGCCGCAGCGGGCTGGTGGCGCATGCACTCCGACGGCCCAGCTCCGCTCGACCAAGGGGCTACGTCGAGCTTGCGCCTACCGACCTACGCCTAAGGCGTCGGTGTAGGGAAGGGCTCCCGAAAGGTCCATCCAACTTCTGAGGGGCCTTTCTCCTTGAGCACGTCGAGCCGGCGAACACTGTCTTCGAGTGTGGGGACTGTTCCCGCTGGGATCCACCAGAGCACCGCAAGTGGACCGTCTTGCTTCTGAAACCAATCGGCCCGACGACGCAGATAGTGCACGTGATCGGTCTTGAACATGAACTCTCGCAATGCCTCGACGCCGGTCCACACCGAAAGGTTTGGAGCGACGAGCGGGTCTGTTGCTCCCGGGACATCGACATAGCTCGACGATTCGCCCTCGTCGCTGGTGAGGCGCCAGACAAAACCGGGTGCCCCTTCAGCGAGCGTGTTGATGCGATCCAGATTGTCGACGAACTCGGCCATTTCAGGGTGTTCGAGCGGGTGATTGAAGAGCCCGATGTTCAACTGTGCGAGGTGCCAGCCATCGCTGTTGGATTGCAGGCTCATGAGATCTCCCTTGGAGGCGTCACCTTACTAGCCTGAGGCGATGGACCTCTCGACTGCACTCGGCTGGGCTGGCACCCGAAAGCACGCCGCCCTCATCACCCTACGAAAAGACGGTAGGGCACAATCGTCCGACATCGTCTACGTCATCGAGAACGAGACATTCGTGATCTCGCTGACCGAGAGCCGCGCCAAGACCAAGAACATGCGCCGCGACAACCGAATCGTCCTCCACATCAGTGCACCCGACGAATGGAGCTACGTCTCCTTCGACGGAACCGTCGAACTAAGCACGGCCACCACCGCAGTCGACGACGATACAAACGACGCTCTCGTGAAGTACTACGAAGATATCTCTGGTGGGCCACACCCGAATTGGGATGAGTATCGGGCGGCGATGGTCGAGGAAGGGCGCTTGCTCGCGACCTTCACACCACTGTCGGTCGTGGGGCAGGTGAACCAATGACCGTCCGCTTCGACGCCTTCCTCGGAATGAGCCTCGACGGCTTTATCGCCGGGCCAAATGACGAACTCGACTGGCTCGATGAGATGCCCCCGATCGAGGGGGAGGACTACGGCTACCTTGCCTTCACCTCCGATGTAGACGCCCTAGTCATGGGGCGCCGGACGTTCGAGACTGTCGTTGCGCTCGTCGACGAGTGGCCATGGAATAAGCCGGTCGTGGTCATGTCGAGTTCGATGACCGAACTTCCCGACAACGCAAAGGACTGCGAGATCTTTCGTGGCAGCCCTGAAGCACTCGCAAACCTCGCCGAAGGTCGTCGTTGGAAGAAGATCTATATCGATGGAGGCCAACTCGTGTCGAGCTTCATCAACACCGGACTCCTCTGCTCGATGATCGTGTCGATTCTGCCTGTGGTCCGCGGAGAAGGCATACCCCTTCTCGGCGGTCTCGACGCCCCACAGTGGCTCGATCACCTGGCGACCAAGACCTACCAAAACGGGATGGTCCAGCTCACCTACGAACGGAAGTCGCTCGAGGGCTCAGCAACCTAGACCCGCTGGCTTACCCAGGAAGCTATCCCCGGCCTTGCACAAAGAGGCGTTACTTTTCGACCGCCGACTGCATGCGGCTTAGTGGCGTTTCGAGCGGAATTTCGCCATATTGATCACGCAGAGTAGTCGCTTTTCCCTCATGAAGCTGTTGTGATTTGATAAAACGACTGTTGGTACTCAAATGTTCACAACCTCTACAGTGACTCTCGGCGTTCTCACTCTCTGCGCTTAAGAAAGGTTGAAGGGGTAATTTGACCTATTGACAACTACTTGAAGGGTCGACCTGATGTTTGACAAAAAGCCATAAAACAAGGGCCTTTTGAGCGTCAGTACCTTCCAGGTTCGCGTGTGATGCGGGAGTAAAAAGACCTCCGCTAAAAAGCGAGAAAGCGGTAGAAATACGACCACGCAGAGTAGTTGAGAATGGGAGATGAACGAATCGGAAACTCGTTCATCAGTTGTCGATAGTAGTGAACGCATTTCTTCCCTAGGTTGCATTTCCGTTACCACGCATTTGGCGGGTAACGAAACTACTTAGGAGTTTGCAAATGAGTCATGACCGCAATGGTCGCAAAGTGGGCCGGAGTCGCTTCTCAGCGTTCCTCGCTCTAGCGATGGTGTCCACCACCGTCGCTGTCGGATCGGCCGATCTTCAAGCACAAGAGATCGCTGCGGCAGATGCCGTGACGTTCACGTTCGAGAACCTGCAGCCCGCTGACGGGTTCTTCTTCACCGAGCCATGGGTTGGCCTTCACAGCGAAGACTTCGACCTCTACAACGTTGGAGAGCGCGTAACCCCTGGCCTCGAGTCTTTGGCAGAAGGTGGCAACACCGAACTGCTCGGCTCAGAGTTTGCTCGGGGCGGACGCCTCCAAGCAACGGTCGGCAACGGCGAAGTACAGTTCATCTCACCGGGAGAGGTCATCTCCGGTTCGATCGACGTACGCAACCCTGCTGCATACCAGTACGTATCGTTTGCTTCGATGTTCATCCCAACCAACGATGCATTCTTCGGCAACGACGATCTCATCCAGATCTTCGATGCTGACGGAAACTTCACCGGTCCAGTAACCATCGACATCTACGGCTCCGACATCGTCGACGCAGGCACCGAGGTCAACAACGCTCTTGGCGCTGCTGGCTTCTCGCTCGGCTTTGACGGTGAGGGATCTGGCGAGTCGACCGACGACCCAACGGGCGTCGCTGGTCCTCACGCAGGTTTCGACAACCTCATCGGTCTCCAGACCGCTGCAGGCACCACGATTGGTTCTGACGGCTCGGGCGCAGTTGCAGATGACGAGCTTCTCGCTCGTGTAACCATCGATCTCGGCGCTGCAATCAACACCCAGTCGGCTGTTGGTCCGCTCTTCGAGGGAAGCGTTGTCGCTGGCGACGCCGCTGCTGACTCTGGCGATGACGCTGATGCGCCATCGACCTTCCGTCTCGTCGACGGCGAGTTTGGCCGTTACCTCGAGGCATCGTTTGGCAACGCTGACACCGTCACCGTTCCTCACACAACCACCGAGTGGCAGACCCTCGACGCTGGCGACGGCGACGTCTACATCCAGAACGCCTACACCGGCCGTTTCCTGGACGCTGACGGAGGCGAAACCGGATACAACGTTGGCCTCGCCGACTCTACTGACGTAGGTATCCGTTGGACCCTCGAAGACGCAGGCGATGGTGCGTACTACATCGTGAACGTCGACAGTGGCCGTTTGCTCAACGCAACCCGTCCTGGCTTCAACGTCAACACCAGCACCACCCCAGGTGCGTCGACCGCATGGTCAGTTATTCCTGTTGAAGAAGCAGCTGGTGCTGTATTCGTTGGAACCAACGATCTCGAGAACAACGAGATTGCAGCGTTCGAGCGTGCAGCGGACGGAACCCTCACTCACGTAGGTAACTTCGCAACCGGCGGCGCCGGCTCGACGGAGTTCGACGGCGGTGAAGGTCTCGACCCACTCATCTCAGCTGACTCGGTTGTAGTCACCGAAGACGAGCAGTTCCTGCTCACCGTGAACGCTGGTTCAGACACGATCAGCTCGTTCTACATCAACGACGACTTCAGCCTTGAGCTGATCTCGGTCGTGCCTTCGGGCGGCGTAGGACCGAACTCGGTCGCCGTACAGAACGGCAACGTCTTCGTAACCAACATCGACCGTGACGGTCTGGCGCTTGGCGAAGCCGGTACCACCCGTGGCGAGCCTAACGATGAAGGAAACGTCGTCGGATTCAGCCTTTCGGAGACCGGCGAGCTCAGCCCAACCGGTTACGTCGCTGACCTCGACAACCGTCCTGCAAACATCGGCTTCAACGCCGACGGCAGCGCAATCATCGTTTCGTCGATCACGTCTGGTTCGAACCAGCTGACCGGTCCAAACGCTGAGGCATCGGTATACAGCTTTGCGGTAGCGGACAACGGTGAGCTCTCGCTTGCCGACACCGGCACCCCAACGCTCCGTGACAACGCTGAGGGTCGTAACCTTCCATCGGCTATCGACTTCGATATCCAGACGGTCGGCGACAGCGAGTTTGTTGTAGTCACCGAGGCACGTGAGTTCAACGCAGCTGGTGATCCACCTGCGCTTCCAGCCCTCCAGGCTGGTTCGGTAACGGTATACGAGCTTGCCGCTGACGGTTCGCTCACCATCACCGAGAGTGACCTCGCTACGACTGACGGCGATCCTGCAGCTCCGAACGCATTCGGCGCTGACGGACAGCAGCTCACCGCTTGCTGGATCGACTTCCACGGAAACGGAACAACCTTCTTCGTCTCCAACGCTATCAACGCCACCATCTCCAGCTTCGAGCTCAACGCTGACGGAACCGTGACGGTTCTCGACACGGTGGCAGCTGCTGGCGTAAGCGGCTTTGCTGAGGAAGGCCTCGCTGTTGACGGTCCTACCACCTTCGGTACCACCGACGGATGGATCGACCTCGACGTCAGCCCAGACGGCAACCAGCTGTACCAGCTTGCTGGTCTCAGCGGTGAAATTTACGTCTTCGACGTAGCTGAAGACGGCACCCTTACCCAGACCCAGGTCATCAGCGACGGTCTCCCAGAGATCGACACGCAGGGCCTCGTCTCCATCGGTTAGTTCCTAGTGGCTGTCTAGGCGGTGTCCTCCGCTCGATAGCCACAAACAAACCATGAGTAGCGTGCGACCTCGCCCGATTTGTCGGGCGGGGTCTCTCGCGTTTTAGAGTTCGTCCTCGTGTGGGAAGACCGCTACGCAAACCATGCTGACTACCTGTTCGGACGGGCGCCGGCTCATGTCCTTCGGGAGAACCCTTGGGTCTTCCAGGGCGCAGGCACTGCGCTTTGTGTGGCCGACGGAGAAGGTCGGAATGCGGTCTACCTCGCGCAACAGGGTCTTGAGGCGACGTCGTTCGATCTGTCCACCACAGCGATTGGGCGCACCGCAGAACTTGCAGCCTCCGCCGGTGTCAGCGTCGATGCGCATGTGTCGGAGTGGGGGGCGTGGGATTGGTCTCAGCAGTTCGACCTCACCGTGGCGATTTTCGTCCAATTCGCGGTCCCGAGCCAAAGACCACAACAGTTCGCCGATCTTCAGGCAGCGACCAAGCCCGGTGGTCGACTGCTCCTTCATGGCTTCACCCCCGAACAGGTCGAGCTTGGAACTGGTGGTCCGCCAGTCGCCGAGAACATGTACACCGAGGACTTACTCGCCGAGGCCTTCGCCGACTGGAAGATTCTCCGGCTTGCGAGCTATCTGCGGGAACAGGATTCAGGCACAGCGCACGTCGGGCGAGCTGCGCTGATCGATCTCATCGCCGAACGTCCGAGCTGAACCTGATCAGAACACCGCCGGCCTGAGCAGCACATTCGGTCTGCGCCGTGGTGAACTAGTGCCTATGTCGATTTCGCCAAAGATGCTCGCGCCACTCATGAGCGTTGCGCTGTTCGCCGCTGCCTGCGGATCGGCAGGCGAAGCAGCACAAACTGGCGTCGCCGAGACAGCGGAGGGCGCTGCGGAGACAGCGGAGGGCGCTGCGGAGACAGCGGA